>NZ_JARFNJ010000040.1:0-4643 GCF_029167165.1 Sphingomonas pollutisoli
GGAGTGAAATCATGACAAAGCGACGCAAATCCGAGCCTCCTGCCGCTCCGCTCGAGATAATGGCGGACTGCAAGGAAGCCGTGATCGACTATCTGACGCGGGCATTCCCGGTCCAGCAGATGACCTTCTTCCGCGATGACACCGGCGAGGTGCGCTCGCGACCGCTGTTCGACGAGAGCGGCCACCCGGTCACCAACCCCGAAGCCGAAGCCGAGCGCGACAATCTGGTCGAGCAGCTTTGCGCGCTGCCGCCGATCGCGGCCGTGCTCGATGCCATCATCACCCGGTTCGGCACCGAGATGGTCGCCGAGGTGACGGGGCGCACCAAGCGCCTCATCACGGTGAGCGGGGGAGGGCAGAAGCTCGAATCGCGCTCGGCCCGCGCCACGCAGGCCGATTCCGCCGCCTTCATGGAAGGCACCAAGCGCATCCTGGTCTTCTCCGACGCCGGCGGGACCGGGCGGTCTTATCATGCCAGCCTCGATGCGAAGAACCAGCAGCAACGCGCGCATCTGCTCCTGGAGCCGGGCTGGAGGGCCGATCGCGCGATCCAGGGCCTGGGACGTACCCACCGCACGCATCAGGCCTGCTCGCCCCTGTTCCGGCCCGTCACGACCGACTGCAAGGGCGAACTCAGGTTCACCTCGACCATCGCGCGGCGTCTAGACAGCCTCGGCGCTCTGACGCGCGGCCAGCGCCAGACCGGGGGGCAGAATCTGTTCGACCCGGCCGATAATCTCGAAAGCGACTACGCCAAGGCGGCGCTCATCAGCTGGTATCACCTGCTCGTCGCGGGGAAGCTGACCAGCACCAACCTCACCGATTTCCAGCATCGCACCGGCCTGGAACTGCTCGATACCGACGGCGTGTTGAAGGAGGATCTCCCGCCCATCCAGCGCTGGCTCAACCGGTTGCTGGCGCTGCCGATCGGGCTCCAGAACTGCATCTTTGACGAATTCCTGGCGCTGGTCGAGGCACGGGTCGCGGCCGCGCGCGAGGCGGGGACACTCGATGTCGGCGTCGAGACGATGACGGTCGAGACCGCGACCGTGCTCGACGATACGATCCTGCGCACCGACCCGGTCAGCAAGGCGACCTCGCACCTGCTGACGATCGAGGTGACCCGGCGCCGCAACCCCATGTCGCTCGAGCGCGTGCTGCGCATCGCCGATACCGACCAGACCGCCGTGTTCGTGCGCAACGGCAAGTCGGGCAAGGTCGCGCTGCGCACCAACGCGCGCTCCTGGCTGACCGAGGACGGGGTGGCGGTGTCGCGCATCGAACTGATGCGTCCGACCCGGCACGAATATCTCGCACTCGACGATCTCTACGAGACGGCCTGGGAGGAATGCAGCCGCGCACGGTTCGAGGCGGAATGGTCGGCCGAGGTCGACGAGATCCGCGGCAAGCTCGACGTCGAGACGATCCGGCTCGCGACCGGCCTTCTGCTGCCGATCTGGTCGGCGCTGCCGAGCGACCATCTCGTGGTCAACCGCGTGGTCGATGCCGAGGGTCGCTCCTGGCTCGGGCGCATGGTGTTTCCGGGCGACGTACCCGCGCTGTTCTCGAAGATGGGCCTCGACAGCAACGACGTGCTGAGCCCGGCCGAGGTCGCGCGCGCCGCGATGGAAGGCGGGACGATCACGATCCAGCGACCGTTCGTCTGCGAGGTGAAGCGCGTGCGCGTCAACGCGAGGCCGCGCATCGAGATCAGCGGCGCACCGGCCAACCAGCTCGCCTGGCTCAAGTCGATCGGCTGCTTCACCGAGATCATCGCCTACAAGACGCGCGTCTTCATCCCCGTCGAGACGGCCGATGCGGTCCTCGCGCGGCTGATGGCCTGACCGGCACTACAACCGACAGCTAGCTGCCAGCTAGCCGCTTGTTGGCGCGACCTGGTCGCCCTCCCGCTGTGGCGGGAAACGAGAGGGGAGAAGGAGCGGGGAGGGTGTCCGGGTCGGGGGAAACGCCCGTGCGCCGGACACTTTCCCGCTCATGGAGACGATAGATGACCCAGACCGTCAAACTCGCGAAGCTGAAGCGTTCCGAGAAGAACGTGCGCACCACCCCGCCCAAGAATATCGAGGCGATGGCCGCCAGCATCCGCGCTCGCGGCATCATGCAGAACCTGCTGGTGACCGCCGCCCGCCCGAAGGGCATGTTCGAGATAATCGCCGGCGATCGCCGCTATCTCGGTGCGATGATGCTGGCCGAAGCCGGCGAGATCGTTGCCGCCGACTATGACGTGCCGGTCAAGATCATCACCGGCGACGAGGCGGACCTGCGCGAGGTGTCGCTGACCGAGAATTTCCAGCGCGAGCAGATGACCGTCGCCGAGGAATGCGTCGCGTTCCAGCACTTCCTCAAGACCGACGGTGACGTCGACGCGGTCGCCAAACGGTTTGGCCAGACCCGCCGCTTCATCGAGGGACGGCTGCGCCTCGCCGATCTTGCCGAACCGATCTTCGAAGCCCTGGCCGCGGGCAAGATCTCCTACGAGATGGCCAAGGCCTACGGCTCGACGGCCGACAAGGCCAAGCAGGAGCGCGTGTTCGAGCAGTATGGTCACTCGTCCTACGTCAACGCCGACCAGATCCGTCGCGCGATCGCCAACGACACGATGAAGGCGACGGATCCGATCGCGATCCTGGTCGGTGCCGATGCCTATGTCGCCGCGGGCGGCCGCATCGAGCGCGAACTGTTCAGCGAGGACGGTGACCGCTGGACCGACCCGGAACTCGCGCAGACGCTCGCTGCCTCGCTGATGGAGGCCGAGGCCAAGCGGCTCGGCGAGGAACTGGGCGTCGCATGGGTGCGCCCCGTCGCCACGACCAGCCTCTACGGCATCACGTCCGACCTCCACCGCGTGACGCTGCCGGCAGCGCCGCTGACGGACGAGGAACAGACGCGCTGCGACAAGATCGAGGAGCGCGTGCAGGTCATCGAGAGCGATATGGAGGACGAGGGTATCGATGACGACACCTATGCCGCGCTCGATGCGGAATCGGATCGGCTGCGCGAGGAATATCAGGCGATCCACGACAAGGCGCCCGAGCTGACCGACGAGGTCAAGGGCCAGGTCGGCGTCTTCCTGACGCTCGGCCGCGACGGCAAGATGACACTCGACACGACCTATTACAGCGAAACGCCGATCCGCCTGCCCGGGGACGATCGGCCGCTGCCGTCGTCGCCGTCGTCGCGTCGCACCGCCGACCTGCCGCCCGAGGCGGTCGCTCCTGGCGGCAAGCCGCTCAGCGCGCGGCTCCATGACGAACTGGCGGTCCAGCGCCGCGACATCCTCGCCGCCTCGATCCTCGGCGATCCGGGGCTCGCGCTCGACTATATGCTGTTCTGCCTCGCCGACCCCAGCCACGGCTACGGCCGCTACGGGACGACGGTTCGGGCAGGGCGTCCGCAGGACCCGCAGATGCCCAAGGATCAGCCCGCCACGCAGGCGCAGGTCGCGATCGCCGAAGCCCGCGAGGGTCTCGACACGTCGTGGACGGAAGGGTCGAACCCGGTCGAGCGGTTCGAGGCGTTCCGCGCGCTCAGCGACGACGCCAAGGCGGCCTGGCTCGCGGTCGTGGTGGCGACCTCGCTCGAGGCCAAGCCCGATTACAGCTCGGTCACCACCAACCCGCTCCATGCGCGGCTCGCCTCGATCCTCGAGATCGAACCCGCCAAATGGTGGCGCCCTACCTCGGCGAACTTCTTCGACCGCGTGTCGAAGGGTACGCTGCTGGCGCTGCTCACCAACGTCGGGGGCGCGCCGCTCGCGGCCCGCTACATGGCCTCGAAGAAGGGCGAGATCTCGACCAGCTGCGAGAAGCTGTTCGCCGGCGAAGCGATCACCGAGGCGGAGACCAAGGACGCGGCGCTGGCCTGGGTGCCCGACGCGATGCGGTTCGATCTCGTGTCGGTCGCCGGTGCCGACGAGGCAATCGACGACGAGCCCGGCGATGAGGGCTTCGACGACGACGACTACGGCGACACCGATGATCTCGGTGCCGACGATGCCGGGATCGACAGCGACGAGGCGCTGATCGCGGCCGAATAGCCCCCCGATACCCCCGGCCCGTTCGTCTCCCGGGCACACCTTGGCGGCTGTCCCTCACCGGGGCGGCCGCCTTCTTTTTACCCGCGGACCGTCACGCGTGGCCCGCGCATCGAGGGAGCTTTCCCATGACCTTTCACCGCAAATCGACTGCGCCACGCCGCGATGTCGCGGCCGAGATCACCAACCTCATAATCGCCAAGCTTGAAGCCGGCGTCCTGCCCTGGTCGCGCCCCTGGGGACTGACCGGGGCAGGGGGGCGACCGCTGCGGCATTGCGGCACGCCCTACACCGGCATCAACGCGCTCTATCTCTGGGCGATCGGCGACGCCCAGGGGTTCTCTGGCCGCAACTGGATGACCTACCGACAGGCGACCGAGTTGGGCGGACAGGTACGGCGCGGCGAGCATGGCGCGCACAGCGTCTATTATTCGACCTTCTCGAAAACCGAGGCGGACCGCGTCACCGGCGAGGCGGCGACGAAGAATATCCGGTTCCTGCGCTCGTACACGGTGTTCAACGGTGCGCCGTAACGGCGGAAGTATAAAGGAGCTCTACCATGAGTAGATGATCTTGCTGGCTATAGATC
>NZ_JARFNJ010000041.1:0-3924 GCF_029167165.1 Sphingomonas pollutisoli
TCAAGTGCGCGCGATCAAATCGGAACGCTGCGCGGCATCAGATTGGAATGCCTGCGCGCGATCGTCGGAATCCGCAATACCTCAATCCGACCTTGAGAGGCTCGTCTTCGAATTGCCTCCCCTGCCCTATGGGACCAAGGATCTCGAGCCTGTCCTCTCGGCGGAAACACTGGAGATCCACCACGGCAAACATCACGCACGCTACGTGGAAACGCTCAATCGGCTGCTGGCCGAGCAGAATTTCTCGGCCCACACGCTCGAGGAAATCATCCGTATCGCGCACGGCAGCGGCGCGAAGGGCGTCTTCAACAATGCAGCCCAGGCATGGAACCATAGCTTCTTTTGGGAGAGCATGGCGCCGAAAACGGTTAAACCTGCCGGGCTGCTCGCCAGCGCCATTTCGTCCGAATTCGGGAGTCTCGAAACGCTCAGACAGCGTTTTTCCGCTGAAGGAACGGGCCATTTCGGATCGGGTTGGGTCTGGCTCATCGCGAAGCGCGACAAGCTCGAGGTGATCTCTACCCACGACGCGGGTAGCCCAATCCTTGAGGAAGGGGTGACGCCGCTGCTTGCTTGCGATGTGTGGGAGCATGCCTACTACATCGATTACCGCCAGGATCGCGCGGGCTGGATCACGTCCTGGTGGAACAGGCTCGCAAATTGGAGCTTCGCCGAAACGCAGTTTGACGCAGCGATCGGCCAGGGCAAGCCGTGGCGCTATCCACCATCACAGACCGCCCGTTGAATAAGGAGGAGAAGTAAATGCTCGTTGACGTTTTGGCTGGCGATAGCAGTTCCCCAGCAGCCCGGGGCAGTTTTCACTTCGCGCGGTCACCCCAGGCAGGCGAAGAGATCGAGATCGACGGAACGGTCGTCGTCGTGACGCGGGCCTGGCATCGGCCCAGCATCTATTACCAGGGTGCCAAGTTCGCGATTCTCGTCGAGGAACCTGTCGCTGACGCCCAAGTGCGTCCAGAAGTCCGAGATCACGCCGACATGGCGGTTTGAGTAGACGCGGAGAAGGGCGATGTCGCCCTTTTCCGCGCTCAGTCAGGCGGCGAGCAATTCGTCCGCCGGACCGAAGAATTCGTAATGAATGCGGTCGGATGGGACGCCAGCCAGCGACAAGGTCGAGACGGCGTGCCGCAGAAACGGGCGTGGTCCGCAGATATAGTAATCGGCCTCACCTACAGGCGTGTTGGCGACCAGCCATTCATCGGTAATGATGCCGGCGACGTCATAATCCCGTCCTGCGACTTCATCTTCGAGCGGGGTCTGATGAAAATCGGTGACGGTGATTGACTTGCCCCGCCCAGCGACAGCGCGAACATGATCACGCATTGCGTGGGTATCGCGGTCATGAGTTCCGTGGACATAGTGCACGGGGACTCCCGCCTCGCCCTCAGCAAGCGTTTCGAGCATGGCCACCATCGGGGTCAGCCCCACGCCGCCCGACAGGAGGATCACCGGGCGTTCGACATGCGCTGCCAGGAAGAATTCGCCTGCAGGCGCGGCAACTTTGAGCACCGTGCCCGGCTTGGCTTCATCATGAAGCCAGCCTGACGCAAGACCAAGCGGCTCACGCTTGACCGAAATGCGATAGGTTTCGCCGTTGGGGGCTGCTGAAATCGAATAGTTGCGCTTGACTGGCGGATGTCCCGGAATTTCAAGCCAGAAGGTCAGATATTGCCCGGGCTTGTGCCGCATGACGGCCCCGCCATCAACGGGGCGCAGAACGAAGGAATTGATGACGCTGCTCTCACGCACGACGTCCTCGACGCGAAAATCGCGCCAGCCATTCCATCCGCCGGTCGCATCCTTCTGTTCTGAGTAGACTCGCTGCTCGCGGGCGATCAGGATGTTGGCCAGGAACCAGTAGGCTTCGCCCCAGGCAGCGAGAATTTCATCGGTGGCCGCATCCCCCAGCACCGCCTTGATCGCCCCCAGGAGCGCCTCGGCAACGTGCGGATAATGTTCGGGCAGAATTTGCAGGCCAACATGCTTCTGCGCGATCCGCTCGACCGCCGGGGCAAGCGCACCGAGATTTTCGATGTTGCTCGCATAGGCGAGAATGGCGCCGGTCAGTGCCCGCGGCTGCGAACCGGCATCACCATGGTGCGATTGGTTGAAAAGGTCGCGAATGTTCGGGTTCTGGAACATCCGGGAATACATCTCGTTCACGATGTCGAGGCCATGCGCTTCGAGCGCGGGGACGGTCGCCTTGACGAGCGCAATGGTCTGATCGCTGAGGGGCTGCGTCATCAACTTCTCCTTTTTGAATGCGTTGAAAATCCCGGAATGTCAGAGCTTGGGAATGTGATCGTAAAAATCCACCTGCATCTTCATCGGCCCTGTCGGCGTTACGAAATGCGGTTGCTGAGGGAGAATCAAGCCAGGCTGGTCAGGCGTCAGGACGATCTCCGAAGGTGGCTCGAGGTAGGTTAGCCGGAGTTCGCCCTCGAAAACCCGGATCACGCCCCAAACACCAGCCTTCGTGTCATGTCGCGCGCGCAAGGCAGCCGGCAGAGTGTCCTGGTTGAACACCGGCGTGGAACGGTAAGGCAAGATTTCAGCCATGGGTTTGCCCTGGTCGCTCGATGGCATCCTTACGTTCCGCGTTGGCGACCGATGCAGCACTCCGTTCCTCCAGTTGGAAGAACATCGCCAGTTGCAGGCTCTCGGCGATGCGCCGCGCCTTCGCTTGTAGCGCCGCTGCCGCTTCGGGCGTCATCCTGTCATTGGTCGTTTGAACCCAGAGTGCGAACCACCGCTCGAACAGCGCGGGCGTTATCCTGGCCTTATGCTTCAAATGGGCCGGCACCGGTTGCCCCTTGTATCGGCCACTGGTGAGCATGACGGAGGACCAGAACGCAGTCAGCTTCCCAAGATGCTCCGGCCAGTCATCGATCGCATCGTTGAAAATCGGCCCAAGCGCGGGGTCGGCGCGGACCCGCGCGTAAAATTCCTCCACCAAAGGAGTCAGCTCTTCTTCTCTGATTTTCGAGACACCGTCCACGACTCGCGCTCCAATCATGTATATATAATACATCTATCATGATTGCGCATAAACGCAAGGCTAGCGCATATTTCCAGGTCGTCGGTCGCGGCGATGTACACAGCCTGAGAAACTGCTCAGCCCCGCTAGTTTAGCCTTGAATCCGAAACACGAAGGCATAGCATCAGCCAGCGACCCGAAGGAGTCTCGGTAAGACGTAGACACCTTTCCTTGCCCGCCCGTCAAAAGACGGGCGGGTTTTCTTTTCCGATTCCGTCGGACATTCGCTGGAACGCTAATCCGCGTGATCTGGCGCACTCGGAATTTTCAAACACCGTCACAAATACCTAATTATGCGCAGCTCAAGATCTAATCACCCGATTTTCGCGATCAAGCGGCCGGCGGCACCCTGCTCTGCCGCCAGATTGCGATTATAGGCGAGCGGCATCCGGGGACTCTTCCAGCGTAGCGCATCCATGATCCCCGCCAGATCCTCGCCGCTCGCAAACAGATCCTGGTTCAAGCCCACCCGCGTCGAATGCGCGCTCACGCCCTTGAGCAACTGCGCCAGATCATCGGCGGTGAGGTCGCTCAGCGCGCCCTTGTCGAAGGCGCGCCGGATCATTGCCCGCCAGATCGGCCCGATCGAACCCGGGTGCAACGCCCCCTCTCCCACATCATATTCGGTGCGCGCCGGCACCGCCGACTTCGGCAACGTCTTGCGCAGATCCCAGCTTTCGCGGCCAGAAATCGTCTCGATCCGCCGCCCCTTGACCGCAGCCCGCGCCTTGTAGCGGCGCACCTGCACCCGGCGAAACAGGGGGGCACCTCAAGGTTCGTTCGCCAGACAACGCTTTGCTGAGGTTGCCGCTTCCTGAGCAGAGCGCCGCGCCCGCACCAGATCCCGGATCGCCTCATGCTCTTCGTCG
>NZ_JARFNJ010000042.1:0-3801 GCF_029167165.1 Sphingomonas pollutisoli
TTATCGCGAGGAAGCGGTAATGCGGAGGAGCGCGGCGTAACCGGCGAATTCCCATGATAGTGTGCGCAGTTGCTGCGCATTATATTGGTTGCGAACCTCGGCGGTCCCTGGACCAGCTGAGGAGGCAATCATGTTGAAGTTGCATGACGAGTTGATCACCGAACTCTCGAATTCGCTCACCACACAGAATTACAATCCCGTGGTCGTGGCGAACCACCGTCTCTACGCCCGCGCGTTTCTCGATTATCTGGCCGAGTGCGATATACAGGTCGAGACTGTGACGCCGCAGCAGGTCGATCAGTATTTTGGCTATGCGGTTCAGGATTTTGAGATCCAGTACGGTCGGCCTCCCAGTGCGCGTTGGCACATGTTGCCCCGCACCGCGATCGCCAAGCTCCTCCGGCTTGCTCAAGGCAATTGGCCCCCGGACGCAGAAATGATCGGTCCCGATGACGAGCATCGACATGAAATTTGCCGCGAATACGAGGCATGGCTGCGCGAGGAGCGCGGTTTGGCAAGCGCGTCCATTGCGGCGCTGATGTGGGAGGCGCGAAACTTCCTGCGATGGCAGTTCGACCGGGCCGGTGCCGCCAGCCTCGAAACGTTGAGCATCGTGGACATCGATCTCTACATGGACATGCGCGCGCCTGGTTTACGGCGCAAATCATTGGCCGATGTCGCTGAGCGTCTCCGTTCGGTGGTTCGCCATCTGCATCGGACGGGTCGCATCCCGACCGATCTGACGCCACACATCATCGGCCCCATGCTCTATGCCTACGAAGATGTGCCGTCGACGCTGGAAAGGAGCCAAATCGCCGCGGTTCTGGCGACAACGCAGGAGGACAGATCGCCACGCGGACTACGCGATTATGCGATACTTCAGCTGCTTGCCACGTATGGGCTGCGCGAAGGTGAGATATGCCGCCTTCGGCTCGATGACGTGGACTGGCGCGCAGAATCCCTCCGGATCTGCCACACCAAGACCAACGCGTACTCGTACATGCCGCTAATGGTGACTGTTGGTGAAGCGCTGCTGGATTATCTGCGCCTTGGGCGGCCCCAGGTTGAAGTGCGGGAAATCTTCGTCCGATCCTGCGCACCCTATATCGCAATGACGAACCTGTACGGCATGATCCGCGGTCGGTTGGCCGCCGCAGGCGTAGTGCCAGCAGGAAAGCGGGGGCCGCATGTCTTCCGCCACGCACGTGCGGTCGAAATGCTGCGGGCATCGGTCCCGCAAAAGATCATCGGCGACGTGCTCGGGCATCGATCCACCGAATCCACCAATACTTATCTCAAACTGGCAACAGATGATCTCCGAGCCGTGGCACTCGAGGTGCCTGGAATGGAGGTGCTGTCATGAGCGCCTGGCACGATCCCGATCGCACCGTCGTCGACGCCTTCCTGGTAAAATCGCAGTTCCGGCCGGGAAGCGTACCGACATATCGCTGGTTCCTTTGCACCTTCGAAGATGTTGCCCGCCGGCATCCGGCGGTGGACCGGCAGATGCTCGACGCCTGGCTGAAGGAGATGCAAAAACGTTGGCGATTGTCGACGCTGCTCAATCAGGTCTGCATTGTCGACCGCTTCCTCGACCACCTCGTCGAAATCGGGCTGATCGCCGACAACCCTGTTGCTGCACTTCGCCGTCGGTACAACGTCAAGCAAAGCAAGCCGATCTGGCGGGCCTTGGCTTCCCCGAATCCCGACGAATCCTTGGCCGCGTTACGACGGCCTGCGCCCTTCGGCAGCGTGCTGGGTGACTTCATGCAAGACCATGTCATGCTGATGCGCAGCCGGGGATATCAATATGAAGCGCAGGCTCACTGGCTGCTGCGGTTCGATCGGTTCCTTCAGGCCCGTCCCGACCTCGCGGAGCAACCACTTGAGGCAATGATTGCGAGCTGGGCGGCTGCCAAGCCGACCCGCAACCACGCGGCTGAATGCCAGAAGCTGGCGCGCATCCTGACCAAGGCGCGGTTCCGCCTCGATCCGACTATCCCGCCAAAGCGCTTCAATCCCCGGCCAGAGCGGGAAGTAGCGCGGGAGCATCGGCAACCGCATATCTTCAGCCCGGCTGACGTTCGGCGTATGCTCGATACCGCACGGACTTATCCGTCGCCGGACGCTCCGCTGCGGCCGTTGACCCTCTACACCATGATCATGCTGGCCTATTGTGCCGGGCTACGGCGAAGCGAGCTGGCATGGCTCGATCTTGGTGACGTGGACCTGCAATCAAGCACGATCACGATCCGGGAAACGAAGTTCTACAAGACCAGGATCTTGCCTCTATCCGACAGTGTCGCGGTCGAACTGCGCGCGTACATCGATGCGAGGCGGCGCGCTGGCGGCCCACAGAACCCGAAATCAGGGCTGTTCTGGCATGCCCACTTAAATGACCGCTACAGGCCCGAGGCGGTTACGACAATGATTACCAACGTCATGCGCCGTGCTGGGCTCAAGCCCGCTTCGGGCCGGACCGGGCCGCGGGTCCATGACCTTCGTCACTCGATGGTGGTGAACCGCATCCTCCAGTGGTACCGGTCCGGCATTAACCCTCAGGAAAAACTGCACTTCCTCTCGACCTACATGGGGCACCGGGATCTCCACTCCACGCTGGTCTACATCACCGTCACGCAGGATCTGTTGCAGGAAGCCAGTGAACGGTTCCGCGCGCTCGGCGCCCCGTGCCTTGTCACGGAGGCGCGGCCATGAGGAAAGGCAATCCATTGCCCGCGTTGTTGCGGGCGTTCTTCCAGGAGTGGCTGGCCGAGCAGCGCAGCGCGTCAATCCACACGATCCGCTCTTATCGCGACACCTGGCGGCTGCTGCTTCGGTTCGTCGCGGAGCGAAAAGGCTGCGGGGTCGCGCGGCTGACGCTCACCGACGTCTCGGCCGGCGAGGTGCGCGCGTTCCTTCATCATACCGAGCATGGCCGCAAGACCACGATCGGCACGCGGAACTGCCGACTGGCCGCCATCCGCAGCTTCTTCAGCTTCGTGGCGGACAAGAATCCGGAATACATCGCGCAGTGCTCAGAGGTCCTGGCTGTTCCGTTGAAGCGGGAGCCCACCTCCGCGCCGTGCTACCTCGAGCCCGAGGAGGTCGAGGCCATCCTCGCCCAGCCCAACCGATCGACACTCGAAGGGCTGCGCGACCATGTACTGCTCTCGTTCCTCTATAACAGTGGCGCGCGAATCCAAGAGGCGCTTGACCTCTGTCCCGAAGCAATCCGGTTCGATGCACCGAACTTCGTGCGTCTTTACGGCAAGGGGCGCAAGGAACGCATCTGCCCGCTCTGGCCAGAAACCGTGGCATTGCTCAGGAAGCTACTGGAGCGACAGCCCCGTGCGCCCGATGAGCGGATCTTCGTCAATCGATACGGTGAACCGCTAGGGGCGTCAGGGGTGCGGTTCAAGCTCAACGCCTACGTGGAACAAGCCGCGAAATCGACGCTGACCCTCCAGTCAAAACACGTTACGCCTCACAGCTTCCGGCACGCGACCGCCGTCCACCTCGTTGCCGCCGGGGTCGATATCACCGTCATCCGCAGTTGGCTCGGGCACGTCAGTCTCGATACGACCAATCACTATGCTCAGGCCAATCTGGAGACCAAACGAAAGGCGCTGGAACAGGTTGGCGCCCCGGCGGCGAGCAACGTGCCACCTTCGTGGAAGCGAGATGCCAATCTGATGGGATGGCTCGACACCCTATAGAATAATGTGAAGGACGTGGCGAAATGTTCCGCAGCTTTGCAGGACTACGCCGCGCTCCTCCGCATTACCGCTTCCTCGCGATAAG
>NZ_JARFNJ010000043.1:0-3796 GCF_029167165.1 Sphingomonas pollutisoli
AGGGGTCACTACACGAAAGTACGTTTTACGTACGCTAAGTGCGAACGAACCGGCAACATCACGGCTTGGCGGTCGCGACGGTCCGTTCTAGGGCTTTATAGAGGGCGGTTTTGCCGATTTTCAGGCGAGCGGCGGCCTCGCGCACGGTGAGGCCCGCCGCAATGTGCGCCCGCGCCTTGCGTAGTTTGTCGGGGGTTACGACGGGTCGGCGACCGCCCTTGCTACCTCGCTCGCGCGCGGCGCGCAGACCGGCCTGGGTGCGCTCGCGGATCAGATCGCGCTCGAACTGCGCGAGGGAGCCGAAGATGTTGAACACCAGCATTCCCCCTGACGTGGTGGTGTCGATGTTCTCGGTGAGTGAGCGGAACCCGATGCCTCGCGCCGCCAGCTCACCGATCTTCTCGATCAGGTGGCTCATCGAGCGGCCGAGCCGATCGAGCTTCCACACCACCAGTGTGTCGCCGGCGCGCAGATAGGCCAGCGCTTCGCCAAGACCGGGCCTGTCGGTCCTGGCTCCCGACGCCTGATCGTCGAAAACACGTTCACATCCCGCCCGCTCCAGCGCGTCATGCTGGAGCGAGAGCTTCTGATCGGGGGTGGAGACCCGCGCATAGCCGATCAGCGCCACGGGTCGCCCCATCGTGTCCGTTTTCCCATCATCATGTGATCTTGTCCGAATCGCCATCGAAGGTCCAGAGTTGGCGGACACATTCCCGGTGGCCGTCCAACGGACGTCTGACGGACAGCGACATGGAGGGGTTCGACGTTGGCCAGAAGACACCTGCTAACACGCGAGATGCTTGCGGGCCATTATGATCCGTCGCTCGATGAACGCGAGATCGCGCGCCACTTCACCTTGACCCGTGACGACCTGGAACTGATCGCATCCCGGCGTGGTGATGCCACCCGCCTCGGCTATGCGATGCTGATGCTGTATCTCCGCTGGCCGGGGCGCGTGCTGGAAGCCGGCGGAGCGCCGCCCATGCCGATCCTCGCATTCGTGGCCCGTCAGTTGGATGTGTCGCCCGCGTCATGGCGCGACTATGCCCGACGCGATGAAACGCGGCGGACGCACCTCATCGACCTGTCGCGGCGCTTCGGTCATCTCGTTTTCAGCCGCGCGGATTTCCACGCGCTAGTTGCGTTCGCCATGCCGATCGCGCAGACCGTCACCCAGCCCTCGCGGCTTGCCGGCATCGTCATCGACGAGATGCGACGCCGGCGATTGCTGCTGCCGCCCGTGACGGTGATTGAGGCGATCGTGCGACGGGCGCGGCAGCAAGCCGGGGATCTGGTCCATGACGTGCTCGCCGGGGATTTCGGCGAACCCGAACGCGCACGGCTCGACGCCCTCCTGTCGCGGCGCGACGACAAAGGCGCGACCTGGCTCTCATGGCTGCGCAACCCGCCACTGTCGCCGGCGCCGCGCAATATTCTGCGACTGATCGAACGGCTCGACCATGTTCGCGCACTGGGCCTGGCGGCATCGCGCGCCGCGACCATTCCGCAGACGGCGTTCGACCGGATCGCCGACGAGGCGGCGTGCATCACGCCGCAGCATCTGGCGGAACTGCCCGACCGGCGTCGTCATGCGATCCTTGCCGCTGCCGGCATTCGGCTCGAGGAAAGCCTGACCGATGCGGTGCTGACGATGATGGACAAGCTCCTGGGGAGCATGATGCGACGGGCCGAGAATCGGACCAAGGACAAGGCGATCGGCACGATCCGGTCATTGCAGGCGCAGCTTCGCCTGCTCACCGGCTCATGCCGGACCTTGCTCGACGCACGGGCACGAGGCGTCGATTCACTTGCCGCCATCGGGGCGATCGACTGGGAAAAGCTGGGCACGGCGGTCGTGGACGCCGAACTGCTGATCGCGCCGGAAACGATCGACCGCACGGCCGAACTGATCGAGCGGCAGCGCTCGCTGCGCTCCGTGATCGGGCCGTTCCTCAACGCCTTCGAGTTTCGCGGTGCCGGTGCGGTGCAGGGGCTGCTCGATGCGGTCCGCCTCGTGGCCGATATCTATCGCACCAAGCGCCGCCGCCTGCCCGACAAACCGCCGCTCCGGTTCGTGCCGCCATCATGGCGGCCGTTCGTCCTGCGCGATGGCGTGGTGTCCCGCGCCGCCTATGAACTGTGCGTACTCACCCAACTGCGCGACCGGCTGCGCGCCGGCGACATATGGGTGGCGGAAAGCCGCCAGTATCGCGCCTTCGACAGCTATCTTCTGCCGTCTGCCACCTTCGACGCGATGCGCGCGCGGGGACCGCTGCCGCTGGCGGTCAACACCGATTTCGAAAGCTTCATCGCAGGGCGCCGCGCCAGCCTCGACACGGCGATCGAGCGAGTGACGATCCTCGCCCGGCAGGGAGAGTTGCCCCAGGTGCGCCTTGACGGCAACGGCCTCGTCATATCGCCGCTCAAGGCAATCACGCCACCCGACGCAGAAGATATGCGCCGCATCGCCTACGATCGGCTGCCACGCGTGAAGATCACAGATCTTCTTTTGGAGGTCGATAGCTGGACCGGCTTTTCCGAGTGCTTCACCCATCGCCGCTCCGGTCGCGTTGCTGATGACCGCAACGCGCTCCTGACCGTGATCCTGGCCGACGGCATCAATCTCGGGCTGACGCGTATGGCCGAGACCTGTCAGGGCGCGACCTTGCGTCAGCTCGCCCATCTCCACGACTGGCATATCAGCGAAGCCGCCTATGGTGAGGCGCTGGGGCGGTTGATCGACGTTCACCGCACCGTGCCGTTGTCCGCGCTATGGGGCAACGGCACCAGCTCTTCGAGCGACGGTCAGCTCTTCCATGCGGGTGGGCGCGGCGCCGCGATCGGCGACATCAACGCGCGCAACGGCAACGAACCCGGCGTCAGCTTCTACACCCACATCTCGGATCAATATGATCCGTTCGCGAGCCGCGTGATCGCGGCGACCGCCGTCGAGGCCCCCTATGTCCTCGACGGGCTGCTATACCATGCCACCGGCCTGTCGATCGAAGAGCACTACACTGATACCGGCGGCGCATCCGATCATGTGTTCGGCCTGATGCCCTTCTTCGGCTACCGCTTCGCGCCGCGCTTGCGCGACTTGAAGGACCGGCGCCTGCATCTGCTGCCGGGCCAGGAAGCGGGGCCGCTGCTGGCCGGCATGACCGGCGATCCGGTCGCCATCGGGCATGTCGCCGCCCATTGGGACGAACTGCTGCGCCTCACTACCTCGATCCGCAGCGGCACAGCCACCGCATCGGCAATGCTGCGCAGATTGTCCGCTTACCCACGCCAGAACGGACTGGCGCTGGCCTTGCGCGAGGTCGGGCGGATCGAGCGCTCGATCTTCATGCTCGACTGGCTGCGCGATCTCGACCTGCGTCGGCGCACCCAGGCCGGGCTCAACAAGGGCGAGGCCCGCAACGCGCTCGCCCGCGCGCTCTTCTTCAACCAGCTCGGCGAGCTGCGCGACCGGCGGTTCGAGAACCAGACCTATCGCGCCTCCGGCCTCAATCTGCTCGTGGCCGCCATCATCCTGTGGAACACCCGCTATCTCGAACAGGCAGTCGGGGCGCTGGCGATCCCGGAGGACGTTGCGCGCCATATCGCCCCGCTGGGATGGGAGCATATCTCGCTCACCGGCGACTATCGCTGGAATGTCGAAAGCCGCCCCGATCCGGGCCAGCTTCGCCCGCTGCGCACACCTTCATCGATCCTGGCCGCCTAATGACGGCGACAGCGTTCGCTAAAAGTTCTCCCTTAGCGTACGTAAAACACACTTTCGTGTAGTGACCCCTAC
>NZ_JARFNJ010000044.1:0-3513 GCF_029167165.1 Sphingomonas pollutisoli
CACCCGCATCCTCGGCAACATGACCGCCGATGGCACCGTCGTCGTCATCAACCAGGCCGGCATCATCTTCGGCTCCAACTCTCAGGTGAACACTCACTCCCTCCTCGCCTCCACGCTTGAGCTCGGGAATGCGGCGCGGTTCGTGACAGGAAGCGGCACCATGCTTCGCGCCGCAACCGTTGCGGAGCGGAACCTCAGCTTTCTTGAGGATGGCCTGTTTGCATCGCCAAACGGGACAGCCTTCCCCAAGACGGGCAATGACGTTAGTTTACTGGTTTCGGCGGACCTTGATCCGGCCTCGGGCGGCAATGGCGGGCCAGTGAGTTTTGTCGAAGGTGCCGAAGGTGGCATCGTGGTCGATGCCGGGGCAAAGATCGGGACCCGGCAAGGCGGATTTCTCGTGCTTACCGCGCCGTTGATCGACAGTGCGGGAACGCTCAGCGCCGTCGATGGCCAGGTGAGCCTTCAGGCCGGACGGGCGATCAGCTTCGCGGAGAGCACCGGCGCGGACACGAGCCTCGATCGCAACGTGCGCGGTTACCTGCTCAACAGCTTCGTGTTCGATGGCTCGGCCAATATCCTTGCCGATCGGCCGGCTAATGCGAGCGATGGCCAGATTCGTGTCGCCGGGCTGATCGAATCGCGCCGCGGCTATCTCTCCCTCGGCACAAATGCCTTCGGCAGCATCGAACTGTCAGGGCTGCTGTCGACCACGACGAGCGTATCACGCAACGGCAAGATCGCGCTCTACGGGGGCGACATATCGCTGGCAGGCAACAGCAATCCGCTGCTGGCTAGCGGAATCGCCATGTTCGCCGACGATAGCGGCGAGACGATTCCGATCGGAACGCCGAACGAGCCAGCGGGCTTCAAAACTTCGCAGCTCGAGATCGGCGCGCAGTTCGAGACGCCGGACGCGGCGTTCGGGGCCCTTGCGCCGACGAATGTCTCGATCGGGGAGAACGCGGTCATCTACGCTCCTGGCGCCGATGTGTCCATCGGCCGGTCGACGACCGATCTGCTCGCGGCGAGCGGGCGCGGCCGGGTCGATATTGCGGCCCGTGCGATCATCGATGTCAGCGGCCTCAAGGACGTGGCGCTCGATGCGTCGCGCAATTCGATCGAGATCACGCCTGTCAAGCGCAACGAGCTGCGCGACACGCCCAACTATCGCGAGGTCGAGCTCGACGGCAACTTCAGTCTCAACGGCGAGACCATCTTCATCGACCCGCGCGTCTCGGGCGTGCGCGAGGACGGCGTCGCCTGGGTCGGCTCCCCGCTGATCGAAGCGGGCAGCATCGCGGGCCAGATTCCCGCGACCGCCCAGGAATTCATGACCAAGGGCGGGACGGTCTCGCTTCAGGCGGAGCGCGTCAGCTTCAGCGAGGGCGCGGCGATCGACGTATCAGGCGGCTGGGTGAACTACGCGGCGGGCATGGTAAAGACGAGCCGATTGCTCACGGCGGACGGCCGCATCGTCGATATCGCCAAGGCCAACCCCAACGAGACCTATGTGGGCGTGGTCAGTGGCACAAGCGAGGTGCTGCAGCCGCGGCTCGGACTGGTCGTCAACTATCTCTCCGTCCAGAGTCAGGGGCAGCGCTATGACACCGCCTATGACGAGGGCCGCGATGCCGGCGCGCTGACCATCAATGGCGCGGCGGTCACGATCGACGGCACGATCCACGCCGAAGCATTCGCCGGTGCGCGCCAGATTGCCCAAGGCGTCATCGCGAGCCGGGTCCCGTCCGCTTTCGGACGGCGCTTGCAAGCCACGCCCTACGAGCTGCCTTCGGGCGGCGCTGTGGGTCTTCAGACCCTGGGCGATGTCGTGATCTACCACGGCGTTCGCGGCGCCGAGGCGGCCAATCCTGCCGAGCTCTTGCTTTCCGACACGATGCTCAACAGCGCCGGACTCTCGCGGCTGGATATCGTCGCTGCCGGAGCGGTTACTTTCGCCGGTGCCGACGCGGTCACATTGCAGTCGCCCGATGCGCTTTCGCTTACCGGATCGTCGCACCTCATCCTGGCAGCGGGCGGCGATCTGACTGTTATTGCGGGCCGGACGATCCGTTTCGACGGGGGCGTCACGGTCGCCTCCGGCTCGATTTCGGCCCGCACGGTCAACGGGTTTGAACCGACCGACGAGAAGTTTTCGATCGCGTTCGGGAGCGCCGGCTCGCTCTTCCGCTCCGATGACGATGTCTCTTTGCTCTATGCAAGCGATCCGGGCGAACTGCGCCCCTTCGATATCATCGTGACCGGCACGCTGTCGACGGCGGGCCGGTGGGTCAACGATTTCCAGCCGCAATCCGAGGTTCTTGGCGGCGCCTGGCGCGATGGCGGGTCGATCTCGCTGCGGTCCGCCGCCAATGTCATCGCTGCGGTCGGCGAGGGGCTGGACACCGCTACCGAAGCCGTCGACCTTTCGGGCAGCATTCGCGTGAGCGGCACGCTCGATGTCAGCGCGGGCGGATATGTCACTCCGACTGGAAAGCTCGTTCTCGACGGCAAGGGCGGCGACGTCAGCCTCGTCAACGAGACGGTCCATGCCTCGCGCAAGCTCACCAACACCGATCCGCTCTCGTCGGCCGGCCTGCCCGCGAGCGATCCACTCTATGGTTCGAACCAGTCGGTCGAGTTCACGCCAAGGCCGCCAAGCGGATTGGGCTTGTCGGCCACCCTTCCGCACCTCGTCGCCGATCCTCGATCGACCGTCGATATTTCCCAGGCATCGATCCTGGGCTTCGGCTTTACCGGCGGCGGGACCTTCACCCTCGTCGCGCCCGATGTGTCGTTCGGCTCGGACAATCGGCCCAGATCGACGCATATCGGCCTCGATTTCTTCAAGACCACCGGGTTCGGCACGCTCGACGTGTCGAGCTACCGCTCACGCATCGTCGACGACCTGCTCGCCAACGACCGGGTGAGCAAATCCGCCTTCCTCGAGACGACGCGCTTCGTGGTCAAGAACGGCGAGACGCTCGACCTCACCCAGTGGATGTTGCCGACGCTGCTCAGCATCGGCCAGAACCAGGCGCTGCGCACGCTCGGCACGAGCGCGGACCTGCTGTCGCAATCGTTCCTCGCGCCCACCACCAACGACGCGCTGTGGGACCGCAAGGCGGCGCACCTCGTGCTGGGCGGTCTCACCGAACTCGACGTGATGGAAGGCGGCAGCATTATCGGCGCGCCCGAAGCCAGCCTCACCGTCTCCAAGCTCTACAATGCCGGCAGCATCGTGCTGCGCGGAGGCGTGATCCACCAGCGCAATGACTTGCCGGACAGCCCTATTGCTGGCGGATTCGGCGTCCGTGACGTCGATCTTGGCGGCAACGGGCTCACCGATGCCTTCGGCGGACCCGTCGATGCGAACGGGAGGTTCCTCGAAAGCGCGGCGAGCGTTGCCGATCCGAGCCTCAGCAACGCTCAACTGGTAGGGGTCACTACACGAAAGTGTGTTTTACGTACGCTAAGGGAGAACTTTTAGCGAACGCTGTCGCCGTCATTAGG
>NZ_JARFNJ010000045.1:0-3095 GCF_029167165.1 Sphingomonas pollutisoli
TGGAAATACTGAGAACATCCTAGGCGACGAGCCGAAGTCTGCCGTTCGGGTCGTGGAGTGCTCGGTACCCGCGGTTGCCGCTGAAAGATGCATCTTCCCAAAGGTAGTCACCTGTGAGGCCGATATGCGACCAACCCAGAGGTGAGACGTGCGCTAGCAGTGTTTCGTCGATCTCAATTCCCGAGTACCGCAGGTGATCGGCGGCCCGGCCGAGATAGAGGGCATTCCAGTATGCAATGGCGGCGATGAGCAAGTTGAGCCCAGATGCGCGGTATTGCTGGTTCTCAAGAGTTCGATCGGTGAACCGGCCCTGGCGGTTGGTGTAGACGGCGTCTGCCAGAGCGTGCCGGGCCTCTCCCTTGTTCAATCCGGCTTGGCAGGCGCGGCGCAAATCAGGCTGTTCCAGCCAGTCGAGCGTGAACAACGTCCGCTCGATGCGGCCAAGTTCGCGAAGGGCAAGGTCAAGCTTGTTCTGCCGGCGATAGGCGGAAAGCTTGCGCAGGATGATAGACGGAGCAACAGTTCCTTCCCGAATTGAGGCGGCCATTCGGACGAGATCATCCCACTCTGCCTCAATGGTGCCGACCTTGATCGCCTGGCCGAACAGACATTCGATGCCTTTGTAGTTTGCACCGGATACGATGGTTCCGAGCCGCCGGTCTGCAAGATCACGCATTCGAGGGACGAAACGGAACCCGAGCAGGTGGCACAGGCCAAAGACGTGATCCGACGCACCGCCGGTATCGGTATACAGCTCCTTCAGTGGCAATTCGCGGGCCCCTAGCATCAGGCCGTCGAGCACGTATGGGGCTTCGTTTGCGGTGGCAGACATGATGCGCGAACTGAACGAGGCAAAATGGTCGGAAAGGTGCGAGTAAATTTTGATACCTGGCTCGTGACCGTATTTTGCGTTGATCTCGGCTGCGCCCGATCGGATTCGGCCGGTGCGGAAGAACTGGCCGTCGGATGATGCACTGACACCTTCGCCCCAGTTTCGCGCGAACGGGAGGCGGTGATGTTCGCGCACAATCTGGGCCAGAGCAGCCTCGTAGTTATCGGGCGAGATATACCAGTTCTGGGTCCAGGCGAGCTGCGCATATGTGACGCCCTGGCTGGCGTTGGCCATGCGTTCGACGCCGAGATTCGTACCATCCGCCAGAATGGCGGCGAGCACGGCAGCGGGCTTATCGTGCTCCTTGCCCGAGCGGACATCCCGAAATGCAGAGAGAAATCCGGTACGTTCAGCGACTTCGAGCAGGAGTTCGGTAATTCGGACGCGCGGGAGTAGGGCATCGAGTTTGCGGTCAAGAGCTTCCGCTTCTGGTGGAGTCGCCGCTTGCAGCGGAACGACTTTCAGCTTTTCGCGAACGAGCGTCACGCCAGGCAAGCGGCCGGTCCGCAGCTGATGCGCGAAGTGACGCAATCGCCGATCAAGTTCGGCGCTCTTATGAGCCAGATATTCTCCGGAATTCACGTTGATCAGCAGTTCGGAGATTGCCGATTGTGCGGCCTTGCGGGGGAGCAGATAGGCGTCGAAACGCTGGTAAGCCCGCGTTCCTTCGACCCAGACATCGCCCGCTCGCAGTTTATCTCGAAGTGTCGCCAGCACGGCCGTCTCGTAGCGCGGACGGCTGACCTTTCCTCCCTCCATTATCAATTTGGACCAATGCCGATTGGAAAAGGGCATCGGCGGGTTTGCTGGCAACTGCGTACCCCAACTGCCGTTGGCCTGCTTGAGGAGATCGAGAGCGGAGAGCAGGTTGGTCCCGCTGCCCGAGGCCTTGAACGTGAATGTGTCGAGGAAGTTGCGGGAGAACCGGCGCAGTGTAGCGTATCGCTCGGTTGCAAGAACCAGAGTGTCCTCCTGAGCGAGATCCGCCAAGGCATCGACGTGCGGACGGGCTGCCATCAGGCGATGCCAGCCCACCATCTCATCGACCAGGACCAGCGGATCGCCGCCAGTTTCCTCTGCCATATCCAGCGCCGCGATCGTTGCACCAAACAGTCGCATGAGCTTGCCGACCGAAGGTGCTGTGTCCTGATAGCGGCGTTCCTGGCCACGCTTGGCTCGGGTGAACAGCCCGCCAATGAGGCGCTCGAACATCAGGATTGCGGCATCTGCAAGCTTGACCTCGAGATTGACGACCGCGGCTGCCAGCGTCGCTCTGCGGCGATTGTGGGAATAGTCGGCCAACAGAAACGGCGGAGCGACGCTGCCCTCGCGCACGAATTGGCCAAAGCGGAAGCCCGTGGTTGCTAGGCTGATTGCCGGTTCAATCCCGAGATCACGTATGAACCGCAGCCGCTTGAGAAGCGCATTCATGTTCTTGGTTGACGGAGATCCGGGCATATCCCGCAACCAAGCCAGCGGCGTCATACCAAGGGCTGGGTCATTGATCAGGAGTGCGTCGAGCAACTCCAATGTACTGCCGCCCAGTTCGGCGACGATTTCCGATGCTGCGCGCTTACGAGCGCGTGCTCTCCCGGCAAGCCCGGCCCGCTCGAGGGTGTCGGGCGGGGGCAGAATAAAGCGCTCCGCCTTCAGGTTATCCATCAAGGATCTGGCAATTGTTTCTCCGCGGTCACTGCGCATGGCTGCACGGGCTGCAAGTTCAATAGCGTGGGCAACATCCGCGCGTGTGAACGGCCTAAGACCGAGGTAATCAGCGGCAATTGAGCTGTGGTCGGTTCGCGTTTGCGGACGTTGGCCATAGGCACCGTATGTGCCCGGAGCGACGCCAAGCTGCGCAGACAGGTAGTTGAGTATAGCATCGGGGATGTCCGAGTTCGTGCGCAGCCCAAACCCAGGATGCCGCAGTAAGGCAAGGTGAGCAGCAATACCGAGCCGATTAACGGGGCCTCGTCGCTTTCCGATGATATCCAGGTCTTCGACCGTCAGCGTGTAGTTCCTGATGATCGAGAAGTGGTCGGTTCTTGGTAGGAATAGCCGCTCGCGCTCTTCCCGCGTCAGTAAATTGCGCCGCGCCATGTTGTACCCCGCCTGAGTCGGAATGACCCCCCAATCGGTCAGGCTAGACCCGCGCAATGGGGCAGGCATGCAAAAAGGTTATTGCAGAGTTTCAGAGACATCTCCG
>NZ_JARFNJ010000046.1:0-2604 GCF_029167165.1 Sphingomonas pollutisoli
TGCGGATTCCGACGATCGCGCGCAGGCATTCCAATCTGATGCCGCGCAGCGTTCCGATTTGATCGCGCGCACTTGAAGCGGCTGATCGTTGGCTGTCGATGTCTCCTATGTCGGTGATGTGGTCAAGCGGCAGTTGGCGTGGCGGGCCGGCGCATGGATTCGCCTTCGAGCTCGAGGCGGTGAGCGTTGTGGACGAGGCGGTCGAGGATCGCGTCGGCGTAGGTTGGATCGTTGATTGTCTGATGCCAGCGGGCCACCGGGAGCTGACTGGTGACAAGCGTGGAGCGTTGACCGTAGCGGTCCTCCAGGATCTCGAGCAGATGGTGCCGGGCGTTCCCGTCGAGCGGCTGCAGGCCCCAGTCGTCCAGGATGAGCAGCTCGACCCTCGCGAGGCTCTTCATGCGGGCAGCAATACGGCCATCACCTTTGGCCACCGTCAGTTCGTCGATGAGCCGCGGCAGGCGCGTGTAGAGGACCGAGCGGTTGTCGCGGCATGCCTTGTGACCGATCGCGCATGCAAGCCAGCTTTTGCCGATGCCGGTTGGACCGATGATGGCGCAGTTTTCATGGCGGGCGATCCAGTCACCTTTGAGCAGCATGTCGAGCAGCCGGCGGTCAAGACCACGAGGAGCCCGGTGGTCGATGTCCTCAGGGGCGGCGCGGTGGCGCAGCTTGGCGTGCCGCAGACGCAGGAGCAGGCGCCGATCGTTCCGGTATGTCGCCTCATGATCGAGGAGCAACGCCAACCATTCGGCGTGGCTTAGGTTGGTGGCCTCTTCGTTGGCTGCCAGGTCCGTAAAGGCCTTGGCCATGCCGTCCAGGCCAAGCTGGCCCAGCAGGTCGAGTGTGGGGTGCTTCAGCATTGATGCTCCTTTAGTTGTAATAGCTCGAGCCGCGGATGTTGGAGTGGATGATCGGCTCTTGCTCGGGGGATTGGGGGACAGGCACCTGGTCCAGGCCCTTCTCGAGGATCGACTTGATCGAGGGATAATTGCGCGCCTGGATCTCCAGGGCCCGTAGCGCCGCGGCCTCCAGGCGCTCGGCGCCAAAGCGCCTCTCGAGCCCGATGATGCCCAGGCACGAGCGGTAGCCTTGCTCGGGATGAGGCTTTGCCTCGATGACCTTCTCGACCAGCAGGGACAGCATCGGCCCGATCCGCTGTGCCTCTTGGCGGATCTTTGCCGGCGTCCACTCGCCATAGCGACGATGGCTGGATGGCATATGCTCCGGCACTGTGGTGTGCCGGCCGTTACCGCTGCCGCGCATGTGCACGGCGATGCGCTCGCCCTTCAGGAAGATCTCCACCGTACGGGCGGTAAGCCTGGCTTCGACTTCGCGGCGGGCGAAACGATGCGGCACCGAGTAATGATGCCGCTCGATCGCGACGTGGTAATCGAGCCCGACGCGGCAACGCCGCCATTCAGCATGCACCCAGGGCTCTGCCGGCAACGGCTTCAGGTTTGGAGCATCGACCTCTTCGAACAGCTGACGACGCGTTTTGGCAAACTGGCGCAGCACTCGCCGGTCGTTGAGATCGGCCATGCACTCGGCGATCGCGGCGTTGACCTCAGCAAGGCTGTAGAAGATCCGGTTGCGCAACCTGCCCAGCAGCCAGCGCTCGACAATTCCGACGCAGGCTTCGACCTTGGCCTTGTCGCGCGGCTTGCGCGGCCGCGCCGGCAGAATGGCGGTGCCGTAATGCCGCGCCATTTCGGTGTAGCTACGGTTGATCTGAGGATCGAAGTGGCAGGCTTTGATCACCGCCACTTTCGCGTTGTCAGGAACGAGCAGCTGCGGCACGCCGCCGAAAAAGGCGAGAGCGGCATTGTTGCCCTCGATCCAGTCGGGAAACTGCTCGGTCCATGTCGCCAGCGCAAACGACAGACTGGAGCCGCCCATCACGGCGACGAAGATGTGGGCACCGCGGAGCTCGCCAGTCCGCCGGTTGATCACGACTGGCACCGTATCGCCGGCGTAGTCGACAAACAGCCTCTGGCCGCCAGCATGGCTCTGGCGCATCACCAGCGGCAAGCGTCCTTCCCAACGGCGAAATAGATCGCAGAACCGGCTGTAGCGGTACCCGTCCGGATGCGTGGCGTTGTACTCCTCCCAGAGCACCTGCAGCGTCACGTGCTTGCGCTTCAGCTCGCGCGCCACCACCGACCAGTCCGGCTCGGACAGTCTGCGGCGCCCCGGCTTAATACCGCACACGCCATAGAGGCGCTCCTCCAGATCTGTATCGCTGATCTCGGCCGGTAACGGCCAGGGAAGCCCCGACTGTCGGAACCGCTTCACCGTATCGCGCACCGTCGTCGCGCTGGCGCCGACGAGCTCGGCGGCCGAACGCGTCGATAGCCTCGCATCCAGGCTCAGTCTCAAGATCTCGCGCACGTTGCGCATCGCAATCCTCCTCGTCGGCATCCAATCCTCCTGGCTGCTCAGCCAGGGAACTGGTCCCAACGATCAGGCCTCATGTCATCCCAAACTGCGCGCGATCATCTCGGAATGCTGCGCGGGTAATGCTCGGAACGCTGCGCGCGATCACCTCGGAATGCTGCGCGCCATCAAATCGGAATGGTGCGCGCGATCACCCCGGAATCCGCA
>NZ_JARFNJ010000047.1:0-2586 GCF_029167165.1 Sphingomonas pollutisoli
GTGTTCAACGGTGCGCCGTAACGGCGGAAGTATAAAGGAGCTCTACCATGAGTAGATGATCTTGCTGGCTATAGATCATGCCCACTGGACTAACCTCGGCTAGCAATAGCTGTAATCCCGAAAGGGACGGGGAAAAGTAGCATGTTCAGAAAAGGTCCGGAAGCGCCAGAACCATTCGCGGCGTCATGGATCAGGGCAAGACGTGTATGGTGAAAGCTATACTGCCTGAACCCCAGTTTGCAGCGGCTAACAACGTGAGCGGTGTCGCAGGATGGTTGACGCGGCACATCGGAGAAATGGAGGAAAGGGCGTTGAGTTCCTCCCGAGCAAGCGGTGATGCCGCGAGCCTGCCAGCTTCTCCGGCGCACCCTCTGTAGGGAGGGGCAAGTGAACGAACGGGGCACCTAACCACGTCGGAACTCCGATTTCCGTAATTGCGGGATCGCCTAAACAGGACGGCTTGCCGGACCTGCATGGCGACGGAGCCGCCATAGTACTCGAATGCCCGGCGTAACGGCCGGGACAGTCTCCACCTCGGTGGGGAACGAGCGCGGCCATAAGCGCGGGGCAACCCGTGCGAAAAGCCTCAACGCTCGGGGGAAGGGCGGCAGCGACTGCGATCAGACAACCTCACGAGGAGGTGTGCTAATGCTGCCAAATACCATCGAGAGGGCCGTCAGATCACTCCCGACCATCATCAGGTCGGGTCGGCGGGTCAATGGACTCTTCCGCCTCATGAAAAGCCCGCTCCTTTGGGAGCATGCCTATCAGCAGATCGCGCCCAACAAGGGTGCGATGACGCCGGGCGTTGACGGCAAGACACTCGACGGCTTCTCGCCCGAGATGGTCAGGTCGATCATCGACCGGTTGGCGGACGGAAGCTATCGGCCCAAGCCGGTACGTCGGGTGTATATCCCGAAAGCCAACGGCAAGAAACGGCCGCTTGGCGTGCCGACCACGGAGGACAAGCTCGTCCAGGAAGTGGTGCGAACGCTCCTTGAGCAAATCTATGAACCGCTGTTCTCGCAGCACTCGCATGGGTTTAGGAAAGAGCGATCGTGCCATACGGCGTTGGAATCCATCCGCGCCAAATGGACGGGGGTGAAGTGGCTGATCGACGTCGATGTTGTTGGGTTCTTCGACAATATCGATCATGATGTTCTGATTGGCCTGCTGGAAAAGCGGATCGCGGATCGTCGCTTCGTGCGCCTGATCCGAGGCTTGCTCAAGGCGGGCTATATCGAGGACTGGGTCTATCATCGGACCTACAGCGGCACACCTCAGGGCGGTGTCGTCTCGCCGATGCTGGCGAATATCTACCTCCATGAGCTTGATATGTTCATTGAGGCCCGGATCGCCAGCTTCACCAAGGGCGACAAACGCGGGTTCACGAATGATTATCGTCGAATCCGCAACCGCACTTCTTACCTGCGTCGGAACGTGGATGCGCTGCGAGCCCAAGGGCTTGCGGACTCCCCGAAGATCACCTCCATGTTGGAGGAGATTGGTCGGCTCAAGGCAGAACGGGCAACCGTTCCGGCCAGCGACGCCCTCGATCCCAACTATAGGAGACTGCGATACTGCCGCTATGCCGATGACTTCCTCATCGGTGTGACCGGCAGCAAAGCGGATGCACGCCAGTTGATGGAGGAGGTCAGGGTCTTCCTGACCGACACCCTGAAGCTGGAAATGTCCGCCGAGAAAAGCGGAATCCGAAAAGCCACGGATGGGGCGCGGTTCTTAGGATACGAGGTCTGCACCAGCACCAACCGTAATCCGCACAAGGCGATCTTCGATGGTCGTCCGACCTTGCGGCGCGGCTTGGCTGACCGGCTGCGGCTTCGCGTTCCGAGGGATCGGGTTGTCCGGTTCGTCAACGACAAGGGCTGGGGCGACTATGAAGCCTTCCGCCCGCGTGGTCGGCCCGCGCTGCGCTTCGCAAGCGACGTGGAGATCGTCCTTGCCTACAATGCCGAATGGCGCGGCTTTGCGAACTATTATGCCCTAGCTGACGACGTGAAGCGCAAGCTGAACAAAGGCGGTTACTTCGCCCTGTTCTCCTGCGTCAAAACCATCGCCGCCAAGCATAGGACATCGGCTCGCAGCGTCTTCGCCAGACTGCGGCGTGGGATGGACTTCTTCATCCGCTTCGAGGTGGGAAATGAACCCCGCGCGATCAAGCTGTGGCAGTTGAAGGACCTGCGACGACATGTACGAACGTGGGGCGGGATCGATAATCCCCGCTCCGCCCAGTTCGTGTTTAGCAGGACAGAGTTGGTCGAACGGCTCAATGCTCGCCAGTGTGAGCGTTGTGGTCGGGAAGACCTGCCCTGCGAAATCCATCACGTCCGCCGGGTCGCGGAGATGCAATATGCCGGACTGTCTCGCCATATGCAGGCAGCACGGCAGCGCAAGCGCGTCGTCCTGTGCGTCGCTTGCCACAATAGCATCCACGCCGGTCAACCAACCGACCGCCAACGGCGGATAGCACGCAGTCGTGGAGAGCCGGATGCGCTGAAAGGTGCACGTCCGGTTCGGAGGGGGGCCGAGCAATGTTCTCTCTGAGACCTTGCCGGCCTACCCTAC
>NZ_JARFNJ010000048.1:0-1060 GCF_029167165.1 Sphingomonas pollutisoli
GCGCAGGCCGGGGCAGGATCTCCTGTCATCTCACCTTGCTCCTGCCGAGAAAGTATCCATCATGGCTGATGCAATGCGGCGGCTGCATACGCTTGATCCGGCTACCTGCCCATTCGACCACCAAGCGAAACATCGCATCGAGCGAGCACGTACTCGGATGGAAGCCGGTCTTGTCGATCAGGATGATCTGGACGAAGAGCATCAGGGGCTCGCGCCAGCCGAACTGTTCGCCAGGCTCAAGGCGCGCATGCCCGACGGCGAGGATCTCGTCGTGACCCATGGCGATGCCTGCTTGCCGAATATCATGGTGGAAAATGGCCGCTTTTCTGGATTCATCGACTGTGGCCGGGTGTGGCGGACCGCTATCAGGACATAGCGTTGGCTACCCGTGATATTGCTGAAGAGCTTGGCGGCGAATGGGCTGACCGCTTCCTCGTGCTTTACGGTATCGCCGCTCCCGATTCGCAGCGCATCGCCTTCTATCGCCTTCTTGACGAGTTCTTCTGAGCGGGACTCTGGGGTTCGAAATGACCGACCAAGCGACGCCCAACCTGCCATCACGAGATTTCGATTCCACCGCCGCCTTCTATGAAAGGTTGGGCTTCGGAATCGTTTTCCGGGACGCCGGCTGGATGATCCTCCAGCGCGGGGATCTCATGCTGGAGTTCTTCGCCCACCCCCATGGGCAAATATTATACGCAAGGCGACAAGGTGCTGATGCCGCTGGCGATTCAGGTTCATCATGCCGTTTGTGATGGCTTCCATGTCGGCAGAATGCTTAATGAATTACAACAGTTTTTATGCATGCGCCCAATACGCAAACCGCCTCTCCCCGCGCGTTGGCCGATTCATTAATGCAGCTGGCACGACAGGTTTCCCGACTGGAAAGCGGGCAGTGAGCGCAACGCAATTAATGTAAGTTAGCTCACTCATTAGGCACCGGGATCTCGACCGATGCCCTTGAGAGCCTTCAACCCAGTCAGCTCCTTCCGGTGGGCGCGGGGCATGACTATCGTCGCCGCACTTATGACTGTCTTCTTTATCATGCAACTCGTAGGAC
>NZ_JARFNJ010000005.1:0-423298 GCF_029167165.1 Sphingomonas pollutisoli
ACTTGAAATCCGTCATCGTTCCGTCCGTCCAATCTCCGCCAAGCATGCTCAAGCTTCACGATTTTTGCAACAGAGCCATCTTGAGTAATTTTGGTACCGGTTGGGCTTTGACGCTTCTTACAGTGCCGAGCGATAAGGTGGCAAATCCCGCGGCTTTCATCCACTCACGGCGTTTGATCATGGTGCCCCCCCTCTGCTCAAGACTGCGCGGTAAAACCAATTTTCTCAGCGACTGCTTGCCAGCGTTTGATGTCGTTTTTCAATCGATCGGACAAGCCTTCAGGCGAACTCCAACCAGCCTCCATGCCCATCATGGCGTAGGCCTTGACCAGTTCCGGGTTTGCAACAGCCGACTTCATGGCAGCGCTGGCTTGCTGGACCGCTTGCGCGGGCGTGCCTGCGGGCATGAATACCCCGAACCACTCGGTCATCTCACTCAAGGCGATGTGGAGCTCCTTGAAGGTCGGGACGTTGGTCAGGAAACGAGAGCGGTTGGCGCCAGTCACGCCCAGCACCCGGATCTTGCCGGTCTTCATGTGAGGGAGGAACTCACCCAAGGGCGCGGCCACCGCCGGGATGTGCCCCCCCAACAGGTCCACAATCGCAGGCTGGGAACCGCGGAAGCCTGTCTGCACCATTTTCACGCCCAAAAGCCGCCCGAGCAGCTCGCCCAAGAAATGCGGTCCAGAGCCGGTGGCACCATGGCCAAACGTGGCAGAATCAGGGTTACTCTTGATCCAGGCCAAGTAGTCGTTGAGGCTACCAACCGATTCCGGGACAGCGGGCCCGATCGCAAACCCAACCTCGCTTGTCGAAACCATACCGACCGGCACAAAGTCCTTGACCGGGTCATATCCCAGATCTTTGTACGTGTGAGGGTATAGCGTCATCATGGATGCAGGCGTCAGCAGAAGTGTCGCGCCGTTTGGTGCCGCGGCCTTAACATGCTGGATCGCAATTCGACCACCCGCCCCCGTGCGGTTGTCGACGAGCACACTGGAAGCATAGGCACCGCGCATTCCCTCAGACAACCGGCGGGCAGCCATATCGGTCGCTCCGCCTGCGGCGAGTCCAATCACGATCGTGGCCACGCCAGGGCCGGATTGCGCCAAGCTCATGCCCGGAAGGCCCCCGATTCCAAGGGAGCCCAAAGTGCTCAGGGCTGCTCGTCGGGTCAGAATATGTTTCATAATCTTTCCCCTTACATTTTCACTATTGCTCATTGATACTTGTCACTGGGCAGGGCTACGAACTGTTTATTAGGGCGAAGGCGGCGTATTTTTCGTCAAGCCGAATCAGGTTGAGCAGCTGGCGCGGCGCGCCGAAATGCGTCCAACTCGCCGCAGGCCGCGTCCACTGCGCGGATCAGGGGGTAGGGCGTCAGGTCCACCTGGAAGCGGCGGGCGCTTTCCACCTGCGGCACCAGGTAGCAGTCGGCCAGCGTGGGTGTGTCGCCAAAGCTGTAGCGGCCGCGCTTCGGGTCGACCGCCAGCAGTGCTTCGTAGGCATCGAAACCGGCGCTGATCCAGGTGCCACACCAGGCGTTGATGGCGGCCTCGTCGGCGCCGAACGTCTTGCGCAGGTACTCCAGAATGCGGCGGTTGTTGATGGGGTGGATGTCGCAGCCCACGATGGCGGCCAGCGCGCGCACCCGTTGGCGGCCGTCGGCGTCGGCCGGCAGCAGCGCGGGCGTGGGGTACTGTTCCTCCAGCCATTCGATGATGGCCGGCGACTGGATCAGCACTTGCGCGCCCGTGTCCAGCGCGGGCACCAACTGCTGTGGGTTCAGCGCCTTGAAGGCGTCCTTTAGGTGCTCTTCCTTGCCCAGGTGCACGGCCAGGTACTCGTAGGGCACGCCCTTGAGGTTGAGCGCGATGCGCAGCCGGTGTGACGTGCCGCTGCGCCAGAAGTTGTACAGCTTCATCGCGTGCAGGCTCACTCGGCCGGGCCGACGGTCAGGCTGATCTCGGCAATGCCTTCCACACGGCCGATGATCTTGTCACCCGCCACCACGGCGCCCACGCCTTCGGGCGTGCCGGTGTAAATCAGGTCGCCGGGTTGCAAGTGGTAGTAGGTGGAGAGGTCGGCAATGATCTCGCGGACGTTCCAGATCAGCTTGTCCACGTTGGACGACTGTTTGGTCTGGCCGTTGACTTCCAGGGCGATCGCGCCCTGCTCCACCACCACGCCTTGCATCGGCACGATCTCGGAGCAGACCGAGCCTTCCTCGATGTCCTTGCCGGTGTCCCAGGGGCGGCCCTTGTCGCGTGCCACCAGTTGCAGGTCGCGCCGGGTCATGTCCAGGCCGGCGGCGTAGCCGTAAATCAACTCGTGCGCCTGGTCTTCGCTGACGCGGAAGCCGGGCTTGCCGATCGCCAGCACCAGCTCCATCTCGTAGTGGTAGTTGCTGGTGCGCGGCGGGTAGGCCACGGTCGCACCACTTTCCACCAGGGTTTGTGGCGATTTGGTGAAGTAGAACGCTTGTTCGACGCTTTTGTCGACCGGACGGCCCATTTCCACCGCGTGGGCGTGGTAGTTGCGGCCGACGCAGAAGATGCGGTTGATGGGGAAGCGCTCGGTCTTGCCACGAACGGGCAGAGACTGGACGGGAGGCGGGTTCCAGAGGTAGTTGCTCACTTGCTTTCCTGTTGTGTGGTGCTTCGCGGCGGCTCAGCCGCGGTTTTCAAAGACGCCCAGCTTGCGGTGCAGGGGCGATTCGTCGGCCATGAAGATGAAGGACGGCTGGTCGGCTGAGAGGTTTTTCAGCGTCACCTCGGTGTAGCCGGGGGCGCAGCAGGTATCGGCTTCCCTCAGGGCGAAGGTGGACTCGGCGATGCGCGCCTCGCTGCGGCCTTCGATCTGGTGGAACACCACGGCGGGCGAACGCACGGGCAGGCGCAGGGTCTGGCCGGGCTTGAGCATCAGGGCGTAGAAGCCCAGGATGTTCTCGGCGTCGTCACCCGTTTCGGGGTTGACGTAGGTGACCTGCACGCATTCCTGCTCAGGCTGGTCGGCCGCCAGCGACAGCAGGGCGGCACGGGTGTCGGCCCAAGGGTAGCGCAAGAGAGGATAGCGCTTGTCGCTGCGCTGGAACACGGGGGTTGGCACCACGCCCGCACGGGTCCAGGCGCAGTCGCCCCGGCCGGGGTCGACCTGCTGGCGCTCGCCGTCGATGTGGTAGCTGGCCTCCATGTAGTACACCAGCGGCAGGTCCAGCACATCGAGCCACACCACGGGCTCGTTGCCGTCGTGGCCGTGCTCGTGCCACAGGCCGGTGGGCGTGAGGATGAGGTCACCCCGGCTCATGGGGCACTTCTCGCCATCCACGGTGGTGTAGGCGCCCTCGCCCTCCACGATCATGCGCACCGCGTTGGGGGTGTGGCGGTGGCTGGGCGCCCACTCGCCGGGCAGCAGCAACTGCATGCCCAGGTATATGGCGGCGCTGGCTTGCATCTTCTCCAGGCCGTGGCCGGGGTTGGCCAGCACCAGCACGCGGCGCTCGGCCTTCTCAATGGGGGTCAGCTCACCGGCCTTGAGCAGCAGCGGCTTGAGCGTCTGGTAGGACCAGTAAGTCGGCTGCGTCTGGCGGGTCGGGACATTGGGCGGCAGCACCGCGCGTAGGCTGGGCCATAGCGGCACCAGGTTAAGTTGTTTGAGTTCGTCTCGGTAGTCCTGCGGCAGGTCTTCCAGTCGGCCAAGTTCGTGACTCATGGTGATACGCTCCTCTTCATCAAGCATGTGGATAGGGGAAGCCGATATCCCTCACGCTTCGATCAGACCAAAGCAAGTATCGGCAATTTCTGAATCCGACCGCAGTCGGAAAAAGGGGCTCGTAATCTGTGTGCATCGAAATTTGATCGAGGCCGCTGCCCACGGCTGCCCCGCGGCATGGCTGGCCGCTCATGGAGGCTGGCCATGCTTTATTTATTTCTCTAAAAAAATCAGATCAAACCTTCAGCCGACAATGTGGCCCGGACTGCTGGACGTTCAGCCACGCGGTTGAGGTAGCCTTGCAGGCCGGGCCAAGGCGAAAGGTCCACATTCACGTAAGCCCCCCAGCCAAGCACAGTAAACAAGTAGGCGTCCACCACGGAAAAGTCGTTCCCCATGGCCCAAACCTTGTCACCGAGCATCTGCTCGGTATGGGCAAGACGGCTTTCCAATTGGGCCTTGATGACTGGCTTGGCATCCTGTGGAAACACCGGGCTGAACAGCGCTCCGAAGCTTTTATGCAATTCGGTGGAGATGAAATTCAGCCATTCCATCAGTCGGTAACGCTCCAGCGAGCCAGCTGCCGGTGCCAGGCATTTTTCTGGCACACGGTCAGCGAGGTATTGAACGATGGCCGGCCCTTCGGTGAGCACCTGCCCATCATCCATTTGCAAAGCGGGGACACTGCCCACGGGATTGACGGTCTTGTAATCAACACCAGTCTCAGTCACCTTGGTGCCGAGATCAACCTTTTCTAGCTGAAAGTCAAATCCACCTTCACGAAGGATGATGTGAGGCGACAATGAACATGCGCCGGGGCTGTAATAAAGCTTCATGAGACTCCTTAAAATCAAGGCGTGGTTGAAAAATCAGAAAAATCGATGCACTGAGAATTTATGGTTGCGTTTCCTTTTGCAACCTGCTCTCAAGCATGAAAAGGCGGTCATTTCCCCACCACATTTGATCATCCCAAAACACGGTGGGAACCCCGAAAACCTTTCGGTCAATGGCCGCCTGCGTCTCTTCGTCGTATGCCTTGGCGGCATTTTCGCTGTTCAAAAAATCTTCAAATTCACCGAGATCCCAGTTTAGCTTGTCGCATACCTCAGCCAGCAAGCTATCAGCATCCAGTGCCCACCCTTTCCCCCAAGCCGAATCGAAAACAAGGCGAACATATTCAGCGGCTCGCTCCCTGGCTGCCGGGTAATACAGTCCGGCATTCACCCGGCGGCTGTTGAAGTTAGGGGGGAAAACCAACGGAATCCTATAGAGATCGGCCCATCGCTGCAAATCCACCTTTAAGTAGTCAAGCTTGACCTTGAGATCCCGATTGGACGGCCCGATGTTGCCAATGGCCGTCTTTGCTCGCGCCAAATCAATGGCGTGATACTGGATGGGGAATCCATAACGCCCCGCTAGCACCGACAAACGGTGGTTTGCCAGGTACGAAAAGGGGCTCAAAAAATCGAAATAAAAATCAACCATCATGCTCAGGCTCTCCCAAAAAAAGACGGCAGAAATGTGGAGCTGCTTCAGGGCAAGCGCCACATCCCGCGCTCTTGGCGCTTTTACGGCGTACTCGCATATTTGATACTCGCCGATTCCTCCAATCCAGAGGACGCCCAGATCAGCCAGCTTTGCTGATCGGAGATATCTGACTCAGGACCTGGCCTCGCCTCACTTCTTTTTCGAGCCGGTTGCCGTTTTGGTTTTCTTCAATTCCTCGGCGTACTTGGTATGCAGTGCGGCCCAGGCGTTGCCTGATTTTCGAGCACCTGCAAGGTATTCATCTGGTACCAGCGTATAGGGTGGCCGGCACGGCCCCGCTTTGAGCCAACCCGCCTCGTCCATTCGTGCTTTTTCGAGACCAATGTTGTATTTCGAGAATTCCGAGAAATCGCCGCGTGGAAACAGTGTGGCGTCGGCAGCGCGCATGTCATCTGAAATGGCCTTGGCCTTGGTCCAGTCACCGGTCGTCTTGGCCTGTGTCACCGCATCACGAAGCATGAGGGCAGTCGCTGGACCGCACATGGAGCCGCTGGACCAGAAGGCGGTCATGCGCTCAGGATTGATTCGGGCCGCAGCGTAATAGTCATCCTCATGCGGAAGGAAGCGAATATTTGGAGCCAATTTCAGATCCAAGTCCAGCATTCCGATGCCCAAGTACTTGGCTGTAACAACTTGCGGGATTTTGGACATTTCGGCCCAAAACGGGCGAGGAAAATCAAATTTGAAAGCCTCCGGGTTGGCATAAACAGCGATGGCAGCATCTGGCACCGCTTCCGCCACATCGCGATAAAACTGCACGGCGGTGGGCAGATCCATCTTCACCCACATCGGCACGCCGAGCATGGTTCCTTGGGCACCAATGTCCATCACTTCGCGGGTCTGGCGTATAACTTCACGGGTATTCAAGGCTGTTGTGCCGCAGAAGTAGGGCACTCGACCACGGGCGGTTTCGACGACCGTTGAAACAAAATCCCGCTTCTCCTCCCACGTCAGCGTCGCGCATTCGCCAAAGGTGCCGTGGCTCAGAATGCCATTGACGCCGGCCGCAATCAACTCCTCGACAATCCGGGCCGTCTCGTCGAGATCAACCGTGTGCGTGCTGCGCCAGTCCGAGGCATCCGGCGTGGACGGGGTCGGCATAATGACCCATGCGCCTTGAATATCCTCTGCAGTCAGGCGCGTCGCTTTGCTGGTCTTTCTTGTCATTCAAATATCCTTTAAAAATGGTGGTCAATCGCAATCGAGGTCAACAACGGATTCAATGTTACGCGGGCCGTGGCGACTTGCGGGCCAAGAAACCCAGATGCATCTGTTTTCAAATAAAGTTTGCGGAGATCAAAGCTGACAAACCAGTCGCGGTTGATGTCGGCTTCCGCGCCGATGTGGAGCACAGGTGCCCACGCATGATCTGCATCGAATGAGGTCAGATTGGCATCTTTGCTTTTCAGAATTCGGGTGTAGTTGATCCCCGCCCCCACGTACGGGCGAATCAATCCCATCTGCGGCAGGTTGTAGGTCGCCGACAAAACCGCAGGAGCATATTGAACACGACCGAGCAAAATCGGAGGCAGCGTGCCTGCGCCTGTCACTTTTGTGGTGGGTGGAATGCCAAAAATTAATCGCGCGTTCCAGTTATCGTTAATGATGTAGCCGAAGTCAAATGTCAAAGCGTTGTTGTCACTAGCGTCAGCGCTTCCACCCGGAACCCTTGTTCCGTCAATCGAAACTTTGGCGCTCGCATCGAAGGCTACGTTGGTGGCCGATGCGATATGACCAACGGGAATCCTCGGCATATGCGGTGCTGAGCATCAGCATCCCAAGTCCTGCGAGGGAAATGGCTTCTTTGATCATCATTGTCTCCTTTTGTTATATGGAACAGAATGGGAAAAACAGATGCGATCGATTTCGCATCTTTTGCATGGCTAGCTCAGTTTGACGTCCAATCCATAACCGGTGGCCTCGATGGCGTGACCGAAAATGTCGCCGACGTAATATTCCGATTCAGCAATGGCGGGGGCGCCTCGCCACCCAGGTTCGATCAGCCAGCCGGAAGGTGTTGCCCCGTAGAACGTCAGCGCCTTATCGTTGGAATGGATGCCCAATTGCAAGGCAATGTCAATCTTTTCCTTCGTGAAAAGCTGGTGTGTGTAACCCAAATCTTCGATATGAGTGTATTCAATCATCAGATGATTGAGGCGCTTGGCCGCAGGCATTGAACCGAAAGCGATGGAATGATCGCGAGCATTGCAATGCATGAACGTCAACTCAGCCGTCATGCCGTTGGGCAAAGGAAGGCGGTACTCGACATCTCCACGGAAGCCCAGCAGGCTGTAGAACTTGCGCGCCGCTTCCACGTCGCTCTGACGCACTATGCAGTGGCCCAGGCCTTGGTCAGCAGTCAAGAACTTGCCGTGCAAGGGGCGACCGGGGTGGAAAGGGTTGTTCAGGTCTATCCGGGGTCCCCAGAAAATCTCGGTCGGGTTGCCACCCGGATCTTCCGTCTTCATCAGGCCCAGCACCATGCGTTCCTGTGCTTCGGCTTTGTCGCACACGTGGACTTTGTAGCCTGCGTCCTGGAGCTTTTGGCCCAATGCATCGAATTCCGGTTGACCGGAGACACGCCAACCCAAGTATTCAAGGTCATCTTGACCATTGTGATGGACCACGATTCTGTGGTGCCAATTGTCCATTCGCAGATAGAAGCGGTCCTTGTCACCTTCATCGAGGACTTGAAGCCCCAGCATGTTCGCGGCAAAGGATTTCCACGCTGCGGGATCCTTGACCGAAATGCCCATGTATCCTAGTTCAATGACTGCTGCTTGCTTGCTCATGGTTTAACTCCTTTGTTGCTTCGGCTTAGAAGGGATACTGCTGTTCGAACGGTTCAATGGTTAGCCATTTGAGCTCCGTGAACTCGTCGATCACCGCGCGTCCATCGAAGCGGCCATAACCGGTGGCCTTTGTGCCGCCATAAGGCGCCTGCGCCTCGTTCTGCACGGTAGACCCGTTGATATGGACCGAGCCGTATTCGATCGCCATGCCCACGCGCAGAGCCCGGTTCACGTCCCGGCCAAACACGCCCGATGACAGGCCGTAGGCGCTGTCATTGGCAATGCGGATGGCGTCTGCTTCGCCCTTGCAACGGATAACCACGGTGATGGGACCGAAGGTTTCCTCATCGTAGATCTGCATGTCGGCTGTCACGTGGTCCAGGATCGTGGCGGGCATGACCGCACCCTCGGCCATACCACCGCACACGACCTTGGCACCCTTGTCGATGGCATCTTTCAACAGGCCATTGATCCGGTCCCCCGAGTTGGACGACACCATCGGACCAATGACGCAGTCCCCGGTCACGCACGGATCGCCTGCACTCAACTTCTTGGTTTTCTCGACGAACTTCGCGACAAATTCGTCCGCGATCTTCTCGTCGACCACCAGGCGTTCGGTGGACATGCAGATCTGGCCTTGGAACAGGAAACTGCCAAACACCGCTGCCTTGACCGCCGCGTCGATGTCCGCGTCGTCCAGAACGATCAGCGGGGACTTGCCACCCAACTCCAGCAAGCAGCGCTTGAGATGTTGGGCCGCTTTCTGGGCGATGATGCGCCCCACGCGAGTGGAGCCCGTAAAGTTGATGCGACGAATCTCTTTAGACGAAATCAGCGCATCGGCGATATCGGGCGAGCGGTCCGGGGACGAGTTCAGATAATTGAGCACGCCAGCGGGCAGGCCGGCCTCCTGTACGCACTTCGCGATCAACGCGTGCGTGCCGGGGCTGAACTCGGAGCCTTTGAACACCACGGTATTGCCGCAGACCAACGGATACGCGATGGCCCGCGCCGCGAGCACTGCGGTGCCGTTCCATGGCACGATACTCAAGATGGGGCCGACCGGTTGACGCAGCGTCATCGACAGGGTGTCAGCCTTGTCCGTCGGAATGGTTTCACCTTGTATTTGCGTGGCCAGTGAGGCGGCTTCCCGGAACACATTGGCCGACAGGTGCACGTTGAACCCCGCCCATAGCGCGGAGGCGCCCACTTCCTTGGCCATCACTTTAATGAACTCGGGCGTTTTGCTCTCCATGACCTCTGCCACCTTCAAGAGAAGGCGCCTCCGCTCCGAAGGCCCAACGGCCTTCCAGGACTTGAACGCCTCTTGGGCGGATTGAGCCGCCTTGCCCGCATCGGCCACCGTCGCATTCGCGCATTGGGTCATGGTCTCGCCACTGACAGGGTGCTTCCGATCAAAGTATTTTTTGTCACCTGAATCGATCCAGGCGTCGTTGATAAACAATTTCGTCTTCATGGGGTGTCTCCTGAGAACGGGGTTGATAAATTTGCTTCAGTTAAAAATTCACTTGCGGCCGAGCGCCATGCCGCCATCAATGCTGATCACCGTGCCAGTGATGAACTTCCCTTGTTCCCGGGAGGCCAGCAAAAGGTACGGTGCCACCACGTCCTCGGGCCTTGCCGCGAACCCCAGGGGAGTCAGGCCTTTGATCATGTCATCGATGCCGGGCATGTCTTTCATTTTGGTTTTGTCGAAGCCAGCGCTTGCCGGGCCAGCCAAAGAAGTGACCGTGCCACCTGGCGCAACGCCATTGACCCGGATGTGCGGAGCCAATTCGTAGGCCAAAGCCTTGACCATGCCCAGCACCGCATGTTTGCTGGCAATGTAGCAAGAACCGCCGGCACCGACCGCATAGGAAGAAACGGAAGCCGTCACCACCACCGATCCGTTCGTCTTTTTGAGCTCCGGCAAGGCCGCGCTGATGCCGCTGAAATAGCTTTTGACGTTGATGTCAAATATCTCGTCGAAACTGCCCGAGAATTTCTCCCAAGGCTCATCGATGCTCAGCATGTAATCCCATATCCCGGCATTTCCGATGAAGCAATCCAGGCGCCCGAACTTGGCAACCGTCTGTTTAACCAGCTTCTCATTGGTGGCGTGATCACGGACATCGCCCGCCACGATCTCAATGTCGTCTTTGAATTCACTGCGAAGACCCGCCTCTTGCTCCTCGTTGCGAACGAGTGCAGATACGCGATAACCGGCTGCCTTAAAAGAGCGAACCAACTCGAAACCAATGCCCGAGCCGGCGCCAGTGATGGCAACAACTTGCTGTGTGTTCATGTCAATAAATTTCCGTTAAAAATAATCACGAATGCCCGCCATCCAGGCAGGCATCCCCAGGGCTCACAGGAAGATCATCAGGTTGTGGGTTTGGAGAATGCGCTCCGGGTAGTCCACAAAGCGTTCGACCAATTTGATGCCACCACCTTCGTTACGTTTCCATTTGTCTTCTCGCGTTGCATAGAACACGTCAACCTGGTTTCCGCGCCTGGCGCGGTGGAGAATGAGGTTGGAGCGGACATGCAGCAGATCCGGTGCACCCGTGTCCTTGGCTGCCATGACATTGGTGACGAAGCGAGTGAAACGCATCTTCGGGCTGTTGGCCCAATTCTGCGGGTCGAGCTGATGCTCAACTCGAACTTTCAGTTGCTGATAGTTCTCGTTGTAGATGTTCACCGCATCATTCAGTTGGTATCGACGCTCGGAAGTGGAGCGAAGTTCTCGCGAGATCACTTGGTATTTGATCTCGGGGGCAACGCAGTGTTCAAGCCAGGCGTTGTAGGCCTGAATGTCCAACAGATGTGCTTCTCGGGTCAGGAGTGTGGTGACTTCTTGCTGCAGATCGCTGTCGTGCCCGACGAAGAAACGATGAAATTCTTCGGCGTCGTGCGCGGAGACCAGCTTGTCTTCCTGGGTATTGATCATCATGGTTGGCTCCTGGATTAGCGATCAGTCGTCTTGGTGAGTTCGGTGTGCCAATTTCGGGAGGTGTTTTCGAACTCGGCCCAATTGGAGCTGCTGATGTGCGCTTGGTAGGCGCGGTAGAAGCCGCGATAGCTGGTTTCACCGATGGACGACTTGCCAACGACGCCGGGATATACTTCATCACCGTAGACGTCCTTGCCGAAACCCAGGTTGGCAAGCAGATCGCTGTTGCTGGATTGGTATTTCTTGGCATTTTGCGACTCGGTTTCCATGTTGTCGTTGTCGTCGCTTTCCCAGAAGCCTGCAGGTCCGAACGTGCGCTGAACCGCGTCGGCTAAGCGGATTTTCAATTCCTCCGGCATGTCTTTTTCCACGATCGCATACGTCCAAACTTCGGTCGTGTTCTCGTCGATCGGGTTCCAGACCTTGAAAACGCCGGAGCAGGTCAAAATGCTGTTGTTCGGGAAAACCGTGCAGTTCAGATGGCTGCGGTAAATCCGCGCCCGAACATCACCGATTTCTTTGGCGAGCTTTTCCTGTTTTGCGCCGCCGAATGCCATCATGTCCGGCACCAGGTCGGCGCTGTGAACGCCGGAATAAGCGTCCCACAACACCCCCATGCCGCTGCCGTATTTGCTGGTCATTTGCAAGCCCGCGCCTTCGGGCGGCAGCATGGCGTTGCCCGCGAGAGGGGTAAATATCGACTGACCTGAGCGCAAAGACGATGCGTGCGTCCAGCCCACGTGGTATGCGTCACCCACAAAGTTTTCCGAGGGCGCCTTCCAGTTGGCCTTGATCACCACTTTGCCCGGGGGGCCTACAAGTTCCAGACCGCCTGAGTGCTTGAAGATGGGCTCCAGGTACCAGGCTGCATCACCCAGATAATCCATGAGCGGGGGAGCCTCTGCATCAAAACAGCCGTAAATAAAGCCATGAAAGCTCTCGACGCGCGGGACTTCTTTCAAGCCCAAGCACTTCTTTTTGATCGCATCTCCGTACAATTCTTTTTCAAAGGGAACGCTTTGAAGTTCACCGTTGGAGCCGAAACCCCAGCCGTGGTAACTGCACACAAAGCCTTTCGCATTTCCGGCTTCTGCGTTCACCAGTGTCTTGCCCCGGTGGCGGCAAACATTCAAAAAGGCTCGCACGGAGCCATCGTTCTGACGGGAGACGATGACTTCATCGACGCCCATTTTTGCTGTGACATAGTCGCCGGGGGAGGGAATCAGACTGTCATGGGTCAAAAAAAGCCAGTTCCGCGCGAAGATGGTCTTCATCTCATGCTGGAAAAGTTCTTTGTCACCATGAATCAGGTGCTTTTGCGTCAGCCCTGCTTCACTCACTAAGTTTTGGTAACTCATAATTGCTTGTCTCCTCTTGTTTGAAAACGGGTAGTGATTGGGTTGGGTGGGGTGATTTCCGGATTTGGCTTTCCTCCTGCAAAGAGTTTTAGTCCAGCTTGAGCATCACGCGCATGTTTTCGATTTTTACGGGGTAGGTTTTGATGTCCTGTGTCAGGGGTGTGCACAAGGCTTTACCCGTGCAAACATCGAATCGGCCTTGATGCAAAGGACATTCAATTTCCCGGCCTTCGAGAAAGCCATCGCTCATGCGGGCGGCGCCGTGAGTGCAGGTGTTGTCGGTGGCGTAGATCTCGCCCGCCACCTCGTAGAGGGCAATCTCCTTGCCGACGATATTGATGCCGATCACGTCGCCCTCGGGCACCTCGTCGCGGGCGGCGGCGTCGATCCAGTTCTCGCTCATTGGATTCGTTCTCAGATAGGGTAGATGATGGAGTTGGGAATCATTTCGCTGTCGTACACGCACAGGCGCGACTTCAGCTTGAGGCCCTCGGGTGTTCGCACGATCACGTCTCGGTAATAGCCGGCGTTGAAAACCGTGGAATCGCCGTCGTACTTGGTGCGAATCACGGCATAGCTGGCTTCGGCGGTGATGCGCTCGCCATCCGCGTCACGCTCCACCGACAGCACGCGCGGCGTGCCTACGATGTGGCGCTGGTAGTAGGGATCGTGGTACATGGTTTCCTTGACACCGTACACTCGGTCACGGATCATGGCCTTGCTCTCCAGCGCCAGCAGACACAGCGGCAAGTCCTGCTCGAAGTTTTCGCGCGGTTGCAGGCGGTAGGTGCCGGTCTCAATGAAAAAATCAGGCCACTTCTCCCAATCGGCGGAGTCGCAGACCATGGCGTAGTCGCTGTACAGGTTCAGCAGTTCGAAGTACGTCTTGAAGTCGATCATGTTCACTCCCCCATCACTTTGCGCCAGTAGTCGTACATGCCGCGGATCAGCGTTTCGGTGACCATGTGGTCGGTGTCGCCGATCTCGTGGCCGCCCATCTCGATCACGGAGCGGTGCGACGGGTTCTGCTCGAAGCCTTCCTGCGACCACTCGATCACCTCGCCGTCGTCGGCCGAGACGAAGCCTGCCGGGCCGAACAGGTTGGCCTGGATCAGGCGGCGCTGGGTCCACTCCTCGTTGTCGTCCTCGAAGCCGAAGTGGGTCCAGACGAAGTCGAAGGAGCCGTGGCCGTTGGGCTGGATGTGGCGCGTCGATACGCTGTTGACCTGCTGCTGGATGATCACACTGGGGAAGATCGTGGTCATCACGGCGGTCGGGCCGCCCCACCAGGGCTCGGGCACGATGTCCAGCAGACGCGGGTCGTTCACCTTCATCTGCTCCTTGAAGCTGTCCACGCCGGACACGACCTCCTCGTTCTTGCCGCCCTGACCGCGCGTGGAGATCATCGCGGCGTGGCGGAATTTGGCGTCCATCTTCAGTTCCGACTTGTTGTCGGCGCGCCAGAGCCCGAAGGTCGAGAACCAGGTGTGCAGCAGGCCCGGGTGGTAGGGGTCCTTGATGTTCTCCTGCATCAGCTTCCAGTTGCCCGGGATGCGCTGGCGGCGGTAGCCCAGGATCTTGAGCTTGCGGCCATTGAAGACGCGATCGAAGTAGTGCAGGATGGTTGGGCCCAGGAAGTCCTCGAAAGGCTCGACATCGTGGTCGAAAGAGGCAAACACTGCACCGCCTCGGGCGGCCACCTTGAGCTTGGTCAGGCCGTGTTCTTCGAGTTTGAAGTCCTTGGGCATGCCGCCGTTGACCTTGCCGTCCTGCTTGACGCCACGGCGGAAGGGCACGCCCTGCAGGTCACCCTTGAGGCTGTAGTTCCACTGGTGGTAGGGGCAGAAGAAGTCCTTGGCGTTGCCGTGGCGCTCGCGGCAAAAGCGCATGCCACGGTGGGCGCAGACGTTCTCCACCACGTTGATGCCGCCATCCGGATCACGCACCATGATGACCGAGCGCTCACCGATCACCGTTCGCTTGAAGTCGCCTGGATTCGGAATCTCGGCTTCCAGGCCTACATAGCACCAGTGGTTTGCATAGAACAGGCGCTCCAATTCGCGCTTGTACAGGTCTTCGCGGGTGTAGGCCCAGAAGGGAACGCGGCTGCTGCCGTCGCCCGGCCACTTCGGATCTTGGGGAAACACGGGTTGGGGTTCATTCATGGCATGGTTTCCTTGGATTAAATTGGGCTCGCATGGCGCCTTCGCTCAGACACCGCTGGGATAGAACGCATCGGCATGGATATGCCCGGGTGCTATGCCCAGGCGAGCAACGAGCAGGTTCAGGGCCTCTACCATGGCCGGAGCGCCACACAGGTAGGCGCGCCATCCCGCCAAATTGGGCAGGTCACGGTCGATCAGATCGGTGACCAGGCCGGATCGATGACCAGGGCCGGCAGGGCCTGTTGCAACAACGACATTCACCTTGAGATTCGGAAACCTTGCAGCCAATGCGTGAAGGCGTTCCTCGTCATAGATGTCCTGCTCGCTCCGCACACCGAAGTACAGATGGATGGGGTTGCTCATCCCTCCCTCCAGTGCGCCTCGAATGATCGAAAGGACGGGCGCCAGACCGGTTCCACCCCCCACACAAAGCATGGGGCCCGTGTGCGTGCGCCGCAGATAGGCCGTTCCGAGGGGGCCGCTGATCCGCACCGAAGCGCCTACGGACAGTTCATTGAAAACGTAGTTGCTGACGTGCCCGCCCGGAACCTCGCGAATCTGAAACTCCATTTCTGCATCGCCAGGCAGCCCGGCCATCGAATAGGGGCGGACGCATTCGGGCGTAAACTGCACCGTTGCGTACTGGCCGGGGCTGAACTCAAGCGGCTTGGCCAGTTTGATGCGCAGGCGCCGGATGTCATGGGTGGCCTCGTCTATCGCTGTGACCGTCCCCTTGACGATGCGCGCCGGGTGAACCACGATCTCGTCAGATTCAGGGATCTCAATCGTGCAGTTTTCGATCAGTACCGCCTGACAGGCCAGAACGTAGGTTCCCTTTCCTGCCTGCGGGCGCCCTGTCTCGGGGCCGTTATCGCGAAGATGGCCGGCAATCACACGGCAACGGCAAGTGCCGCAGCGGCCCGACATGCAGCTATAAGAAATGGGGACCTCGTTGGACCTGAGCACGTCAAGCAGGGTGCTGCCGGTCTCCGCGTTCAGATGCAAATTGAGGGGTTCTACTACCAGTTCCATGCAAGCTCTTTTTCAGTTGGCGGCTTTTGGGCCGATGGTGACTTCGGTGGGTTCGAGACCCTCGATCGTGACGGTCACCACGTCGCCCTCGACCACAGCTCCAACGCCAGCGGGCGTGCCAGTGTAGATGAGATCGCCCGGCTCGATACGATAGAGCGTGCTGAGGAACGCGATGACGTCGGCGACGGGCCAGATCAGTTCGGTCAGATCCGCATCCTGCTTCACTTCACCGTTCACGGTGAGGCGGATTGCCCCCTTGTCGAGATGACCCACCTCGGACACGGGGTGGATGAGGCCCAGTGGCGAGGATTGCTCTACGTTCTTGCCGGTATCCCAGGGGCGGCCCTGCGCGCGGGCGGCCAGCTGGAGATCGCGGCGGGTCATATCGAGGCCGGTTGCATAGCCGTAGACATGGTCGAGCGCCTTTTCGACCGGGATGTCCCTGCCGGCCTGCCCCATCGCAACCACCAGCTCCGCTTCATAATGAAAGTCGGACGTCGCACTCGGATAGGCAATGGTGGAGCCGCTCGGTACGACAGTCTCGGCCCATTTGGTGAAGAAGAACGGAGGTTCCCGATCCGGGTCGCGGCCCATTTCGCGGGCGTGCGCGGCGTAGTTTCGCCCGACGCAGAAGACCCGGCGTACCGGAAAGTCGTCGCCGCCGGTGGTTTTTGCAAGCGTTGCGGGAAGCACTTCAAACAGTGTCACGAGAGTTGCTCCTTGTAGAGGTTGAGTTTCTGCTGGGAAGCCTTGTCCGAGAAACCGAACAAAATGAGTTCGTTTTGCGCGGAGATTTCCAGTGCCTTCCAAGAGGGAACGACGAAAATGTCGCGTGGCTTGAGCGCGAGGCTTTCTCCATCGACACGGGCCTCCCCTTCGCCCTCGACAACGACAAAAGTCGTGCCATCGGTCGAGCGGCGGGGAAGGGTAGCGTAGCCTTGTGGTATCAGCCTTACATGTGCCGAAATGGTGGGCATGATCGGGCCGCCATCGGCAGGGTTCAGGAACTCGAGCGCATGGCCCAGATGCGGATCGATTTCCGCGCTGGCCGCCATGGCAGTGAGCGCGGGGCGCCAATCGGAATAGGGATAGTGAAAGAGGGGTTGGTGGGAGGGACGACGATCCGCAACGCCGCCGCGCATCGGCCGCATATTGTGGCCGTATCGAGCGAGGGTATCTCCGGGCTTCACGGTTTCCGGGTGCATCGCCTCCGGCAGCTTCTCTGCGAAGCTTGCATCGAAGTGACGGACCGTCGGAATATCGAGCCCATCGAGCCATATCATCGGTTTGTCGGTGAAGTTGCCATGATCATGCCATTGCCCGCCCGGCGTCAGAACGAGATCAAACGGGCGCATGACCGCCTTTTCGCCATCGACTGCGGTGTAGGCGCCTTCGCCCTCGATCACGAACCGCAGGGCGCACTGGCTGTGCCGATGGCAAGGTGCGACCTCGCCGGGAAGGATGAGCTGCAGCCCCGCATAAAGACTGGGGGTGACCGCGGAAAGCCCTGTCAGACCGGGATTCTCCAGGATCAGAACCCTCCGCTCGGCCTGTTCGGCCGAGATGAGATCGCCCGCGCGCATGAGATAGCTGCGCGCTTGGTCGTAGCTCCATTTGTGGACGCGGGCCGGACTGTCCGGTTGTGTGAGAACAAGGGCGCTCAGCACTTCCCACAATGGGGTGAGGCTCTGTGGGGCCATCTCGGCATAGAGGGCTTCCAGCTGGGCGTGCTGGTCGTTTGGCAGCGGCTTTGTCATCTTGCCTCCGGTTGACTGCCGAGGCGCGATGACCGCACCTGGCGAATTATCGGCCCTGAAGGCCCAACCGAAAGGAGCTGGCCGGATGGCGGCTACGATTCTCGCAGGGCCTCTCCACATGCCGCCGATCTCCTGTCGGCCGCAGTCACCCTGCCCCTGTCATTTCTCAATGTCAAATGGTTTGCATAATGTAGAAGCGTAAAGTCAGTCTGCCGGTGGCTTGCCGCCGATCTGGGCGCTGATTGCCAGGCAGACATCGCGCAACCTATCCGCCGCCAGCCTGTCACGGCTCGCTTCGAAACTTTCGCTCGAGAGCATGGTGGCCGACAGTATCGGCCGGGATTGCAGGTCAAAAATTGGGAAGGCGGTGGCCCGCAGGCCTGGGATAACCGTACCGTCTACGCTTGATTCGCCTGCGGCGCGCACGCGCTTGCGCAATGCTTCAACGTCAACGGGCTTGAGGCCTTTGTCTGCCGCGAGTTCCTTGGTGACGAGGTCGCGGGTCTCACGCTCGGAGAGAAAGGCAAGGAAGACGTGGCCCGTTGCCGACCGCAGCAGCGGCAACATCGAGCCTACACTGAGCGACGTGACGACTGGCGGCGAACCCACATGCCACCGAACGACGGTAGGGCCGTGAGGACCAAGCGCGGCCATCTGCACGGTACGGCCGGATTCCTCAACAAATGCAGCGATAGCTGTGTCGGCAGCCTGGAACACGTCCGTTCGGGCCAATGCTCCAAGCCCAAGACGAAGGGCCGCCGGACCAAGATCGTAGTTTCCGGCCGCGTCCTGCCGCGCCATACCCGCCACGATCAGGCTGACCAGATAACGATGCGTTTGCGAAGGAGAAAGGCCGCATCTGTGCACGATGGCAGAGAGCGCAGAGGGCTTGCCCAGCCCGGCCAGGGCGTCGAGCACGTTGAGGCCGATCTCCACGGACTGGATGCCGGCTCGACGCTTGGGTGCGCTCTCTTCTTCAACGATCGTCATATCAACTCCCGGAATGGACCTGGGAGAGCTTTGCGGGGGAAAATCGCCAAATGCAAATCGTGTGCAGGTCGCTTTGGAGCGCGGCGTGCGATTACTCCTCGGGCGCGATTCTGACCCTCAAGCCGGAAAGATCTTCCGTGAAAGGGATTTGACAGGAGAGACGGGAATTTTCCTGCCGGTGGTCGGAGGATGCCAGCAGGTCGTCCTCATCCTCTCCGACGTCAGGCAAGGCGGCGGCGCTATCGCCATCGACGTAGACATGGCAGGTGGCGCAAGACAAGCAGCCGCCACACATGGCAAGCAGCTCGTCAAAACCCGCGTCCCTGATAATCTCCATTACCGACAAACCGACTTCACCATCGACTGTCGCTTCCTCTCCGGCGCGATTGATCACTGTCAGCTGGGGCATCCGTTTATCTCTTTCGGGCTGTGCCAATGGCGCCGGCTCGTACCGGCGCCAGGTGGTTTAGATGGGATAGATGAGCGAATTGGGGATGAGCTCGCTGTCGAAGACACACGCCTTTTCCGCGAAGCGCAGGCCTTGCGGGGTGATGACGATGCGATCGACATAGCGCCCGGTATTGAAGATCTCGCTGGGCATATCGCGTTTGGTCCGCACGACCAGATAATTGGTTTCAGTCAAAAGTCCGTCGTCCCCCTGCTCCTTGATGAGGGTGGGGCCTATGATGTGCCGCTGATAGTAGGGCGCGTGGAACAATGTGCTTTCGACACCATAGAGGCGATCGCGCAGCATTGGTACACCATGCAGACTAAGAGTGCTAAGAGGCAGTCCTGCATCATAGTTCTCGCGCGGCACGACGCGATAATGGCAGTCCTGGGTGAAGAAGTCAGGCCAGGCGTCGTAGTTGCCGCTGTCGAGACAGGCGACGTACCGCGCGAATAGGTCGATGACTTCGAGGCGAAGGTTCGTATCTGTGATCACAGTTCCATCACCTCCCGCCAGTAACGATACATGCCCCGGATCAGCGTTTCCGTGACCATATGGTCGGTGTTTTCAACATCGCGCCCACCCAGTTCGCACATGGTGCTGAAGTCGCCGTCCTGCTCGAAACCCTCCTGGCTGAATTCGATGACTTCGCCGTCGTCAGCCGAGACGAAGCCGGCAGGGCCAAAGAGGTTGGCCTGACGCATGCGGCGCTCCACCATGGCCTCGTCGTCGTCCTCGAAACCGAAGTGGGTCCAGACGAAGTCGAACTTGTCAGGGCCAACCGGAATGATCTGCCGGGTCGAAAGCGAATTCACCTGCTGCTGAAGGATCACGCTTGGAAAGAGCGTGGTCATGCACACAGTAGGGCTGCCCCACCACGGCTCATGAACGATATCAAGCAGGCGCATGTCGTTGAGCTTCATATTCTCGCGGAAGCTGGTCACCCCTTGGGTGACATCCTTGTCGACGGTCTCGCTGCGGCGAGACACCATCGCGGCGTGCCGCCCCTTGTCGTCCATCCATAGTTCGGACTTGTTGTCCGCACGCCAGAGGCCAAAGGTTACGAACCAGGTATGGAGAAGGCCCGGATGGTACGGGTCCTTGATATTCTCCATCATCAGCTTCCAGTTGCCCGGAATGCGCTGCCGCGAATAACCATGGAGCACCAGCTTGCGGCCGTCGAAGGTGCGATCGAAATAGCGCAGGATGTCCGGGCCAAGATAGTCCTCGAACGATTCCACATCATGATCGAAACTGGCGAACACCACGCCGTTCCTCACGGAAACCGCCAGCTTGTTAAGGCCATGATCCTCCAGGGCAAAGTCCTCGGGCATGCCGCCCTGGCCCTTCACGCCATTCTTGAAGGGAACTCCCAGAAGCTTCCCGTCATAATTGTAGTTCCACTGATGATAGGGGCAGACAAGCGTCTTAACCTTGCCGGTCCGTTCCTGGCAGAATCGCATCGCGCGGTGCGCGCAGCGATTTTCCAAGACGTTCACCTCGCCCTTTCGATTCCGGATCATGATAACGGATCGCTCGCCGATCGACGTGCGCTTGAAGCAGCCGGGTTCGGGAACCTCTACCTCAAGTCCCACGTAGCTCCAGTGACGACCGTAAAATATGCGTGACAGCTCGCGCTCATAGATATCGCGATCCGTATAGACGGCCGCCGGGATGCGGCTTGACCCCTCCTGGGTCCAGGGCGTCTGGATGCTTTCACCGCGTAGCGGTGCTTCGACCTCGTTCATGACGATCCTCTCGAGTTGACATCTCTCCGGCCAATCATACGCCCAAGCCACACTGTTCCGCAATAGGAAATCAATTCGACATTATAAAACGCTGACCCTCTAGCTTCATCATTATCAAATCCATTTGACATTGTGAAAGACTCGGCATAATTTTTTTATAGGATCAGGCACCAGTCTGACCTTGATCGGAGGGGTGGGGACGCAAATGCGTCCATGTCTGAAATTCCAAATTGGTTAACGAACGGCAACGTGCGTCTGTGCGAACGAGAAATCGTGCCCGTCGCTCAACGTGGCGCGGGCTCTAGGGGAGGAGTAACACCATGATTGACCAGGATCGGTCCGCTGCGGGCGCAAATGCTGCCCTGTGCACTGGAAGCCGCCGAACAGACCTATCTCTCGGGAAGGATCGGTCGCCGCGCCTTTATACGAATGGCCGCCGCGGCCGGACTTGCCGGCATCGCCATTCCTGCCCTTGCCGACGAGCTAGAGGCCATTCGGGCTAACCAGGATGCGAGGGGCCGTCAGATTGCTGCTGCTTACGACTATATCATCGTCGGCACTGGCGCTGCAGGATGCGCTCTTGCGGGCCGTTTGGCTTCCTCCTCGACGGCAAAGATACTGATAATAGAGGCCGGGGGATGGGATACGGCCCCGTCGGTAGCCGATCCGCGCGTCTGGTTCACCAACCTGGGAACGGAGCGCGACTGGGGTGACGTCGCCATTCCTACCCCGCATGTAAACAATCGGGCCATCGCCGAGCATATGGGCAAGGTGGTCGGTGGCGGCACCAGCATCAACGCGACGATCTGGGCCCGGCCTTTCAAGCAGGATCTTGATCACTGGGCCGAAGTTACTGGGGATGAGGACTGGGGCTACGAACATGGCCTCTCGCTCTACAGGAAGATTGAGAACTGGCAGGGTGGCGAAGATGCAAGATACCGTGGCAAGGGGGGGCCGGTATGGTGCCAGCCGGCTGCGTCTCCGCTGGCAATGGCCCCTGCGGTTCTCGAAGCAGCGCGGGCCAGGGGCTTTACCATCTTCCCCGATCAGAATGGCGCTCGCGAAGAAAGTGCCGGCGGCTTTGCCATGATGAATCAGATCATCAAGAACGGCCAGCGCAACAACATGGCCAAGGCCTATCTGTACCCGGTGCTGAGCAAACCCAATGTCACCCTGCTTACAGCCACCCATGTCGACCGGGTGATTGTCCAGAACGGTCGCGCTATCGGCGTCGAGATTGCGACGCCATCGGGACCGCGCAAGGTTCTGGCGCGTGAGGAAACAATCCTGTGCGCCGGAGGGATCAACTCGGCGAAACTGCTGATGCTGAGCGGCATAGGCGATGAGAGGGAACTGGCTGCCGTCGGCATCAAATCGGTCGTGCATTCGCCAGATGTCGGCGCTCACTTCCAGGATCACATTCTGCATGGCGGCTGCCTGTGGGAAGCTCCGAATGCCTTCGAGCTACGCAATAGCGGCGCGGAAGTGGCCGGCTTCTGGAAGTCCCGGTCCGATCTCGACCGGCCAGACATCAACATCGTTCAGATCGAACTCCCCTACGCGAGTGAGGTCATAGCGAAGAATTACGCCCCGCCGCCCACATCCTGGGCGCTATGCGCCGGCCTCGTCGCGCCTAAAAGCCGGGGCAAGATGCGCCTGCGCTCGTCCAACGCTGCCGACCGTCCGCTCCTCGACGCGAATTTCCTGTCGCATCCCGATGATGTCGAGGCGCTTGCCGCCGGCATCGAACTTGCTCGTGATCTGGGTAATTCTGCCGCGCTCAAGCCTTTCGCGAAGCGAGAAGTGGTCCCGGGGCGCAAGCTCGAGCGAAACGATATGGCCAATTTCATCAAGGACGGTGCGACCACCTATTTTCATGAGGTCGGGACATGCCGGATGGGCAAGGACGGCAATGCCGTCGTCGATCCTAAGTTGCGCGTAAACGGTTTGACGGGCCTGCGCGTTGCCGACGCCTCCATCATGCCGCGCATTCCTGGCGTCGCAACCATGGCGACATGCGTGCTCATCGGCGAACGCATGGCCGAAATCATCTCGCCTAAGGCCTGAGCCGGCGAAATTCGCAACGGAGGTAAATATGGAAACCCAATTGGTGATCGGCAATGTCGCGGCGAACGCGGAAGGCGGGCGCACGTTCGAGCGGCGCAATGCATTAACTGACGAGATTGTCACGACAGCTGCTGCGGCAAGCGTTGCTGATGCCAGCCGTGCAGCTGATTCCTCGCAGGCCGCATTCGGGGCCTGGTCACACACCGGGCCCACAGAACGCCGAAGGCTCCTGCTCAAAGCGGCGGATATCCTCGAGGCTATGGTCCCTGATTTCGTACCGGTCATGGCGCAGGAGATCGGCGCGTCCGAACTTTGGGCCAGTTTCAATGTGATGGCGTCCGCCAACCTGATCCGCGAGGCCGCGAGCCTCGTCACCCAGATCCAGGGCGAGACAATCCCGACCGACAAGCCGGGCACATTGTCCATGACGTTGCGACAGCCGGTGGGCGTGGTGCTGAGCATCGTTCCATGGAACGGCCCCGTCATCCTGGCGGCCCGAGCGATCGCCTATCCGCTCATGTGCGGCAACTGCGTGGTATTCCGTGCATCGGAGGCTAGTCCCAGGACCCACGCGCTGCTGGCTCAGGCCTTCTACGAGGCCGGCTTCCCCAGCGGTGTCCTGAATTTCGTGACCAACGCTCCTGAAGATGCGGCCGACGTAATCGACACCCTGATCGCGCATCCTGCCATCCGCCGCATAAACTTCACAGGCTCTACGCGGGTGGGACGCATCATCGCGCAGAAGTCTGCGACCCATCTGAAGCGGTGCCTTCTTGAATTGGGCGGCAAGGCTCCCTTCGTCGTCCTGGACGACGCGGATATCGAGGGCGCCGTGAATGCGGCGATCTTCGGCAGCTTCCTGTACCAAGGGCAAATCTGCATGTCGACGGAACGCTTCGTAGTCGATGAGAGTGTCGCCGATCAATTTACTACGCGCTTCGCCGAACGCGCAGCCGCCCTTCCGGCCGGTGATCCTGCGGCCGGTCCGGGATGTGTCGTTGGACCGATGATTGGGCGGGCTTCGGGCCAAAGGATCAATAGTCTCGTCGAGGACGCTCTTGCGAAGGGCGCGAAGATTATCGCAGGCGGCTATGCCGACGGAGCGACCATGCCCGCCACGATCGTCGATCATGTGACGTCCCAGATGGAAATCTATGACGAGGAGACGTTCGGTCCGGTCACCACGATCGTACGCGTGAAAGGCGTCGAGGAGGCGGTGAGGGTTGCGAACGACACGGCATATGGTCTGTCCGCAGCGGTGTTCGGGCAAGATGTTACCCGCGCGCTGGATGTCGCTCGTCGTATCGATTCGGGCAGCGTCCACATCAACGGCGCAACCGTCCAGAACGAGCCGCAGGCGCCTTACGGAGGCATGAAGAACAGCGGTTATGGCCGGTTCGATGGCCGCGCTGTCGTTGACGAGTTTACCGAGCTCAAATGGGTCACGATCGAACCGGCCGGCCAGCCGTACCCATTCTGATCCCCTTGGGCGCGGTTGGCCGCGCCCAAGGGCAAGCCATCAAAATCCAAAAAAACCACGTGCGATGCCGTTCGAGGGGTGAGGCCGCACGTCTATCAGAGGAGGAAAATCATGCGGGCCTATTCCATCTTGATGTTTTCAGTCGGGTGCGCGCTTTCCGCTGCAGATGCCCATGCGACCGAAGGCGGCGGCGGCGCCTATCCAAATGGTGCGGAAAGTCTGATGGTGGCACCCCTGCCGCCGCCCGGTACCTATCTGCTTAACTATACGAACTATTACACCGCGGACCGGCTCAACGATGCCGATGGCAACAGCATGGTCCCCGACTTCTCGATCGACGCCTATGCCCAGGTTTCCCGCTTCGTACACGTGACCGACAAGAAAATCCTCGGTGCGACCTGGGCGATGCAGGCCTTCGTTCCGCTGGTCAGCCTCACCGTGCACGCGGGCGGCGCACGCGACAGCCGCTTTGGTCTGGGCGACATGATCGTCACGCCGGTGGTGCTGGGCTGGGAGGCCGGTAATACCCATATCACTGCGGCCGTCGATACGTGGGTGCCAACGGGAAAGTATAATCGTGAAAACCTCGCCAACATCGGGAGAAACACATGGAATTTCGAACCGGTGCTCGCGATGACATATCTCGATCCGGCCGGAAAATTCGATCTCTCCGTGAAGCTGATGTATGACTTCAGTACGAAGAACAAGGCGACGGACTATCAGTCCGGACAGGAATTCCACACTGATTTCGCAGCGGGTGTAAACCTCAAGAAGCTGACATTGGGGGTGAACGGCTACTATTACAAACAGACGACGGACGACAAACAGGGCGGGCTGCGGGTTGGCGCAGATGGTTTCAAAGGCGAGGCTTTCGCCCTTGGTCCGGTCGTGCGCTATCAGGCAGGCAAAATCCCGATCTCCTTTCAGTGGCAGCATGAGTTCATGGCGCATAACAAGCCGCAAGGTGACAAGTTCTGGCTAAAGAGCGTCTTCCGCTTCTGATACCCGCGCGGGGCGACGGCCCAGATGTTCGCCCCGCGCCGTTAAGACTTTCAACATGTCACGGATAGGAGTGTATGCCTGTCGACGAGCGCAAACCGAAGGATCGATAGTGGATGTCAGTGAGATGATGAAGGCGGCTGTTCTGCATGAGCCGGGCGGGCCTGAGGCACTCATAATCGAGCAGCGAGAGATACCGCAGCCGATCGCGGGCGAGATACTGATACGGGTGAAGGCCTTCGGATTGAACCGCTCGGAGCTATTTACCCGGCGGGGGCAATCGCCTGGAGTCACGCTGCCCAGGATACTTGGCATAGAAGCGTCGGGGGTTGTGGCGGCCGCGCCCGGTGGCGAGTTCCAGGTTGGAGAGACTGTGGTTTCGGTAATGGGGGGGATGGGGCGCAAGTTCGACGGGGGCTATGCAGAATATACCTGCGTACCCGCCGCAAATGTAAGAGCCGTCACGACTGCGCTGTCGTGGGAGCGGCTTGGCGCTTTACCGGAGATGTTGCAGACCGCATGGGGCTCATTGTCCCGAGGTCTGCGAGTGGTGCCGGGCGAGCGGTTGCTGATTCGCGGGGGCACAACCTCAGTCGGCCTAGCCGCAGCAGCTATTGCCAAGACGCTGGGTGCAGAGGTCGCCGCCACGTCGCGCCGTCAGACAGGCCAGGAGATCGTCCGCGCCGCCGGAGCCGACCTCTTCATCCTCGATGAGGGGCTCGTGGCTCCGTCGGTGCACAAACTCTGGCCCGGCGGCGCAGACAAGGTGCTCGAACTCGTGGGTACTACAACCTTGGCGGACTCCCTGGCGTGCATCCGTGAACCAGGTGCAGTGTGCATGGCGGGCATGGTTGGCGATGCATGGTCGCTGCGCGACTTCGCTCCGATGGACGTCATTCCCACAGGTGTTTCGCTCACCACCTATTCTGGCGACGTCGCGGACTTCATGGCGATGCCGCTTCAGAAACTGGTGGATCAGGTAGAGGGTGGCAAACTACCTGTCACGATCGGAAAGACGTTCACTCTCGACCGTTTGGGAGACGCACAGGATGGGAGGGATATTAGGCTATGCCCGCGTCAGCACCGGTGACCAGGACGTGGCCGGCCAGACCATGCGACTGGAGAAGGTCGGCGCCATCAAGGTGTTCACCGACGTCATGTCGGGCAAGAGCATGGAGCGTCCGGGTCTGGCCGAGCTGATCGCCTATGCCCGAAGGGGCGACACGCTGGCAGTGGTCCGCCTTGATCGGCTCGGGCGTTCGCTGGCCGAACTGCTCGCCACGGTCGAGGCGCTGCGCGGCCAAGGTATCGCGCTCCTGAGTCTTGAGGAAAAGATCGACACATCGTCGGCCGCCGGCGAACTCATCTTCCATGTGTTCGGGGCCATTGCCCACTTCGAGCGGCGGCTGATTTCCGAACGCACCAAGGATGGCATCGCCGCCGCCCGTGCCAGGGGCAAGTTACCTGGCCGTCAGCCGCTCGACATGAGCAAGGTCCATGCTGCCATCAAACTGGTCGAAGCGAGTATCTCGCCGACAGAAGCGGCACGGCAACTCGGCATCGGCCGATCAACCATATATCGAGAAATGCGCCGCCTTGGCGTGGAAAGGCCCGCCTGAATGTCCAGATCAAAATCGGTTCACGATCTTTCGGGCCTGATGAAATATGCGGAACGGGCGCCATGGGATGAAGCGATGGCTGAAATGCTGTCCGCGCATCTTGGCCCAGCGTGCGAAGCAACCGGACTCGAGCCAGACGCCATATTCGAAATCATCGGTGATCACTGGCAAGGGCCGCTATGGGGCTGTTTCTTTGAAGATCTGCTGACGCAGGAACTGGAACCTGACGGTGGCAATCTGGTCGATGACTATCTCAAGCGCCGGGGCTGGAACGAAAAGGCGCCGAACAAAGCCTATATGCGCGCACTACGCGATACGGTCATGTCGCTCTATGAAGTCAGCGAAGTGGTTCCCGGCCAATCGATGACCTTGCGCGATCTGCTGCGCGACGTCGCCCCGGTGACGGTGCGGGAACACGGTGCGACCCAGACCCTCGTCAACTGGGACAAAATCGCCGCAAGAATTGTTGACGTGAACGGTCGGCACGGCATTTCCGGGGCACTCCTGCCGTTCAGCGCAGATGGCGCCGTGCGCGTAATCGACGCGCTTTCCCGACTTGTGGACGATGCACAGGGCACTGTCGGATTGGATCCCCTAGACAAGGACGCGCTCTTGCGGGCATCGGGGCCGATGTTCACGAACATGTGGCTGCTCGACTGTCTGGGTAAGGCCATTCCCGGCAGCTCGCCGGATATGGTCAACGCGGACGGTGATGACCTTGTGTTCCACCGTATCGTTTTTCCGCTGGCAAAGGGCGTGATCGGCAAAAGCGTGGTTCGCAGGCTGAACGCGGCTCAATGGCTGGAACCTGCGAGCGACACGTTCTGGAACTGGCTGGCACCGGTGACGAAGAAGAGGACACCAGAAACGACCAAAGGCGGGCAGGCTTTTGTGACAACCATGGAGGACGGCACACCCGTTTTTGCCAATGTCGAGTTGGCTGGACGCAAACTGATCGTTGAGGTCAACAGCGCCGCCCGCGCTGAACAGGCGATTGCGCAGATGAGCGAGTGGCTTGGTGATTGCGTGAGCACACCTATGACCGAAATCCGGACTCTGGCCCAGTTCATGGCCGATGACGCCGCCCGCGCTCCGCAGGAAGTGCCGCTCGATATCCCGCCGGACGAAATCGAACGCATCGTTCATCAGATGCTGACACGCGAATATACCAAAACGCTTGATGAAGCGGTGCCGGCCCTCGGGCACAAGACGCCACGCGCTCTGGCCCGCACGAAGGCAGGCCGACCAAAAGTGGCCGACTGGCTCAAATATATAGAGAATGGCGCGGCAAAATCCGGTGCTGGTGATCCGATGGCCACCTATGATTTTACGTGGATGTGGCGAGAGCTGGGCATCATCGACCTGCGCCGTTGATCGCCATCACAGCGCCGTTCTTGCACTGTTCTCGCGTTGTCTGGCGTACCTTCCACGCTATGCCCTCAGATACCGACATCCAGCCCGTGACCGACACATGGGGCGCCGGCGGCAGCCTGCGCTGGGATCAGAAGATCGGCGATCTCAATTTCATGAGCCTTACCGCCTATCGCGCGTCCAGAGCCCATTTCATCTTCGATTACGACGGCTCTCCGGATCCGATCGATGCGATCGATGAAATCCAGCGAGACCACCAATTCAGCCAGGAAATTCAGCTTTCCTCGAAGAGCAGCGGCCGGTTCACCTGGCTCGTGGGTGGTTATTATTTCAACGCGCTCGCCGAGATCGATCCGTTCATCCTCACCGCGAATGATCAAGGCGCTCGTGTCTCGATCACGAACCACCAGCGCACGCGCTCGATCGCGGGTTACGCCCAGGCCACTTACGAGATTTTCAACGACACGAACCTCACGCTCGGCGGCCGGTATACGACCGAGCGGCGCACGGCCTATGACGGCACGACCGACGTGTTCGTCATTCCGCTGGGCGTATCATTGCCCACGGCAGCGGCGCCCGACCGCCGGAAGACGTTCAACAAGTTCACCTACCGTGTCAGTCTCGATCATCGTTTCTCGAACGAGCTTCTCGCTTATGCGTCCTATAACCGCGGCTTCAAGAGCGGCGGCTTCAACACCTCTACCCCCGGAAGCGATCCTTTCCGTCCGGAAACGCTGGATGCCTATGAGGTTGGCATCAAGTCCGACCTGTTCGACCGAAAGGTGCGTCTCAACATCGCGGGCTTCTACTATGATTATCAGGATGTGCAGATCCAGCAGCTGAACCAGGGCGCCATCACCATCATCAACGGCGCCAAGGCGCGCGACTATGGTGTCGACGCAGATCTCACGGTCCAGGTCACCCAAGCACTCCGCCTGACGGGCGGCCTTGGTTGGATCAGCCCGAAGTTCACGGCCTTCCCGAACTGCCCGACGTCGACGGCCGGCGGCGGTGTTCCGAGCGTCATTGCCTCATGCAAAGGCAACCAGCTTCCGCTCGCGGCTAAATTTACCGGCAATATCGGTGCCGACTATACCGCGGAGCTGGGGTCCGGCACGCTCAATCTTGGCGCGAATGTCTATTACAATAGCGGCTTCTACCCCGAGTCGGACAATGTCATCAAACAGCACAGCTACGCACTGCTGGGGGCAAACATCCGATATACCCTGTCGAATGGTCTTTCGATCGGGGCATTCGGAAAGAACCTGACCGACAGGCGCGTGATCAATTTCGAGACCACCATCCCGAACGGGACGCATATGAACTTCTATCAGGCGCCCCGCACCTACGGGATCACGCTCGGCTATAAATTGTAGAGAAGGCGGAACGGCCAACCCGCTTGGATGCGCTTTTCCTGACCTGGTCAGGTGGCGGCCAGGCGGGTTCAACAGCCGGGAGCCCAGATCCTCATATCTGAGCGCTCCCTCCTGCCCCCGCGGGTTTCTCTGTCTGAAACGGAGGCAAGGCAGCGCCGAACGGGCAGAATGCCCGTGGCTGCTGCGAATGCTGGGATATTTCGAAGCCGGTTCCATGCCGTACCAGCCACTTGGCTTCCAGCGCCAAGGATGTCATCCTGGACAACGTGTTGAACGCAATGCCCAGTCGAGCGAAGCTGCTGTGAAAATATCGGTTCTCCCGGAGGAGCAAACCTCCGATCCTGGCCAGGATAGCGTCAGGGAAGATCATCGCACGCGTGTTGCCCGCCAAAGGCGCCAGCGCATGGAAACAGATCTCCTCCGAGCGGTGATGGAGGTCTATCCAGCAGGACACGGCAGCGGCCCTGCAGTCATTGACGACGTGATCCGCCAAGCCGGGGTCTCCCGCGGAACCTTTTACAAATATTTCACCTCGCTGGACGAAGCGGTCGATAAACTCGGAGCCAGGATGGCGGACGAGATGGCCGAAGCCGCGCAGGCCATCCACGGCCCGCTCAAGCATCCTGTTATGCGAACCGCCACCGGCTTCCAACTCTATGTGCTGAGAGCCCTGATCGAGCCTCATTGGGGCGCCTTTCTCACCCATATCGGCCTGCTCAAGGACGACAGCCTGATGGTCCGGCTCATCCGGGCTGACGTCGCACTTGGACAGGAAACCGGCGACTATGATATCGATTCCGTTGATGTGGCGACCGATCTTTTGCTTGGCGCCCAGGCCGAAGCCATTTCTCGGATCGTCGCCAACGGAGCTGACGTGGCGTATGTTCAGGCCATGACATTCCATGTCTTGCGCAGCTTTGGGGTGAACCGTCCGCGCGCAGCCCGCGCTGTCGAGGAAGCTTACCGGCTGATCGAGCGCGAGGGGCCAACACAGATCGCCTGGTGGCAAATGCCGCCCCCCTCCGAGCAAGCCGCCTCGGCGCGCTAAAAACCCAACCGCCCTTTCCCGTTTCCTCCCGGTGCGTTCGCTCACGCATGAGGTGTCGCGTCTGGACTTCGTGCCAAATTACAAAATAAACACTTGTGTCATGATGACATCTGAATATAGATCATAAGCGCAAGGGAACCGAAAAATCGGCCCGAATCGAGAGAGGTGCTTATGAAAGTGTGTGACGCAGCGGTCGTCGGGCATGGCCCGAACAGCTGTCTGATAGAGGGCAACGCCCCGAATTCCATCAACCGCCTATCTGCCGGTCCGGTCGAGAAGATCGGCCAATTCCCCAAGTGAACACCGTGCTCGGCGTTGAACCCGTATTTTGCGCGACCTTGTGAGAGAGGTATTGTGGATAGCACTCTGTTCAAGAATTTGATGGCGAGCGTCCCCGCGCCGGTCACGGTGGTGACGACTGCGGTGGATGGGATACCCTCGGGAGCAACGGTTTCCTCTTTCGCGTCGCTATCGCTCGATCCTCCCCTCGTCTCGATCGGACTTATCGAGGGCAGCCGCCTGCTGCGGGACATTCGCCGGAGCAGACGTCTGATGATCAATCTCCTGTCACACGATCAGGAAAACGCCGCCCTGCAATTCGCGAGCCGCGCCGAGGACCGCTTCCTTGGCATCGGCTGGACCTGGGAAAGCGGCCTGCCCAAGCTGGATGGCGTGGCCAGCTACGCCGAATGTGTCGTCGAGAGCGATCTTCCAGCGGGCGATCACGCCATGATCTTCTGCAAGGTCCTGGAGTGCCGCCTGACGGACACTCCGCCGCTTATCTACGGCGCGCGCAAATTCGGCACCCATTCGCATTTCATGCCAGCCTGAAGTGCGTCGATAACAAGAAGTTTGATTGTCGTTTCATCATTGTTCTGGAGGAAGAGAGATGCCCAAGGTGAATACCCTGGAGAAGATTTCCGAAACGGATGACAGCGTGGAAGCCCTGCTGGACCGGGTGCGCGCGCTGCAACCGCTAATTCGTGAAAATGCCGCGAAAGGCGAGCAAGACCGGCGCGTGCCGGAACCTGTCATCGCGGCCTTGAAAGAGGCCGGCGCCTTCCGCCTCGGCACCCCTCGTCGCTTCGGCGGCTACCAGGGCAACATGAAGGCTTTCCTTGATCTCAGCAGCATCGTCGCGGAAGCGGACGGAGGCACCGCCTGGGTGGTGACACTCGTCAACGTCTGTAATTTCTTCGCCGGCCTGTTTTCGGAGAGCGCGAAAGAGAAGATCTTCGGCGCCAATCCCGACGCGCTGATCTCCGGCGTGCATTCCGCCAGTGCGACCTCCCGCAAGGTCGAAGGAGGCTACCGCGTCACCGGCAAATGGTTTTACAATTCTGCCGGTTGGCATTCCGACTGGGCTCTCCTCGGCATTCCGCTGGTCGATGACGAGGGCAAGACCTATGATCGCGGCTGGGCGATCATTCCCGCCTCGGAACTGAAGCTCGAAGATACCTGGTTCGTAGCGGGCATGGCCGCCTCGGGCAGCATCAGCCGGATCGCCGAGGATGTGTTCGTACCGGACGACATGGTGGCTTCGGTCAGCGAGGCGATCAAGGGCGGACTGCCGGAAATGAAACTGGCGGGCGAGCCCGAGTATAGCTCCGCCGTGGTTCCGGTGTTCTCGCTGGTGCTGATCGGCCCGCAACTCGGCTTGGGACGCGCGGCGCTCGATTTCGTCACGTCCAAGGCGCCGACCAAGGCCATCTACGACACGGTCTTCACTTCGGCTACGCAATCCGTCGGCTTCCAGTTGCAGATCGCCAAGGCCGCTACACTGATCGAGACTGCGCATCTCCATGCCTACAAATGTGCTGAAGAGATTGACGCCGCCGCGCTCGCGGGGGTCTATCCCACGACGAAGGCACGCGCAAAGATGCGCGCGCATGTCGCCACCGTGGCGGAGAGCATCACCCAGGCAATCGACGCACTGCTGTTCGCTCACGGCGCCTCCAGCTTCGCGCTGAACAATCCGCTGCAGCGTATCTGGCGCGATTCCGCCGTCGGCGCGCGCCACGCGGCAATCACGCCCCAGATCGCCTACGAGACCTGGGGTAAGGAACTGCTCGGCATTTCGGATCATGTGACGCCGCTGGTCTGAACGCGCTTGCCGCCCAGGGTGCCTGAAGCAAACGGCGCCCCTGGGCGGACCTGAATGCGCACCGCGGGCAACGCGCCGACGCAATGCAGATGGGAGTTACGGATGAAACTGGTTCGATTTGACAAGGATGGCGCGGTCTCTACCGGCGTAGTGGTAGACGATGGTGTGATCGACCTGGCGAAGACAGGCGCGCCGGAGACGGATGTGCTGGCGATCATCGCCGGCGGTGACGAAGCGCTGACGGCTATCCGAAGTGCGATCGTGGGTATCGCCCCGCACTACAAGCTCACTGAGGTGAAGCTGCTTGCGCCGTACCGGCCGCTGAAGTTCCTCGCGATCGGCATGAATTACACGAAGCATGCTGAGGAAGCCCGAAAGCTCGGCGTCGTCGTACCTGAGAAGCAGTTCTGGTTCAACAAACAGACGAGTTGCGTCTCCGGCCCGTTCGACGAGATCGATCCCGGCGTGACCGAACAACTCGACTACGAAGTCGAGCTGGGCGTGATCATCGGGCGCCCGGCGAAGGCGGTTTCCGCCGCAGACGCGCTCAGCCACGTCTTTGGCTATGTCGTGGTGGACGATGTGTCCGCGCGTGACTGGCAGCGCCATTCCCCCACCTTCACGGTCGGTAAGTCCTTCGACACGCATGGCCCGTTCGGACCCTGGATCGTCACCGCCGATGAGATCCCGGATCCCCACGTCCTGGGCCTGCGCACCTGGGTGAATGGGGAACTGCGCCAGGACAGCAACACCTCCGACCTCATCCACAACATCAACACCCAGATCGAATATCTGTCGACCGCCTTCACGCTCGAATCCGGCGATCTGCTCGCCACCGGAACTCCGAGCGGTGTTGGCGTGGCGCTCGATCCGCCGGTGTTCCTGAAAGCCGGCGACGTGGTGCGATGCGAGATCGACGGGATCGGCGCAATCGAAAACCGTGTGAAGGGATAATACCCAAGGTAACATCTGAAGGAGAGAGGAAATGGCTGTTAAAGCAATCGCGGCCGTCGCGCTCGACGTGCCTGATGTAGCGCCGGGTCGGGAGTTCTACACCATCGCCGGTCTCGATGCGTTCGGCGATAACCACATCGCCCGCTTCCGCTGTACCGGGCAAGAGCGTGATGCCATTATCCTTTATGGCGGCGCTCCGGCCAAGCGGCTCAAGTTCGTCCGTCTTTACGCCGACCAGTTGGAAGAGATCTCTGCACGCGTTCCGGTCGCCGGCGGCGCGGTGATCGACGCCCCGAGCGAGGGCGAGCCGGAGGGCCTCTGGGTCCGCGACCCAAACGGCGTCGTCTTCCATCTCGTAGATCAGGACGTTCCAGAACTGCCGCCACTGAACAATGCGTTCGAGATCAACGCGCCGGGTCGGACCATCCGCAAGAACAAGGCGGGTGTCGGCGCGCGGTCGAGCTATCCCCAAGTCATCAGACCGGTGAAGCTGGGGCATGTCGCACTGTTTTCGCCCGATATTCCAGTCAGCATCGCCTTCTTGACAGACGCACTTGGCATGGGGCTGGCGGATCGTTCGCAAGATCTGGTCGCCTTCTGCTGCGCCCGCAAGAACAGCGAGCATCATGTCATCGCCCTGGCCAAGTCACATGCGATCGGGTTCCACCACGCAAGCTTCGCCGTTCTCGACCCGGACCAGGTCGGCTGGGCCGGACGAAAGCTGGTGACGGCGGCCGGACGCGCCGACTGGGGCTTCGGGCGCCACACCATCGGGTCGAACTTCTTCCACTATATCGAAGATCCATGGGGGAGTTGGTTCGAATATTATTCGGATATGGATTATATCGAGGACCACGATCGCTGGACCCCGACCAATTATGCGCTGGAAGACAGCACCTATCTATGGGGTCCCAACCAGCCCGCCCATTTCATCCACAATCCAGAAGTCCCGGCGATCGTTGAGGACGCGCCCGTCAACGATGACAAGGCTTTGATCGCCTGAAAGGAAAACCATGAAGCGTGCTGAGAAGGTGATTATCACGTGTGCGGTGACGGGGAGCATTCATACGCCGACGATGTCGCCGTATTTGCCGATCACGCCGGAGGAGATTGCGCGTGAGGCGGTAGCGGCGGCGGAGGCCGGGGCGGCGATGATCCATCTGCACGCGCGCGATCCGGAGACGGGCAAGCCTGACCAGACGCCGGAGCGGTTCCTGGAGTTCCTGCCGCGGATCAAGCAGCAGACCGACGCGATCCTCAACGTGACGACGGGCGGGGGTCTGGGGATGACGCTGGAGCAGCGGCTGGCGCCGGCGCTGGCGACGCAGCCCGAGGTGGCGTCGATGAACATGGGCTCGTTCAACTTCAACATCTCGGGCGCGGCGGGCAAGATCACCGAGTTCAAGCACGACTGGGAGAAGCCCTATCTGGAAGGGACGAAGGACCTGATCCTGTCGAACACCTTCACCCAGATCGACTATGGCATGCGGGCAATGGGGGCGAACGGCACGCGCTTCGAGTTCGAGTGCTATGACGTGGGGCATCTCTACAATCTGGCGCACTTTGCCGACCTGGGCCTGGTGAAGCCGCCCTTCTTCGTGCAGTGCATCTTCGGCATCCTGGGCGGGATCGGACCCGAGCCGGAGAACCTGCTGCACATGCGCGCGACCGCGGACCGGTTGTTCGGGCAGGACTATTATCTCTCGGTGCTGGGCGCTGGCCGCCACCAGCTGCCGTTCGTCACGATGAGCGCGATCCTGGGCGGCAATGTGCGGGTCGGGCTCGAGGACAGCCTCTATGCCGGCAAGGGCAGGCTCGCCACCTCCAATGCCGAGCAGGTCGCCAAGATCCGCCGCATCCTCGAGGAACTCAGCCTCGATATCGCCACCCCCGCCGAGGCCCGCACCATGCTCCAGACCAAAGGCGGCGACAATGTCGCCTTCTGACCAACTCGTCCATCTCGAACACGAGAACGGCATCGTTCTGCCTCTTTCCCGCTAGGCCACTAATCGCAGCCGAGAATGTCTGAGTGGGCACGGCCACATTAGGAAGATATTCGAAGGACGACGACTCCGTTTTTCCACACGTCATGGCAACATGAAGCTTTCAGGATATCTGCATGTCCACGCCTGCCACCCCTCGGAACCTTCCCGGTAGAAACCGCCGCGTGATCCTGTCCAGTCGTCCCGTCGGCATCCCGCAAGCCAGTCATTTCACGTTTGACGAAGCGTCACTGGAGTCGCTGGCCGAAGGCCAGTTTCGCGTGCGCAATATCTATCTTTCGGTCGATCCGGCGCAGCGAGGGTGGACAAACGAGGGAAGCAATTATTCGCAGCCGGTCCCTGTCGGCGACGTAATGCGCGCACTCGCTGTAGGCGTGATCGTCGAAAGCCGTCATGCGGAATTCCCGGAGGGCCTGCATCTCTATGGCTGGTTCGGCTGGCAGGATTATGCGGTCGTCGGGCCTCAAGCGGTGGTGACGCGAATCGACGTGATCCAGGCTCCCCTCTCTGCCTATGCCGGAGTTCTCGGTATCAATGGACTGACTGCCTATCTCGGCCTCTTCAAGCTCGGTCGTCCGAAGGCAGGGGACACCATATTGGTCACGACTGCCGCGGGCGCGGTGGGCAGCCTTGTCGGCCAGCTGGCGCAGGCCAGGGCATTCCATGTCATTGGCCTTGCCGGTGACGACGCCAAGTTCGCGCGTTGCACGTCCCGGTTCGGCTATGCAGCGGCCGCCAACTACAAGTCGGCCGATGCAGCATCATTGCTCGATCGGCTTGTTCCCGATGGAATTGACGTCTTTTTCGACAATACCGGGGGCGACCTTCTCGATCAGGCGCTCCGAAGGATGAAGACGGGCGGTCGTATCGTACAATGCGGGACGGCCGCAGTATCTCAATGGTCCCCTACCCCCACCGGCTTACGTGCAGAACGGGAAATACTGACGCGTCGCCTAATCTGGTCGGGCTTGCTGGTCTTCGACCATAGCGAGGATTTTCCCGGGGCTCTTGCCGATCTCACTGGCCGGATCCGATCTGGAATGTTGCACTACGAGGAAGACATTGTGACCGGCCTTCTCCACGCCCCAGGGGCGATCGCTCGCCTCTATGATGGACGGAACAACGGAAAATCGCTGATCTATCTAGGCGAATAGGGCGCAAGACACAGGATGAGCGCCCTCCAAGCCAGGCAGCCGGCGGGGCACAACCGACGACGATGGGACAATCTGGTAGATATTCTGAACTCAACGCAGATCGTTACCGGCTGGCAGAGCACTTAGGCTGATGCGTTCGTAAAATTGGGAGCATCTTCGGCTCTCATGCCGATGATGTTGTAGCCTGCGTCGACATGGTGGATTTCCCCCGTCACCGCACTTGCCAGATCGGAAAGCAGGTAGAGTGCAGCTCCTCCCACATCCTCCACCGTGACGTTGCGGCGAAGAGGCGAATTATGTTCATTCCATTTCAGGATATAGCGAAAATCACCGATCCCGCTGGAAGCCAATGTCTTGATTGGCCCTGCTGAAATGGCGTTGACTCGAATATCCTGCGGACCGAAATCAGATGCGAGATACTTGACACTGGTTTCCAAAGCAGCCTTAGCCACACCCATCACATTGTAGTTAGGAAGAACTTTTTCGGCTCCATAATAGCTCAACGTCAGGATCGAACCCCCATCTTTCATGAGCAGAGACGCTCGCTTGGCGATGGCTACAAGACTATATACCGATATGTTCATAGTACGAACGAAATTTTCCAGACTTGTATCGGCATATTTTCCACGCAGTTCATTCTTGTCCGAGAAACCGATAGCATGGACAACGAAATCCAATGTATCCCAGTGTTGTTGGATTTGGGCAAAGAGAGCATCAAGGTCAGCCATGTCGGCGACATCGCACTCGACCAGGAAATCTGAGTCCAATTGTCCAGCCAACGGACGCACCCGCCGTTCCTGAGCCGGCCCGTGATATGAAAATGCCAGTTCGGCGCCCTGTTGATACAGGGCTTTCGAGATACCCCAGGCAAGTGACTTGTCATTGGCCAAGCCCATGATCAGGCCTCGCTTGCCCGTCATCAGATTCGTCATGCACCATGTCCTAGACTATTTATTTTTTAGAGCAGGATTGCTCGCATAAGATATTGGAATGCAATCTTGAGGCGCTCGACATCCTGGGACGTCAATCCGCTCATCGTGCGCATCATGAGGCCGTGAAGGAGGAGCAGCGCCATTTCCACCCTCTCCTCGACCACATCCTGCGTTTTCGCTGATAGAAGAGGGACCATCAGGTCCCTCAGGCTGTCGCGAAACTTGCGGTCGTTCTCGGTCACGATTGCCTGAACGGCCTCGCTGCGCGCGGCCTCGGCCAAAACTTCCATTGCGAAGCCGGCATGACTTCGATCGATCAGCGCATCGAATTCCGCGAGGCTCGCTGCGATCATAGCCTCACCGTCGGCCCTCTGATTGGGCGGAAGGACGGGCGCGTGGCTCAGAAACTCGTCCAGGTTGCGTTCGCAAAGCGCAACGATGATCTCCTCCTTGCTCTCGAAATAACGATAGAGGTGGCCAACACTCATGCCGGCCTCGGCCGCGATGCGATTGACGCTCGCGGCATGAAATCCCTCTCGCAGAAAACAGGCGCGCGCAGCGTCCAGCACCTGATCGCGGCGCATTTCGGCGCGCTGCTGCTGCCTGGCGATAGCATCCGGGGTCTTAACCATCGTGATTTTTCTCAAACCTCATTCTTGACGAATCACGCCTAGCAGATTAGCGGCACAAAAATAAAGAGTGAACGATTGCTCTCATTTTCTAAGGGTTGGCCGATGAAACGATCCCCAATGCGGCGCTCCGCGCTCGCACTTGCCCTGGTTTTGGGCACCGCGGCTTGCAATCATGGCGGTAGCCAACCCACACCGGGTCCGGCGGAAGTCGGGATTGTCACGGTCGAATCCGCACCGGCAACGCTGGTGACCGAGCTTGCCGGACGCACGAGTCCCTCGCTGATCTCCGAGGTCCGCCCGCAAATCAGCGGCATCGTTCTGCGCAGGCTGTTCGAGGAAGGCGCCTATGTTTCCAAGGGGCAGCTCCTCTACCAGATCAACCCGGCTCCCTATCAGGCGGCCTTCGACAAGGCGCGGGCCTCGCTCGCCCGCGCGGAGGCAACCCTGGTTTCAGTGAACAGCCGCGCGTCCCGGACGAAGGATCTGGTGGGGATTGATGCGGTGAGCCGCCAGGACGCGGATGATGCAGCCTCGGCGCGGGGTCAGGCAGTCGCCGACGTCGAATCCGCGAGGGCTGCAGTCCGCTCGGCCAAGATCGATCTTGAATTCACTCGCATCACCGCTCCGATCAGCGGCCGCATCGGCCGCTCGCTCATTACCGCTGGCGCGTTGGTCACAACAGGACAGGCTGCTCCACTTGCAACGATCCAGACCCTGGACCCGATCTTCGTGGACGTGCCGCAGTCGAGCGCGGAGTTGCTGCGCCTGAAGAATGCCTTTGCCAAGGGCGAAGCACGCAATGCCGAGGCGCCGGTGAGCCTCACCCTGCCGGATGGAAGCCCTTATCCGATCAAGGGTTCCTTGCGGTTCAGCGAGGTGTCGGTCGATCCCAGCTCAGGCGCCGTCATTCTGCGCGCGGTCTTCCCCAACCCCACGGGAACGCTTCTGCCCGGCATGTATGTCAAGGCCAAGCTGGTCGATGGCGTTGAGGATCACGCGATCCTGGTTCCGCAGCAAGGCGTTACGCGCGATGAGCGCGGCCGCGCCACCGCGCTGGTGGTCGGCAAAGGCGACAAGGTCGAACAGCGCCATATCGAGACGGTGCGCGCCGTGGGCGACCGCTGGTTGATTGCCAGCGGGTTGCAGCCCGGCGACCGATTGATCGTCGACGGCGTTCAGCGCGCGACACCCGGCGCGACGGTAAAACCGGTTCGGGCGTCCCTTTCCAAAACCGCATCGGCACGGTGATCCCATGGCTCGCTTTTTCATAGATCGACCGGTTTTCGCCTGGGTCATCGCCATCGTCATCATGCTGGTGGGCGGCCTTTCCATCACTCGCCTGCCCATCTCGCAATTCCCCCCGATCGCACCGCCTGCGATCCAGATCAACGCCACCTATCCTGGCGCTTCAGCTGAGACGCTCGAAAACACCGTCACGCAGGTGATCGAGCAGCAGATGAAGGGCATCGACAATCTGCGTTATATGTCGTCGACGAGCGAATCCGCCGGCACAGTAACGATTACCCTCACCTTCGAGCAGGGTACCGATCCCGACATCGCCCAGGTGCAGGTACAGAACAAGCTTCAGCTCGCAACGCCGCTGCTGCCACAGGAAGTGCAGCAGCAGGGTATGCGCGTTACCAAGTCCACCATCAACTTCCTTGCCGTGCTCGCAGTCTATTCGGAGGACGGGAAATATGACAGCGGCGACCTTGGCGACATCATATCCTCCCGGCTTCAGGATCCGCTGAGCCGCGTCACGGGCGTTGGCGATACGATCGTGCTGGGCGCGCAATATGCGATGCGCATCTGGATCGATCCCTACAAGCTTCAGACCTTCGGACTTACCCCTGCCGATGTGAAGGCGGCGATCCGTGCTCAAAACGCGCAGGTCTCAGCCGGTCAGGTTGGCGCGCGACCCTCGGGACCCGAACAGCAGCTCAATGCCACTGTCAACGCCCAGTCCCGCCTGCGCACGCCTGAGCAGTTCAGGCAGATATTGCTGCGCACCAATACCGACGGGTCGACGGTCAGGATTGCTGATGTCGCGCGTGTCGAGATCGGTAGCGAGAGCTATGAGGTCGACGCCAAATATAATGGCCACCCTGCCGCAGGCTTTGCGATCCGTCTGGCATCCGGCGCCAACGCCCTTGACACGATCAACGCGCTCAAAGCGCGGGTCGATGAGCTGTCGAGCACTTTTCCGCCCGGCGTGAAGGTTGCTTTCGCCTACGACTCCACACCTTTCGTGCGGGTCTCGATCCATCACGTCGTGCAAACGCTGTTCGAGGCGGTGGTTCTCGTCTTCCTCGTGATGCTGCTGTTCCTGCAGAACTTCCGGGCAACGCTCATTCCGACCATTGCGGTCCCCGTGGTCCTGCTAGGCACATTCGGCGTGCTCGCGGCCATGGGATACTCGATCAACACGCTCACGCTTTTCGGCATGGTGCTGGCCATAGGTCTGCTCGTCGACGACGCGATCGTCGTCGTGGAGAATGTCGAACGCATCATGGCGGAAGAGGGCCTCCCGCCGCTTGAGGCGACGCGCAAATCGATGGAAGAAATCTCCGGCGCGCTCATCGGCATCGGCCTTGTGCTTTCGGCGGTGTTCATTCCGATGGCCTTCTTCGGTGGGTCGACCGGTATCATCTTCCGCCAGTTTTCCGTCACCATCGTGTCCGCTATGGCGCTCTCGGTGCTCGTGGCGCTGGTCCTGACGCCCGCGCTCTGCTCGACCATCCTCAAGCCCATCCCAAAGGGTTCGCACGGCAAAACCACGGGCTTCTTCGGCTGGTTTAACCGCACCTTCGATCGCGGCGCGGCACGCTATGAGAATGGCGTTTCGCGGGCGATCCGATCCCCCAAGCGCTCTCTCTTGCTATATGGCCTCATCATCATCGGCCTGACCGCACTGTTCGCTCGCCTGCCCACTGGCTTCCTGCCGGATGAGGACCAGGGCACCGTGATGGCGCTGGTCCAGTTGCCCGCCGGAGCCAGCGTCTCGAGGACCATCCAGGTCAACGAGAAGATCGCAGACTTCCTCCAGAAGAACGAACGGCACAACGTGGCTTCGGTCTTCACCGTCAACGGCTTCAGCCTGGCGGGACGCGGCCAGAACATCGGCATGGCCTTCGTAGGCATGACACCCTGGGACGAGCGCGCGGGCAAGGAAAATTCGGCTTCGGCAGTCGCCGGGCGCCTCAACGCCGCGATCGCTAAGGAGCGCGATGCGACGGTCTTCGCCTTCATTCCGCCGGCTATCATCGAACTCGGTAATGCGACCGGTTTCGACTTCGAGCTTCAGGATCGTAACGGCCTTGGCCACAAGGCGTTGCTCGATGCCAGGAACCAGCTTCTGGGCATGGCTGCGAAGAATCCCGACCTGATCGCCGTGCGTCCCAACGGCCAGGAGGACGCGCCTCAGTTGCAGATTGACGTCGATCAGGCAGCGGCGGGCGCGCACGGCCTTTCCCAGGCCGATGTGAACGACGCCATCTCGACAGCCTGGGGTGGCGCCTATGTGAACGACTTCATCGATCGCGGCCGCGTCAAGAAGGTCTATGTCCAGGCTGACGAACCTTTCCGCAAGGCGCCGGACGATCTCGATCGCTGGAACGTCCGGGGCATCTCCGGTGAGATGACGCCGCTTTCGACGATCGCGTCCACCCATTGGATGTACGGCTCGTCTCGTCTCGAGCGCTATAATGGCCTTCCTGCCTTCGAAATCCTGGGCGAGCCCGCGCCGGGCAAGAGTTCCGGCACGGCCATGAAGGCGATGGAGGAAATGGCCGCCAAGCTGCCGGCTGGCGTCGGGTTCGAATGGACCGGTCTATCCTATGAGGAACGGCTTGCAGGAAACCAGGCAATGGCCGTGTATGCGCTGTCGCTGCTCATGGTCTTCCTCTGCCTGGCGGCACTTTATGAAAGCTGGTCCGTGCCTTTCGCGGTGATGACGGCCGCGCCGCTCGGCGTCTTCGGCGCAGTTCTTTCCGCGACCCTCGGCGGCCTCAACAATGACGTCTATTTCCAGGTGGCACTCCTCACGACCGTTGGTGTTTCAGCCAAGAACGCGATCCTGATCGTGGAATTTGCCGAAGCCGAACGACGGAATGGCTCAACGGCGATCGAAGCAGCGCTTTATGCTGCCCGGCTCCGATTGCGGCCAATCCTCATGACGTCCTTCGCCTTTATTGGCGGCATCATCCCTCTCGCCCTTTCAAAAGGGGCGGGCGCGGGCGGCCAGAATGCGATCGGCATCGTGGTAGCAGGCGGCATGGCGGCCGCCACCGTCCTCGCCATCATGTTCGTGCCGCTGTTCTTCGTCCTCGTCAGCCGGATCACTCGGGGCAAGGACAAGCCGAATGATGCCCCGCAAACCGCTCTGCCGGAGCCGGCGGAATGAACAGGAACATCTCCATGCGCTGCTCTTTGGCGGTTCTCGCAACCGCAATTCTCCTTGGCGGATGCAGTTTTGCGCCGGAATATAGACGTCCGTCGCTGCCTGTACCTGCCAGCCTGCCGGCCGACGCGCACCCTCCCCAACTCGGCGACGATAACAAAACGCCCCTCGCCGAGGTCGGCTGGCAGGCATTTTTTACCGATCAGCGTCTGCGCGGTGCGATCGACCTGGCCCTACGGAACAATCGCGATCTGAGGGTCGCGGTCGCCAATGTCGCGGCGGCGAGGGCCTCGTATCGCGTCCAGCGATCGGACTTGCTTCCCACCGTCTCCGCCGACGGGAGCGGCGCGATGCAGCGTGTAACGCGCGACCAGGCAGCGCTCTACGGGGGCGACAGGACGCCGGAATCTTGGTCAGCCAGCATCGGCGCTTCTTGGGAAATCGACCTTTTCGGGCGCATTCGCAACCTGTCGAAGGCCGCGCTCGAACAATATTTCTCGACCGATGAAGCGCGCAAGGCGGCGCAGATTGCACTTGTGGGAGAAGTCGCCAATGCTTGGCTAACACTGGGTGCGGACACCGAGCGGCTCGATGTCGCATCGCAAAGCCGCGATGCATTCGAACGCACACTTGGTCTCACTCGCGCACGGCATGAGCGTGGCTATGCCTCGGCTCTCGACGTGCGGCAGGCGCAGACCAGTTTCGAACAGGCGCGCAGCACGGTTGCCCAGCTAAGGACCGCAGTCGCCCAGGATCGCAATGCGCTCGCTCTTTTGATGGGCATATCACCCGACGACGGCATGCTGCCTATCCGGCTGGGAGAAGCTTCCTACACGATTGACCAATTGCCCCCGAACCTGAGTTCGGAGGTCTTGGTCGGTCGTCCCGACGTACTCGCCGCCGAGCACCAGTTGATCGCCGCCAATGCCAACATCGGCGCAGCGCGAGCGGCTTTCTTCCCCCGCATTTCGTTGACCGGAGCTGTGGGAACCATGGCTCCCGGCCTGTCGCATCTGTTCGAGTCCGGCTCGGACACGTGGAATTTCAGCCCCGCGGCAACTCTGCCCATCTTCAACTATGGCAGGAACAGCGCCAATCTCGCGGCGACGAAGGCACAGCGGGATGCGGCGGTCGCGAGCTACGAGAAAGCTGTCCAGTCGGCTTTTCGGGAAGCGGCGGACGCCCTCGCCCGGCGGTCGACGATCGCGGAGCAACTCGACGCCCAGCAATCGCTGGAGCGGGCGAGCGCCGAGAGCTACCAACTGGCCGAGGCGCGCTATCGCAGGGGATTGGATCCGTTCCTTTCGACCCTCGATGCCCAGCGAGCGCTTCTGGCCGCTCAACAGAGCTTGATCGACGCAAGGTTGGCAAAGCAATCTAACCTCGTCGATCTTTACAGGGTTTTTGGCGGTGGCTTGCGCTGATCTGCGCTCCACCTGCCGCGCGAGCTCTCCCGGCCGTACGGACGAAGGCAACCCCATAGCGGGTGCGAGACCGTGAATTATCGGCGCATATCCACGGGGAGGAAACCGCCAGATGAGGCTGTCGCCCGCAGAATGCGGCCCGGTACCGTGCTCAAGCGGCAACGGATGTTGGACGGCGCCGCCGCCTGCTTTTTCAGGCAGGGTTATGACGGGACGAGCATCACCGACATTATCGAGCAAACAGGCGGCTCGCGAGGGACGATCTACAGTTTGTTCGGCAGCAAGCGAGGGCTGTTTGAAGCGCTGATCCAGGATCGTCTCGAGCGCATTCGGCCGACCTCGCCCCTTGCAGGGAAGCGGCTCCATCTCGCTGCGACTCTGGTAGACATCGCCGATCAGCTTTTAGGGTTCGTCACCGCCAAAGAATGGCTCGACCTGGTGCAACTCGTGCTGCCCCAGGTGCCGCGAGAGTCTGATCTCGGCGTGTTTATCTATGATGCGGGAATCGCGCCCATTGAAGCCGAGTTGCATGCATATTTCACCGACTGGAGATGGATAGCGGACAGCCAGAGCGCCCGACCTGAGGATTTATACGCAGCATTTTCCGGACTGGTGGTTGCCGATCTTCCGTTACGCCTTCTCGCGGGCGTCGCGGCCCCTCCGAGTGGTGGTGCGCGCCGCCAACATCTTGAGCGGGCTGTTTCATCCTTCTTGTTGATCGCCGGTCCGCTCGCTTCTGCGGGAGTTGCGGGAACATGATGCATCTTCCGCCTCTCACGCGCATCCAGAAAAGCGCTTTGCTCATCGGTATAGCCGATGCGCGAAACCGTCGTCGCGTCGCCAGACCTCCAGATGGCAGGCGAATGTCTTTCATCCTGTCAGTCTTCGGGGTCGAGCGAGTCACGACGTTGGCCAATCCGCAACTCGAAGCTTTGCGCGCTTTCGCGATGTGGCAGTTCGCACCCGGCGGTGACGTGACCGGATTCGAAGAGATTGATCCGCCTTTGCTCGAGGCAGCGAGGCGATATCTGCGTCGCGCCAACTCAAACGTCTTTGACGGTGTCCGACGCTTCGCCTCCTTCGAAGGCATCGATAACGGCAATATTTTGAGCCGCGACCGCGCCACGACGTTACCCGACAACCACCACTCCAGAAAGAATCCCGATGACACCTAAGGATATCATTGTCTTCCTGGAAGATACGCCTCATTGGAACACTCGTTTATCATATGCCGGAAAACTGGCACATAGATGGCGGGCACATCTGACATGCGTCTTCGTCGTCGATGGTCTCGAGCTACATCTCCATTCGGACTATGCGATTGGCGACGGCATTACGGAGATGCTTAAGACATTCGGTGACAGCATGCGTACGGCAGAAGCCGAAATGCGGGCAGCCTTCGACAAGATCATCTGCGACTTAAATCTCCAGGGCACATGGCGGCGCTTCAACCACGAACGTGATCAAAGGCTGATGTTGTACGCCCGTTACGCGGGCCTTGCGATTATCGGCGGGGGAGCACGGCCGAACAAAGCACAAACGAGGCTCGGCCTATCTGGCGAGTTGATTTTTGCGTCGGGACGACCTGTCCTCCTTTTACCGGAGAATTGGCCGGTCAGCCGTATGCCGAACAGCATTGTCATTGCCTGGAATGGCAGTGCCGAAGCCGCTCGGGCGGTTGCGAACGCGATGCCGTTCCTCTTCGAGGCAGCGCGGATCGATGTCGTCGTCGTACAGCAAATAGGCGCTCACAAAATCGTGGATTTCGATCCCGGCAGCGAGTTGAAGGCGCACCTCGCCCGAAGTGGCCTCAACGCCGAGTTGCACCTGCTCGAGGGTCGTGAAACGGGAAAGCTCATTCTTGATTTCGCGACAAGCAACAGCGCTGATTTGCTCGTCATGGGCGCTTACGGAAGATCCAAGTTGAGCGAGAGCGTTTTAGGAGGAACAACTCGGCATTTGCTGAGAAACTCGGCGATTCCAATCATCCTATCGCTCTAAGCTGTCTTAAAAATCGGCTCCAGCACTCTCGGCAACCCGGGCGATTGGATGACCAAAAAGCGGATCAACCATGTGACCAGACACCTCTTACGCAGCGAGCAGGCCTGGATGCTCGCCTACGGCATTGCCGTCGCAATACTTGGCATGCTTGGTCTTCTGCATCCATTTCTTTTCGGACTGTCCGCCGGCACAGCACTTGGTTTCGGGCTTTTGGGCTATGGCGTTCTCATGGTCGTCGCCGGGCTTTCCAGACGCCGCAAGGATCGCTCGGAGGCGCTTTTTGGCGCTCTCACCCTGATCGGGGGCGGCATAGTCCTCTTTCACCCGCTCGCCGGCGGCCTGTCACTCGTTTGGTTGAGCAGTGCGTGGCTTCTCGTTGGAGCGCGCTTTACCTTTTCCGCGTCCCTACGAAAAAGGGAAGACCGGCCCTGGCTTATCTGCTTGAGTATCGTCAACGTAGTACTTGGGCTGTCTTTGCTTTTTGTGCATCCGATCGTCGCCATCACCTATGTTGGCATCGCCATCGGCCTGAGTCTTCTGGTACGCAGCCTTTTCCTGATCTGGCTGGCTCTTCGGCTGCGGCAGCGCCGCTATTTCTGAATGGCGACCATGTGGTCAGACGAAGTCGTAACAAGTGAAAATTTCCAAGAATGGATAGACATGACTGAAAAGCACAAGATCGTGGTCGTCGGTGGAGGTGTCGCGGGCCTCGATCTTGCCAGCCATGTTTCAGGCAAGCCTGCACGCAAGCTGGGCTGGGATGTTCGACTTGTCGATCGCGAACTGGCTCATGTCTGGAAACCCATGCTCCACACCATTGCCGCTGGAACGGCGGATACCGGCGCCCATCAAACCGCCTATCTCTCGCAAGCGCGCCGCAGGGGCTTCTCATTCGAGCTTGGCGAGGTCGTTGCCGTCGATCGCGAGCGGTCCCTCATTCGGATCGGTCCGGTCATGGCGACCGGTGAAGAGGTGCTGCCCGCCCGCTCCCTTCAATATGATACGCTGGTCCTCGCAGCCGGAAGCCGTGCCAATGATTTCGGAACGCCCGGTGTCGCGGAGCATTGCATGACCATCGACAGTCGGCGAGAGGCGCTCGCATTCAACGACAGGCTGCGGATAGCGTTGATACGGTCCGTCGCCAGCCAGCGGCCCCTATCGGTCGCGGTGGTCGGAGCAGGTGCGACGGGCGTCGAACTTGTCGCGGAGCTTATTCGGTTGGCCGATGTGCTGGAGTTGCATGGGGCTCTGGGCTTACGGGGCAATCTCTCGATAACGCTCATAGAGACCCCATGACTGCCAGAGCCTCGGAGGCTCGAATCTGAGATGCTGATGATGGATTTGTCAGCAGCGGAGACGAGTCATGACGGAGACGGTGAAATACGTTGGTCTGGACGTTCATAAGGAAACCATTGCGGTCGCGGTTGCCGATGGGGAACGCGGAGGCGAGGTGCGTTTCGTCGGCACGGTCGCCAACGAGGACGATGCGATCAGGAAGCTGGTCAAGCGGCTGACTGGACCGGGCGTGACGTTGAACGTCTGCTACGAATGAAGCGCTTCGACAATGGCTCCTTCCTCAAGGCGCGGGTGTCGTACAACAGCCAGTTCGACAACGACTTCAACATCGTCACGCTGGCGCAGTTCAGGGCCAATCCGAAGAGCGATTATCTAAGCGACGCGCTGACCGGCATACCCAATCAGGATCTGAACTATGGCGGCACGTTCGGCGGCGCGCGTCGCGACTTCCTGGCCTATGTCAACGGCAAGCTCGTCGCCGGCGATCACGTGACGGTCACCGTCAATCCGTATTACCAGACACTCGACGGTTATTCGCTCAGCTACCAGAACCGCCACCGTCAGCTCGCCGGCAACGATCCTTATGCCGTGCTCGGCTATAACGCGACCGGCGGCGCTATCCGCCCGGCGCTCGCCACCACCTCCAATCCGAATGTCTATGGCGGCCCGGCCGACATGCGCGTCACACCCCGCACACGCGAGCGCTATGGCGCCACCGCCGAACTGAAGGTGAGCGACCTGATCCCGCGCAACACCGTCCGCGTCGGCGTCTGGTACGACGGCGGTACATCGACGGAGGAACGCGACTACTTCCCGATCGTGCCCTCGACCACACGATTGTCATGGCAGGGCGGCCGGCCCTCCTACGTGCTGTATGACCGCTCGACCTCGATCTCGACGTTGGAGGTCTATGGTCAGGATTCCGTGCAGCTCATTCCCGACATGCTGCGGATCGATGCCGGGCTGACCTGGTATCATGTCCGCTACAAGGCACGCTCGCCGCTGGAATATGCGGCGCGCCTCGATTTCACGCAGGACTCGCCGGTCCAGCCCAAGCTCGGCTTCAGCCTGACGCCCGTGCGGCATATCGAGCTGTTCGGCGGCTATGCCAAGAATTTCTCGGGCATCCCGGAGGATGCGTTCCTCGGCTCGACGGCGATGATCCAGCCGGGCGACCTCAAGCCGCTCCAGTCGAGCAACGTCGATGGCGGGGTGCGCTACACGAATGGAAACTACGCCTTTTCGGTGCAGGCCTTCCACGTCCATCTGAAGAACGGCGTCGGCATCGTGCCCAACGACCCAACCGTGACCGATCCGATCGATATCCAGCGCGGCAACGTCGCAACGCGGGCGGCGACAATCCTCGGCCAGACGACCAACGGCGTGGAGGTGACAGGGCTGGCGACCGGCCGGTGGTACGATCTTTACGCATCCTATTCCTATCAGCGCGCGACCTATGACGACGCCGCGCCGGGCTCGCGCGACCGGCTCAACCTCGCCTCGGTCGGCATCATCGCCGGCAGCGACGTGCGCGATATCCCGCGCCATAGCGTCTATGCCGAGGCTGGCCTCAAGCCGTTCGCGGGCGTGCGGGTGGAGGGGCATGTGCAATATATCAGCAGCCGGGTCGGCGGGGACATCATCGCGCCGACCACCTATCAGGAAGTCGCGATCGATCGCATTCCCGGCTATACGCTGGTCGGCGCCTCGGCCCGCTATACCTTGCCGCAGATCGGGCCGCTCAAGGCGGCGTCGATCCAGCTCAACGTCGATAACCTGTTCGACATTGGCTATATCGCATCGGTCACCAGCGCGACCGCGACCGCGACGGAAACCGGCCTGCCCGGGCGTTCGCTGGGGCGCTACTTCATCGGCGCGCCACGGACGGTGACCGCGTCGTTCCGCGTGCGGTTCTGAGCGGTGCGCCGGCCATGCTGTCTCGACGCGCTACTCGCCCTGGCGGCATGGCTGCCCGGCAGTGCGGATGCGTCGTCACCGGACGCGCCGAAGGTGATCGAACGCATCGTCTTGCCTCCCAGCGCGGCCGGCGAGGCGGTGGGCGGTATCTCGGGGATCGACTATGACCGCCGGCGACGCGCGTGGTTGTTGATCAGCGACGACAAGTCGCAGCACGGACCCGCCCGGCTTTACCGCCTGCGCCTGACCCGGATGCGACCTTCCCTCGCCCCCGTACTGCTGCGCGACGAACGGGGAGGGGTCTATCCAGCGCCGGGGTCGGGCAAGGAAGCCATCGACGGCGAGGCGATCCGCCTGACCCCGGACGGGCAGCGCTTCGCCTGGTCGAGCGAAGGGGACGCGGAGGATGGATTCGGGCCGGCGGTGCGGATCAGCGATGCTGGTGGGCGCGTGCGGGACAGCATACCGCTTCCCGCCGCGATCAAGACCGACGGCCGGCCGAACAGGACGGTCGAGGGTCTGGCATTCACGCCCGATCACGCGCTCTGGGTGGCCATGGAGGCGCCTCTGCGGCGGGACGGGCCGGCGGCGGACATCGATCACGCGGCGCTGGTCCGCTTTACCCGCATCGCCCCCGGTGCGCCGCCCAGGCAGATCGGCTATCGCGTCGATCCGATCGTACGCCAGCGCCCGAACCGGCTCGCCGACAATGGCGTCAGCGAGATCCTCGCGGTCGACGATGATCGGCTGCTCGTGCTGGAGCGCTCGGGCGAGCAGCAGGACGATGGCCGCTTCGCCTTCCATTGCCGCCTATACCTCGCCTACCTGCGCGGCGCCGATCCGGTATCGCTCACCGCACCACTCGATCCCTCGCGCGTCAGGGTCGCGACCAAGCGCCTGCTGGTCGACTTCGACCGGCTGATGCCCACCGGCTCGGGCAACCTCGAAGGCATGGCGTGGTGGCCCGGCGCGCATGGACGGCACCGTCGGCTCGTCCTCGTCAACGACAACAATTTTGCGCCCGACGAGGCCACCATACTGACGGTGATCGAGCTTCCCCCACTATCGCCGCTATCCAGAGATGGCCTTGGCTGATCCCGCCGCCGCGCTATCTACGCGAGGTGCCAAAGATCAAATCTCCAGGACCGATGGACAATCCGAGCCGCCCCAAAGCGCCCACGCTAAAGGATCTCGCCCGCGAGGCGGGGGTGTCGCTGACCAGCGCGTCTTACGCGATCAACGGCACCGGCTCGGTCGGGCCGAAGACGCGCGCGCATGTGCTCGAGGTCGCCAAGCGGATCGGCTTCCGTCTCAACCTGACGGCGCGGACGATGAAATCCGGGCGCTCGGGCATGCTCGCGCTGGTCATCCCTGATCTCGGCAATCCCTTTTTCGCCGCGCTGGTGCAGGCGGTGTTCCGCGAGGCGCGCTCGGCCGGCTACCATATCTACATGACCAACACCGAAGGCTCCGAGGAGTTGGAAGCCGACGCGCTGGCGATGGCGGTGGGGCTCCGGGTCGATGGGCTCATCTGGTTCTCGATTCGCGACAAGGACACGTCGGGCGGCATCCTCAGCAACACGCCGACCATCCTCCTCGACCGGACCGTGCCCGGTTACGACACCGTCTCGATCGATTATTACGATGCGGGGCGGCGCGCGGCCGATCACCTGCTCGCCCACGGCCACCGGAGGGTCGGCATCGTGTCCGGCCCGATGGACATCGTCAGCATGCGGGATCGTTGCGCCGGTTTCCGCGACCGCTTGATCGAAACGGGCGAGCTGGTGTTCGAAGTGGAGAATTCCTTCTCGCTCGATCTCGAACCCGGCGCCAAGGCCGCCGTGCTGGAACGGCGGGCGACCGCGATCTTCGCGGGTGCCGACATCATCGGCATCGGCATCATGCGCCACGCGCAGGTAAACGGCATCGACGTGCCGCGCGCCCTGTCTGTTGTCGGTTTCGACGATATCGACCTCGCGAGCCTCGTCAGCCCGGCCCTGACCACGGTCGAAATACCCATCGAAGAAATCGCCGCGCGATCGGTCGCGCTTCTCCTGGAGCGGATATCGGGCCAGCGCGGCGAGCTGTCTGTCGAGAAGCTGCCCGCCAGGGTCGTGGAACGAGAGTCGGTGTCCGAGCCGGGATGAACGGCCTTCGAAAAGCCCGGCAACGGGTTCGCCCTCAACGCTGACTGCCTTTCTCGGACCGGATACGGGCGACGAGACGGCGCCTCGACCGCTCCGCGTACGTTTCGCACGCGTGGGGACCAAAAGTGAAGCGGCCGGACGAACCGCTCTGGTCGGCGTGTGCCGTTATGAGGATATCGCATGGTATGTCCCGCATCGTCGCGTAGCTGCGGCGATATCCCGCGACGATCGCTTGGTTGGAGCGCGCGGTGTACCGGTAGCTGTCGGCTGACACCGGGTTGAGGCTGGAGGCGAAGACGACCGCTTTGCAGCGCCCGGCCGCGCACGACTGCCACGTCCACGTCATACTGCCCAACGTGTGACCCGGTGTGGCCCGCGCGGTGACCGCGACCGTCCCGAGGCGGAGCACCTCGCCATCCCCGATCACGCGCACACGCGCTACGGGCGGGAAGCGGCCGTCGTAACCATGCTGCGGGTCGTCGATGGCAAGGCGGCCGGAGCGCAGCCCCGCGGCCCCTCGTGAACTGGCCACGACGACCGCCCCGGTATCGCGGGCGAGCGCGGCCAGGCCGCCGGCATGGTCGAAATGCGGCTCGGTGCTCAAAATATATCTGATGTCGCGGGGACGAAATCCCAGCCGTTTGACATTCACCAGGATCGCCGGTGCCGCTTGCGGCAAGGCGCCATCGATCAGGATCAACCCTTTGCCGGTGTCGATCAACGCCACGCTGAGGCCCCCGAAACCGACGAGATAGGTGTTGCCGAAGACGCGGACGGGCGCACGCGGCGCAAGCCACTCCGCCGCACGATCGACCGCTATCGGTCGGGTCAGCGGATCAGCGGCACGCTCGGCGGATGCGGCGCCGGTCAGCAGGAAGGCGAGCGCGGCGGTCGATCGGATAAGCATCTCATGGTCTCCTTTACGCCAACCAATGAGGCGCACGGATGAAGAGGACAAAGCATCTTCCCTCGACTTAGCCATGAGCTCCGCTCATAGGATCGGAATGGAACGCGCTCAATTGCCGCTCAACGCCCTGCGCGCCTTCGAAGCCGCGGCGCGCCACCTCAACTTCACGCGTGCCGCGATCGAACTCTGCGTCAGCCAAGGCGCGGTCAGCCATCAGGTGGCGCAACTCGAACGGCGGCTCGGCACGCGATTGTTCCATCGCCTGCCGCGCGGGATCGCGCTGACCGATGACGGACAGGCGCTGGTGCCGGTGTTGGCGGACGCCTTCGATCGGGTGGGTGCGACGCTCGATCGCTACGCCGCGGGGCGCTTTCAGGAGGTTCTGCATGTCGGGGTCGTCGGCACTTTCGCCACCGGCTGGCTGCTCGAACGGCTCGATGCCTTCGCGCACGACTTTCCGCACATCGACGTCCGCGTATCGATCAACAACAATCGGGTGGATCTCGCGGGCGAGGCACTCGATTACGCTATCCGGTTCGGGGATGGCGCATGGCACGGTACGCACGCCGAGCCCCTCGCCGCCGCGCCGCTAAGCCCATTGTGCGCCCCGGCGGTGGCAGCGCGGCTCACAGATGCGGCCGCTCTCACCCAGGAACGATTGCTGCGTTCCTACCGGGCAAATGAGTGGACCCGCTGGTTTCATGCCGCCGGCATCAGCGCGCCTTCGCCGCGCGGCCCCATGTTCGACAGCTCCGCGTTGATGGTCGGCGCCGCGATGGCGGGCCTTGGCGTCGCGCTGGCGCCGCCGTCGATGTTCACTCGCGAACTTTCGGCGGAACGGCTGGTTCAGCCGTTTCCGCTCGAGATCGACGCGGGGCGATATTGGCTGACGCGGCTGTTCTCGCGCGAGGAAGGCGCCGCGATGCGGTCCTTCCGCGGCTGGATGATCGGCGAGCTCGGCCAAGCCGGACGCGGATAGTCGGCGGGCGGACCGAATGAGCATCCATAGAAGACCACGGTCGAGCTCCCTGCCGACTTGATGCGAGGCGGCGACGCTGTTCCTCTTCATGCTCCGGTCGCGCTGCCCGCTATGCTGCACATCGTCGGAGACGACCGAAGCGCTAATCGGCCAGACTGTCGATCACCATATCCACCAGCGCACGCAAACGCGGCAGCCGCTTCATGTCGCGATGATAGGCGATCCACGTTTCCCGCGATGGCGGGGCGTCGCCGAGATCGACCTCGACCAGTCCCACGGTGGCAGCGCCCAGGGGCTTGGGCAAGACCGCCATCCCCACCCCCAACGCGCACAGCCGCGCCTGCATCTCACGGCTGTTGCTACGCGCCACGATGCGCGCGCCGGGAATCGCCTGCATCAGCCAGCCGACGTCGGGCATACCGCCAAATCCCGTGTCCATCACCACCACATCCTGTGCGGGCACCTCGCGGCCCGCGGGCGCATAGAGTGCGTAGGACACGGTTGTCAGCCTGCGCGCGATCACCTCCGGCTCGTCGAAAGCGGCGATGCGGAACGCCAGATCGGCCTCGCGCCGGGCGAGGCTGTAAACGCGCGGGTCGGTGAGCGTTTCGACCACGACGCACGGGTGCCGCTGGTTGAACGCCGCCAACACCGGTGCCAGCACGATGCGACCAAACCAGTCCGAACAGGTCAAGCGGAGCATGCCCGTCAACCCTTGCTCGCTGCCTGCCAGTTCGCGCGCAAGGGCGTGTGCGTCGCTCTCCATCCGCTCGGCATGGCGCAGCATCATCTCGCCTTCGTCGGTCAGCACGAACCCATCAGCGGTGCGTTGGAACAGCTTCACGCCCGCAGCCCCCTCCAGCGCGCGCAGGCGGCGCCCCATGGTCGGCTGCGACTGGCCGACGCGGCGGGAGGCCGCACCTAGCGTGCCCTCGCGCGCGATGGCGAGGAAGATCGGAAGATCGCTCCATTCAAGCTGCAGTGGCATCGAAGGCTCAAACAAAAATGCATGGTTATCATGCAATATAATTGATTTTCATTCAATCATGATAGCGCCATCTTTCCGGCATCACACAGGAGAGGTTGCCGTGCCCCAATCCCCCACGATGCTCGCCGCCTTTATCGATAGCGCGAATGGCCCCTTCACCGTTCGCCGTGTCCCCCGGCCCACCCCGAGCGCCGGCGAAGTGCTCGTCCGCGTTCACGCCAGCGGCACAAACCCGCTCGACGCGAAAATCCGCGCCGGCGAGGCCGCCCATGCGCGCCGCCCCCTGCCCGCCGTGCTCGGGATGGATGTGGCGGGCGTGGTCGAGGCGGTCGGCTCCGGCGACGCGGCCTTCGCGGTCGGCGACGAAGTCTATGGCCTGGTCGGCGGCGTAGGTGATCTGCCGGGTACACAGGCACAATATATCACGGCCGACGCACGCCTGCTGGCTCGCAAACCTACCAATCTCACCATGCGCGAAGCCGCCGTCCTGCCGCTGGTCACCCTCACCGCATGGGAAGGGTTGATCGACCGCGCCGCCATCCGCCCGGGCCAGAGCGTGCTGGTACAAGGCGGCGGGGGCGGAGTCGGCCATGCCGCGGTGCAGCTTGCGCTGGCGTACGGGGCGCACGTGTTCGCCACCGCGTTCGGCGACGATCTCGCGTATATCCGCGGCCTCGGCGCCACGCCGATCGACGCGGCACAGGAGGTCGAGCATTATGTCGCCGAGCGTACCGATGGGCGCGGTTTCGATATCGTGTATGACACGGGTGGCGGCGCCATGCTCGATGCGTCATTCAGGGCGGTGAAGCGCCTTGGCCATGTGGTCAGTTCGCTCGGCTGGGGCGTTCACGCACTGGCGCCATTGTCGTTCAAGCAAGCCACCTACTCCGGCGTCTTCACGCTTCACACGCTGCTCGCCAACGAAGGGCGCGAGCGATACGGCGAGATCCTGGCCGCGGCTGCGAAGCTGGCGGAAAGCGGGCGGCTGTCGCCCCGGCTCGACCCGCGCGACTTCGGCATCGATGAGATCGGCGCAGCCTATGACGCCGTGACGAGCCGCCGTGGAACGCCGCCCCGCCGGGGCAAGATCGCCATCACCATCGCCTGAAATACGCGCAGGCCAAAGGCCGAAAAGCAATTCAAAATGCCGCAATGCAAAATGATATTCGGACGCACATAAGTCAAACACGGTCGTTCAACCATTCTGGAGGGGAACTATTTAAGCCAATCATGTGTTTGCGCCACAATGGACAATCTATTTGTTGAGATAACTATAAAACTGGCAGATATTTCCTCCAGTCGACCAAAACGAAGTCGACGCCGCGAAAATGGAGGATATCATGTCTGCAGCCAGCGCACATCCAACCGTCCATGAAGTCAAAGATGCGGACCCCGTGCACAATACCTTCGACGGCAAGAAGGCCGACCTGTACATCAATACAGGCAAGCTCGGGAAGAATTTCCTTTTCACAGTCGAGAAGGCGGATGGCCACCCGACCTTGATCGCGATCCATCTCTGACCCATCCGCTGGTGGCCGGCGGCACGAGACATGTCGCGCTGCCGACCACCTGCGGACGTGTCCACCGTGACGGAACGGTATCGTGACCGAAGACACCTATACCGCCAGTCGCCCGCGACTCATCGCCGAGGTCCGCGTCAACGAGGCCACGCTGATGCTCGGCGACAGACACACCCTTGTCGCGCGTGATTTGCCGCAGACCGTGCTCGAACGTACGCTCAGACGGATGGACGGCGCGACCACTCTCGATCGGATCGTCTTGGATGAACCCGCCCTACCGCGCGAAGCCGCCGACGAACTCGTCGCGTCGCTCGACGCACTCGGGCTGATAGATGATTCCGCGCTCCCCGCTTTCCGATCGGGATCCGAGGTGATCCTGGAACTTGAAGAACTGATCGAAGCGCGCTGCGAGACAACGATCTACCGCAACCCGTTCTGGAGAACATGTCTTGCCGCCAACGCGCCGGACGAGTTGCCGCAACGGCTGGCCACCGGCATGGTTATCGAAAATTGGCATTTCTTGTTCCGGGAGAGTTATTTCGACGCGCCGGTGCTGTCCTACGTCCCCAACACCGCAGTCCGGCTGCTGCTCAATGAATTCTTCGCCGAAGAATATGGCCATGACGAGATTCTGCTGCGGTCGCTGGCGCACGTCGGCCTGACGTATGAGGACATGCAGGACGCCATCCCGCTCCCGGAAACCATGGCGCTGTGCAATGCCCTGGCCTATTGGGCGCACAACGATCCGCTGTTCTTCTTCGCGACGCTGGGCCTGCTGGAAGGCCAAGGGATGAAGGAGGACAGCTTCATTGAGGCATGCACCCGGGTCGGAATGGACGAGGCTTTTGTCGGGCCGCTGCGCACCCATGCGAACATCAACATCAGCGCTTGCCACGGCAATCTCAGCCGGCTGATCTATCAGAAAATTCCCGCAATTACCGAAGCGGAAGCAAGGCGGCTGAAGGCGCAAATTCCGTTGTTCGTCGACCTGTATGACGCATTCTACAGCGGCGTCTGGCGCCACTATACCGCGGACGCACCGCTGCTGCGGCGTGTCTCCGAGCTGTGAAGGAATAGTAGCATGGACGCCACTATCGCCGGTCTCAGCCACCCCAAGTTCAGGCCCGGTGTGACGACGGACGTCGGGCCAAACAGCGTCACCGTCCGCGTCGGCGAGACCAAATGCGCGTTCGCGTTCGAAACGGCAGAGGCTCCCGCCGTGGCCCGGCTGATCGACCAACTCACGACCGGCGGCGGTACGATCGACACGATGATTGCCACCGTGCCCGAAATCGCCGAAAAGGTGCCGCCGCTACTCCAGGCGCTCGACGCCGTCCGCCTGCTCGTTGACGCGAGGCCGCATACCGCGGGCATGGTAAGCGGCGCGCAACTCTACCGCGAGGTTCGCCGGATCGCCGAGCGCGTCACGAGACGCGTTGCCCGCTCCGCCTTCCAAACCGCGCTCGTCGAGCGACACGCGACGCGCGAACACCTGATCGGCTATGCCCTCGAATATTTCTACATCGTCAAGGCCGCGCCGGGGCTGATCGCCCCCGCGCTGGCCACCGCGTTCACCCGACGCGAGCGGAATCTGCTTCAGGAGTTCCTAAAGTCGGAACTCGGACACGACGCATTTCTCGGACGAGCGCTGGACGCGGTCGGGATTACCTCCGCCGAGTTGGAGGCGCATCAGCCGCTACCCGCCACTTTCGCATTATGCGCGGCGCTCGGCGTCTATGCGCGCCAGCATCCGTTATCCTTCAAGGCGGTGCTGTTCCTGTTCGAAATGGCGCAGGCGGCCTTCATCGACGCGTTCGACGCTCGGTGCCGCGAACTCGATTTACCTGCCGCTTTCTATCTCCCGCTGCGCGACCATGCCGATCTCAACGCGGACTACGACCATGCCGACATCTCACGTGAATTGCTGGCGCTGGAGGGCGTGATCGATCGCGAGGCCGTCGTCGTGGTGAAACGTCACGTCGCGTTGATGATCGAGACGATGATCCAGCAGGAGGAACAAATCCTCGCCGCCTATGCCGAACCCCGCGCGACGATCGCGCGCATCTTCGAGAACGCCTGATGGATCTCTGGACCTTTCATCGCTACCGCGAACCCAAGTTGTGCGTCGATGCGATCCAAGTCTCGCCGGATGCGCCCGCGATCACGCTCGTCCAAGGCGATACGCATTACACGCTCGCGGTCGATGATCCCGCAGCCGCAGCGCGTATAGCCAAGGAGCTCGCGACGCTGCGCGACAGCGGCGCGCCACTATGGGACTTGATGCGCGAAGCGGGCGCCGACGGTTGGGGCGCCCTCGGTGCGTTTCTCGACAGCCGCGCCCTGATCGGCGAAGGCCATGACGAAACCCGGCAGGCGCTCGCTCGGAGGATTGCCGCGATCGAGACCTGCATCGCCGGCACCATCGCCGCCATCCGTGAAAATTTGCCTTCCGGTCGGCTCGAACGCTTGGCCGCCCACGCCGCGTTGCTGAGGGCGGAGGCAAACGCAACACTCTCCGCCGACGCGCTCGGCACCACGGGCGATCCGTTCGACGCGGACGTCCAGCCCAACTTCTTCCTCGCGCTGATCGTCGCCGAATTCGCCTATTTCCGTCGGTCGGCGCCCCTAACGCTGGTTGCGGCCGGCGTGATGCTCGCGCGCATCGCAGGTGACGACGCCACCTTGCCGGAGACCGACGCGGTCATCGAAGCGCTTTCCCTCTACGATCCACGCGACCTCGAATCGCACCTCTGGCTTGTCGCGCGCGGACTGATGGATTCGACTGGCGACGCTGCGAGGCGCTTCTCGACCCCACCGGTTCCAGACCTGCCGATGTTGCCCGGCCTCGAGTTCATGCGCCGCCTGGAAGTGCTGACGCGTAGCGCGCTCGCGGCATGGGGCGAGAACGCGTACGTTACGCTGCTCGACGCGCTTGGCGATCGCTGGTCGCCGCTGGTCGCGGGGCCGTTCATCGAGCAATATCATGTCACATGCCGCTTCGTCGAAATCGTCGCCCCAAGCCTCAGCCGCCGACTGATCGCGCCGCTCCGCGCGATGATGTTCCGCTATTATGGCGAAGAGGTGGGCCACGAGGCATTCGAAAGCGCGACCTGTCAGGCGCTAGGCATCACCCAGGCGGCGCTCGATAAGGCGATGCCGCTACCGCTGCACGTCGCGTACGTGGATTTGTTGACGCTTGTCGCGCAACTCGATCCGCTCACGGCGTGCGCGTCGATCATGGTGGCCGAAGGAGTGTTCGGCGAGCCGCCCGACATGTCGATCCGCCTCGCCGCCGCCGCGCGTACCAATCCCGCATTCAGCGACCTCGCGGGCGATCACGAGGCGCTGAACGAAGATCTGAACCACAACAGCATCTCGCGCGACGCGTTCGAACATATCGCGGCTGTGCCACCGGCCGCGCAGGCGCGTGTCATTCGCCGCATCCTGTTCCTGCTTGAACTCAACCACCGCGCCTGGTCCAGCATCGCCGATTTCTACGGGCCACAAACGTCGCTGCATCTGCAGGGCTCGCTGGGTTCTATGCTGTCGCCCGAAGGCCGGCGCGCGTGTTGAGAGGAGATTCCCAGATAGTTCAGCCGAAGCCCTGCGCCCGTGCCCATGTGGCGAAGAGTTCCTTCCAGTGACGCGCCGGCTCGCCTGCCGCGCCGGGGAGGCCAAGACCATGTCCGCCGGCGGTGAAAAGATGCGTTTCGACCTTCACCCCCGCCGCCTTCAGAGCCGCCCGCATCTCGAGCGTATTCTCCACCGAAACGACCGTATCATCCTCGGCATGGGCCATGAAGCAGGGCGGCGTGGCGGTGGTGACGTTGTGCGCCGGACTGTGCACCCGCTGCGTTTCGGGCGATGGGTTTGGCCCGAGCAGCATGTCGCGCGAGCCGCCATGCGCGAGCGGCGCACTCATCGACTGGACGGCATAGATCGGTGCCGCGATCGCGGGCTGCGCACTCAACCAATCGCTCGCGTCGAGCGGATCATAGACGCGTGCGTCATAGCGGGTGGCGAGATCGCCGCAGACGTGGCCACCTGCGGAAAAGCCGAGTGCGCCAACCTTGTTTTGATCGAAACCGTATAGCGACGCCCGCGATCGGATGAGCCGCATGGCGCGCTGCGCGTCGGCCAGCGGCACATCCGCCCGGTTCGCCCACCCTTCACCGGGCAGACGATAATACAGCACGAACACCGTCCAGCCGCGTTCGCTGAGCCAAGGCCCGACCTGATAGCCCTCGACATCGATGACGATCACCGAATAGCCGCCACCCGGCGTCACCAGCAGCGCCGCCCCGTTCGGCTTGGAAGGCCGGAACACCTTCATGCGCGGCCGGGCGATCCCCTTCACCATCCTGCCGTGGCGTTGGGCGTCGCCAGTCTCGATCACCTGCTCGACCGGCAGGACGGCCGGCGCACCGGGCGGCGTGCCGGGCCACAGATCAATCTCCTCGGCCGGAAACGCGGGCCACATGCCAGGCTCGGCGGCGTGAACGCCGGAACTCAGCAGACCCGCACCAACCCCGGCCAACAGCGTTTCGCGGCGGTTCAACATAGGTGTTCGTCTCTCCCTTGCGGGGGCAGTCATCTCCGGCGGCGTGACGCGTGTCAAAGCCAATGTGGGCGGCACCGGCCCCCGCATTCGTGAGCGGTTCGAGCCCGCGATAGGTGCGAACCCGGCTGGATCTTTCGATCGATATGGGGCGCAGACGGCAAGGAAGCTCGCCCCGATACCGACTTCCAAAACATGCCACGCGGGCTCGATACGTGATGTTACGGATGTCCCTCGGAACCGCCGCCGGTCATCTTGGGTCGATGGCTCTCGGGACGCGGGCGGATCGGGCACGCATGAGCAAGACTGGGCCAGTCGTCGAAACCCATGCGCTTGGCCGTCGCTTCGGCAGCGTCGTCGCTGTCGCGGATCTGAGCATCACGATCGCGCCGGGTGAAACCTTCGCGCTGATCGGCCCAAACGGGGCAGGCAAGAGTTCGCTGATGAAGATGCTGACCACACTGCTCCCGCCGACCGCCGGCGAGGCGCGTGTCGCGGGATACGATATCACGCGCGAGCCCCAGCAAGTACGGCGGCACATCGGTTATGTCCCGCAACTGCCGTCCGCCGACACGGAACTGACCGGTTACGAGAATATGCTACTTTCCGCGCGCCTATATCTGCTTCCGGCGCGTGAACGCCGGCCCCGGATCGCGGAGGCGCTCGCGTTGATGGAACTGAGCGATGCGCGCGACCGCGCGGTCGGCACCTATTCGGGCGGCATGGCGCGGCGTCTGGAGATCGCACAGAGCACGCTCCATCGACCCGCCGTTCTGTTCCTGGACGAGCCGACGGTAGGACTTGACCCGAACGGCAGGCTTGCCGTCTGGGATCATGTGAGGCGCCTGCGGCGGGAGACCGGCGCCGCGATCGTCTTCTCGACGCATTACATGGAGGAAGCGGAAGATCTCGCCGATCGGGTCGCGCTGATCAGCCGCGGGCGCCTTGCCGCGGTGGGCACCGTGGCCGAACTCAAGAACGCGCATGGTGCCGCCTCGCTCGACGCGCTCTTCACAAAGCTGACCGGCGCGGCGCTATCCCCGACGGCGGTTCGGCCATGAATCCGGTGCGAGCCTATTTGACGCAGGTCCATGCGGTCACGGCAGCCGAAGTGATGAAACTGGCACATGATCCGATGGATCTCGTCACCCGCGCGGTGCAACCCATATTGTGGCTGCTGCTGTTCGGCCAGGTGATGGCGCAGGTCCACGGTTTGACGAACGGTTCGTATCTCGACTTCCTCAGCCCGGGCGTACTCGCGCAAAGCGTGCTCTTCGTCGCCATCTTCTACGGCCTCTCGGCGATCTGGGAGCGCGATCTCGGCATTCTCCACCGCTACATGGTGAGTCCTGCCCCGCGCAGCGCGCTGGTCATCGGCAAGGCGATCGCCTCGAGCGCCCGCGGCATCACCCAAGGCATCGTCATATATGCCTGCGCGGCGCTGCTCGGCGTGAAGCTGAGCTTCGCACCGGCCAACCTGCTCGGCGTTCTGGTCATGGTCTTCATCGCCTCGGCGTTATTCTCGACCTTCTCCCTGATCATCGCCTGCATCGTGAAGACGCGGGAACGCTTCATGGGCATCGGCCAGTTCCTGACCATGCCGATCTTTTTCGCGAGCGACGCCATCTATCCGATCGAGTTGATGCCGCCCTGGCTGCGCGCGATCGCGCACTTCAATCCGCTTACCTATGAGGTGGACGGGCTGCGCGCGCTCATGCTGACGGTCGGCCGGTCCCATTTTCCGTTGACGGTCGATTATGGCGCCCCGGTGATGTTGCTCGCGCTCCTCATCGCCCTCGCCAGCCGGATGTACCCGCGCTTGACGGAGTGAGCCCGGCCGAGCACCGTATCCGAGGCGGATCAGCGGCGGGTGCCGTGCCCATGAATCGCCCCGTCAGGACGATCCATGCGCACGGCCGTTGCGATCAGCGAATGCCGCCGCTCGCGGTGATGTTCTCGCCGGTCAGCCAGCGGGCATCGTCAGAGGCGAGGAACGTGACGACGTCGGCGATGTCATCGGGCTGGCCTACGCGGCCGAGCGGCGTCTGCGCGATAAGCCCGGTCTCCATCTCGGAACCGATAACGCCGGCGGCGTGCGTGCCTTCGGTCACGACGAGCCCTGGGCTGACCACATTGACCCGGATTTTGCGTGGGGCCAATTCATTGGCATGCACACCCGAAATCGCATTCACCGCGCCCTTCGTCCCGGCATAGGCGGCCGCGCCCGGCGTATTCACATGCGTGATCGCGGACGAGATGTTGATGATGCTCGCGCCCTCGCCGAGATGCGGCGACGCGGCCTGCGTGGCGAGGAGGATGCCGAGCACGTTGACGTCGAACTGGCGCCGGTAATGGTCCTCCGTCACGTCCTCGATCGATGCGAATTCGTAAATCCCGGAATTGTTGACCAGCACGTCCAACCGGCCAAACCGCTCCACTGCCGCCTGGATCAGTGCCTGTGCGTCCGCAAGCTTGGACACGTCGCCCTGCACCGCGATGGCCTTGCCGCCACTCGAGGTGATCGCCTCGACCACGGCGTCCGCCCCAGCCTTGCTGGACGCATAGTTGACGACGACCGAAGCTCCGTCAGCCGCCAGCGCCCTGGCGATCGCGGCTCCGATACCCTTTGATGCTCCGGTCACCACCGCGACCTTGCCGTTGAGCTTTGCCATAGTCTCCAATCTCCGACATGGGCAGGCACCGGACCGGAGCCATTCTCCCATAGTTCGGGAATCTGGAACTAACGCTGCTCGGATCAAGACCCTATATGAGAAAAATATGAGGCCGATGATTCACCCTGCGATGGACGACGTCCGACCGGAAGCGATCCTCCACGCGCTCTCCGATCCGGATCGCGCGGCGATCTTCGCGAAGATCATGAGGGCCGGCTGCGTGGACGCCTGTTCGGCGGTGGCCGCATTGGGCGATCGGATCATTCCAAAGTCGTCGCTCTCCAATCACTTGAAGATGCTACGGGACGCGGGCCTGATCCGCAGCGAGCGTCATGGTGTCGAGGTGCGAAATCACTCGCGCTGGGCGGAGGTGGAAGAGCGGTTTCCCGGCCTCTTGCCCGCCATCATCAACGCCTATGCCCCGAACGCCGCGTGTAGAACGCCAAGCATCGATTAACGCGGCGACCGATACTGTACATCGGCCATGCGCGGTGATCGGAAGGCCGGCTAAGCAGGTGTGCCGGGTTCGTCCCAATCCGGCGGATCGCCGAACGCCAGTTTTACGTGGTCGACAAACGCGCGCAGCCTCGCAGGCGAACCGTGCTGATAGGCGATCGTGATCGGCGTCACGTCAGGCTCTAGCCCAAGGTCGAGAATCTCGAGCGTTCCGGACTTGATCGCCTGATAGCTGTGGAAGGTCGGAAGCCAGGCGATACCCAGCCCCGCCACCGCGGCATCGCGCATGGCGAGACAGGACGTGACACGGAGCCTTGGCGGGACACGCGCGACGACCCGCTCGATTTCAGCCTTGAAGGTCCAGTCGTCGGGGCCGCGCTCCATATAATGAATCGCCTTGTGATGAGCGAGGTCCGCAATGGTCTCGGGGCGGCCGTAACGCGCCAGATAGGCCGGAGCGGCCACGAGGGAGCGCCGGCTGATCGTGAGTTGCTCGGTCGCAAGCTTCGGCAGTCCGTCGGGGGCGATCCGCACGATCGCGTCGAAGCCGCCGCTCAGGTCGCTGATCCGGTCATCGAAGTCCGCCGTTACCGTGATGTCCGGGTGACGATCCATGAAGTCGTACAGGATCGGCCCCAGATGAAGGTCGCCGAACGCGCGCGGAGCGACGATCCGCAACGGCCCCGCGATTTCCCCGCGCCGACGCGCGAGATCCTCCCGCGCCTCGTTCGTCTCGGCGACGATGCGCCGCGCGCGCTCGAGCAGGATAACGCCCTCGTCCGTCAGGGCATGCTGGCGACTGTTGCGGCTCAGGAGCCTGGTGCCGAGTGCATGTTCCAGTTCGGTCAGGCGTTCGCTGACCGTGGATTTCGAAAGCCGAAGCTGTCGGGCGGCCTCGTTGATCGATCCGCAATCCGCGACCGTGACGAAGGCGATGATCCCGTCGAGCTTCATCGTTCGCGATCTCCGAAATGTAGGTTCGGCATTTCCGACCTGTTAGGACGTTTCACTCCCGATCATAAAGTCACGCAAGCACGGCTGCCAAGCAGGAGTCGCGCAAACCGAGCAACAGACACTTAAAAGGGGGCGGACGATGAGGGCATTTGGCATTCCGGCCATGGTCGCGGCCATGACGTTGTTCTTCATGCCGGTTTCAGCGGTTGCGCAGGATTTCGATTTCCCGCCGTCCTTCGCCGTGCGGGACATCGCGACCAACGGCACGACCCTGCACGTTCGGGTCGGCGGCGCTGGGCCGGCGGTTCTGCTCCTGCACGGTTACGGCGAAACCGGTGACATGTGGGCGCCGCTGGCACGCAATCTGATGCGAGACCATATTGTGGTCGTGCCGGACCTGCGTGGGCTGGGCCTCTCGGCGAAGCCGGCCTCCGGCTACGACAAGAAGACACAGGGTTTCGACATGGCCGGCGTGCTCGATGCGCTTAAGATCGACAAGGTCGATCTTGTCACGCACGACATCGGCAATATGGTCGGCTATGCATTCGCGGCCGAACACCGCGATCGGGTCAAGCGGTTCGTCCTGATGGATGCGCCGCTTCCCGGCATCGGCCCCTGGGAAGAAATCCTGAAGAACCCGCTCCTCTGGCACTTCCGCTTCGGGGGGCCTGACATGGAGCGGCTCGTCGCGGGGCGGGAGCGCATCTACCTGGATCGCTTCTGGAACGACTTTTCGGCCACGCCGGCCCGGTTCAGCGAAGCTTCGCGGCAGCATTATGCCCGCCTGTACGCGGCGCCCGGCGCCATGCACGCGGGCTTCTCCCAATTCGCCGCGTTCGATCAGGATGCGATCGACGACAAGGCTTCCCTCGCTGCGGGCAAGCTGACGATGCCGGTGCTGGCGATCGGCGGCGAGAAGTCGTTCGGGCCGCAGATGGCGGCCGTCATGCGCTTCGCCGCCACCAACGTGACCGAGGGCGTGGTGCCGGACGCGGGCCATTGGCTGATGGAGGAGCAGCCCGAAGCGACCGTGAAGCTGGTCCGCGACTTTCTGGATGCGGGGCGATGAAGGGCCGCATTTCGTCCGGTTTCGCGCTGATACCGCTGTTTCTCCTGGCGGCGGCGTCACCACCGGACGGCGAGCGCCGGCTGAGCCGTGAGGAAGCGGCCGCGCTTCCGGTCGTCGCGGCGGGGGGCGGTACATCCGGGCTGAACACGATCGAGACACGCCTCCTGAAGGGGGATCCCGCCCGAGCCGGCCTCTACACCATCTCGATCAAGGTGCCGCCGAACACGCACATCGCCGCGCACACCCACCGCGACGACCGGACCGCGACGGTCGTCGCCGGCCTGTGGCACTTCGGCTATGGCCCGGATGCGAAGAGTGACACCACGCGCGGGCTGCCACCAGGCAGTTTCTATACCGAACCGGCGGGCAAAGCGCACTTCGCTTGGACGGGACCGGAGGGCGCGACCGTCTATATCACCGGCATCGGACCATCGGACACCCGGTATCTTGCCACGCCACGTTGACCGACTTTGGATCGGCTCTCGCGGCCCATCGCGGCACCCCACCCTTCCTGCTAGACGAAAGGACACGGCGGCTCAGGGCCGGTCCGGCGACGCCTCGGTCAACGCCTTCGCTTCAGATGTGATCCAGTTCATCACGGCGCGCACCCGCGGCGCGAGCGTCTCGTTGGCGGGATAGGTGACGTAAAAGGGGATCGGCTCCATCTTCGAATCGGGAAGCAGCCGCACGAGTTCCCCCGCGCGAAGATCCGCTTCGACTTGGAAGTAGGGGAAAAGGCTGATTCCAAGCCCGCTGCGTACCGCTTCGTGCTGCGCGAGGCTGCTGTTCGTCCGATAGGTGCCGGACACCCTGACGGCCTCGCCATCCACGTTCCAGATCTGGCGGGTGGAACCGTAGCTGAACAGCACACAATCATGGTGCTGCAGGTCCGCGGCGCACTCCGGGGCCGGACGACCCGCGAGATAATGAGGCGCGGCGACCAGGTGGCGATCCACATCGCCCAGATGCCGGGCGGCGACCGTGGTTTCCATGATCTGGCCAGTCCGCATGGCCAGATCGAGTCCGTCCTCGATCATGTTCACGAAGCCGTCGCTCAGGATCATCTCCACGGTGATCGCGGGATAACGGCGATGAAAGTCGACAAGGCTTCGGGCGAGATGCAGCCCGAACATGCTCGTGGTTCCGATTCTGACATGCCCGCCGTGGTGGCGGTCACGTCCATGAATCTCCGTCTCCAGCGCATCCACCTCCCGCAGAATGCGCCTGGCCCGTGCCAAGAAGACGCGCCCATCGTCCGTCAGCGTGAGATTGCGCGTCGAACGGCGAAATAGCGTCACCCGAAAATGGTTCTCGAGCATGCTGATACGGCGGCCGACGGTCACCTGATTGGTCATCGCTTCCCGAGCCACGGCTGAAAAGGATCCGCTTTCGGCAACCCGAACGAACCATCGCAGACCTTCGATCACCGGAGCCATTCCTTCACTTAATGAATAAGTGATCTACGTTGCAAGCCAATTGTCGATCATTGCGAACAGGATTACGTGGCGGCGCATCAGAACGTCACATACTTCGGGAGATTTCCCGATACCACTTCGAGATAACAATCACATTATTCGCGAATCTATTTAGATAGATTTGTCGTACATATTCAAATTTTCAACAAATCCGGCAACCAGAAACTGATCTCACTCCAATCTTCAATTTCTCCTGCATATATATTTACGAATTTATTGTTGAAATACCAAGGAAATATCTGTGAATCCTGAGCCTCGGGAAATGATGGAATTCGACGTTGTTATCGTCGGCGCCGGCCCAGCCGGCCTCGCCGCCGCGATCCGGCTCCGTCAGCTCTCGCTGGAACGCGGTCGAGATATTTCGGTCGTGGTCGTGGAGAAGGGCTCCGAGGTTGGCGCGCACATCCTGTCCGGCGTCGTGGTCGATCCGATTGGACTCGATCAGCTTCTGCCCGAGTGGCGCACCCATCCCGAGCGGCCGCTGACAACCGAGGTGACGGAGGATCATTTCCTCCAGCTCAGCGCCTCCGGCGCACGCGCCCTGCCCGCCAAGCTGATGCCGAAACTGCTCAGCAATCACGGCAATTTCATCGGCTCACTCGGCAATGTCACGCGCTTCCTCGCCGCTCGGGCGGAGGAACTGGGCGTGGAGATCTTCCCCGGCTTCGCAGCGACCGAACTGCTCTATGATGGCGACCGTGTCGTCGGCATCGCGACGGGGGATATGGGCGTCGCGCGGGACGGAACGGCGCGACCCGATCATGTCCGCGGCATGGAACTGCGGGCGCGCTATACATTGCTTGCCGAAGGCGCGCGCGGCTCCCTGAGCAAGCAGGCGATAGCCCGCTACTGGCTCGATAAAGGCTCGGACTTCCAGAAATACGGGATCGGCATGAAGGAACTCTGGCAGGTCAAGCCGGAGCATTTCCGGCCCGGCCACGTCCAGCACAGCTTCGGCTGGCCGCTGGACAAGCACACCGGCGGCGGCTCCTTCCTCTATCATTTCGACGATAATCTCGTCGCCGTCGGGTTCGTGGTGCATCTGAACTACAGCAACCCCACGCTCTCGCCCTTCGACGAATTCCAGCGCTTCAAGACGCATCCGGCCATTCGCGATACGTTCGAAGGTGGGAAACGCCTCGCTTATGGCGCCCGCGCCCTCACCGAAGGCGGTTGGCAGTCTGTGCCGCGCCTCACCTTTCCGGGCGGTGCGTTGCTCGGCTGCGCGGCGGGCTTCGTCAACGTGCCGCGCATCAAGGGGTCGCACAATGCGATCCTGTCGGGACGCCTCGCCGCCGATGCGATCGCCGACGAACTGGTTCGCGACGAACCCGCCATCGAGCCCGTCGCCTATGAGCGAAACTGGCGGGGCTCCGCAATCGGGCGCGACCTCCACCCGGTCCGCAACGTCAAGCCGCTTTGGTCGCGCTATGGCATGCCGCTCGGGGTGATGCTGGGCGGGATCGATATGTGGTCGCACCAGATCCTCGGTCGCTCGTTGTTCGGCACCGTCGCGCACGGCAAGCCCGACCATGCCTGCCTCCGCCTGCTCTCCGAAGTGACGCCGATCCAATATCCGAAGCCCGACGGCGTGGTCAGTTTCGACAAGCTATCTTCCGTGTTCCTGTCGAACACCAACCATGCCGAGGATCAACCCTGCCATCTGAAGCTGCGGGATCCTTCAGTTCCAATCAAGAACAACCTGCCGCTCTACGGCGAGCCAGCGCGCCTCTACTGCCCGGCCGGCGTCTACGAAGTGACATACGAGGACGATGTCAAGAAAATTGGTCCGCGTTTCGTCATCAATTCCCAGAACTGTGTTCACTGCAAGACCTGCGACATCAAGGATCCAGCGCAGAATATCACCTGGGTGCCGCCGGAGGGCGGTGGTGGTCCCAACTACCCGAATATGTAACCAGAGAAAGTGGTAGGAATGTCTGACATTACCATCCGAAAAGCCGCCGTTATCGGCGCCGGCACCATGGGTTCCGGCATCGCGGCGCACCTCGCCAACGCAGGGCTGGACGTCGTTCTGCTCGATATCAAGCTGGAGTTCGCACAGGGCGGCATCGACCGCCAGCTCAAGGCTGGCGGCTTCATGCGGCCCGAATTCGCCGCTCGCGTGAAGCCAGGGGCAACCGGTACCGACATGGGTCTGCTCGCCGATTGCGACTGGATCATCGAGGCGGTCGCCGAGCGGATCGAGATCAAGCACGCGCTGTTCACCTCGATCGCGGCGGTGCGCAAGCCCGACGCCATCGCCGCCTCCAACACCTCCACCATTCCGCTGCACATTCTCCTCGATGGCTTTTCGGAGGATTTCGCGTCGCATTTCCTCATCACCCACTTCTTCAATCCGCCGCGCCACATGCGTCTGCTGGAGCTGGTCACGGGTCCGCGCACAGCATCCACCGTGGCTGACACAATCACCCGTTTCGCCGATGAGCGGCTCGGCAAGGGCGTGGTGCCCTGCAAGGACACGCCAGGCTTCATCGGCAACCGCATCGGCTGCTACTGGCTGGCGGTCGGGCTCGATGAGGCGATCCGTTCGGGCATTCCCGTCGAGGTGGCGGACGCGACGATCGGCAGGGCGTTCGGCTTCCCCAAGACCGGCATTCTGGGGCTATACGATCTGATCGGCAACGATCTGATGCCGCAGCTCATCCGCTCGCTTCAGGACGCGCTGCCGAAGACGGATGCCGTTCAGGCGATCGCGGCGGAGCCTCCGCTGCTGCACGACATGCTCGCGAAGGGGCTAACCGGCCGCAAGGGCGGCGGCGGCTTCTATCGCCGCTCGGCAGATCGCAAGTCGATCGAAGTCATCGATCTGACGACGGGCGCCTATCGTCCGCAGCAGCCCGCAACCTCCGACAGCCTGGACGCGGCAAACGGCGATGCCCGCGCGTTGATCGGCCACCCGGGCCAGGCGGGGCGTTATGCCCGCGCCGTCCTGTCGGCCACGCTCGCCTATTCGGCCTCGCTGGTGCCCGAGATCGCGGATCGCCCCGATCTCGTCGATGAGGCGATGCGGCTCGGCTATGGTTGGAAATTCGGCCCCTTTGAACTCATCGACCGGATCGGCGCGCAATGGCTCGCCGATGCGCTCGCCGCCAATGGCATGGCGGTGCCGCCACTGCTCGCCGATGCGGCACGGAGCGGCGGTTTCTACCGGCTCGTCGATGGCGTTCGCCACGTGCTGACGCCACGGGCGGACAAAAGCGACTATGTCCCGGTGCCGATCGCGGACGGCGTGATCTCGCTCGCCGCGATCAAGCTGCGCGACAGGGCGGTGTCGACCGACGAGGCGGCGAGCCTCTGGGACATCGGTGACGGCGTCGGCCTGCTTGAATTCCATACGAAGATGAACAGCTTCAGTCCCGCGCTGCTGAACGCGGTGACGCGCACGGTGAAGCTGGCGCCTCAGCATTTCAAGGCGCTGGTGATCGGTAACGAAGGTCCAGCCTTCAGCGCTGGCGCCGATCTCTCCGCCGTACTGGCCATGTCAGCCAACGGCGACGCGGCGGGAATCCGCGCCTTTGCTCTGGCCGGCGTGGCCGCGTTCGATGCGGTGCACGATGCGCCCTACCCGATCGTCGGGGCGGGCTTCGGCGCGGCACTCGGCGGTGGCTGCGAAGTGCTGCTCCACTGCCACGCCGTGGTCGCCGATGCCGAAATCGGCATCGGCCTGGTCGAGCCGCGCGTCGGCCTGCTCCCCGGCTGGGGCGGTCTCACGGAGTTGATGGTCCGCCTTCAGGAGCGGTTCGATGACCCCGCCGAGGCGGCCGCGACCGCGCTGCGAACCGTCCTGGCCGCGACCACGTCCGCGGGCGCCCATGACGCGCGCGCCAAGGCCTTCCTCCGGCCGACCGACGGGATCGTGATGAACCATGATCGCCTGATCGCGCAGGCCAAGGCGCACGCCCTGGCGCTGCTGCCCGGCTTCACCACGCCCGTGCGCGCACCGGTGACACTGCCGGAGGCTTCCGTTCTCGACGCGGTTCTCGCCGACATGGCACCTTCGCTCGCACCGCACGACATCGTGATCGGCAGGGCGATCGCCGATGTCCTGTCGGGGCCGATCACCCTCACCCACGCCGAACTCAATGCGCGTGCGGTCATGGCCTTCGAGGCGCTCGCGCTCAGCGAGCCTACCCGCGCCAGGATCACCCAGATGCTACGCACCGGCAAGCCGCTACGCAATTGACGACGACTGTCGCGAGATTGGCCCAATCCCCTTCTGTCCAGCACTAGGAGTGCTTCCATGCCTGATTATACTGCCCCGCTCGACGACATGACCTTCCTCCTCCAGGATGTGTTCGATGTCGAAAAGACTTTCTCCGTGTTGCCGGGTTACGAGGAGGTTTCGGCCGAACTCGCGGCCTCGGTGCTGGAGGAGGCGGGCCGCTTCTGCGCGGGCGTGCTGCGTCCGATCAACCAGAGCGGTGACGAGGAAGGCAGCAGGCTGGACAACGGCGTCGTCCATACGCCCAAGGGCTTCAAGGAAGCCTATAAAGCGTTCGTTGACGGCGGCTGGTCGGGCCTGTCCTCGCCGACCGAATATGGCGGTCAGGGCCTTCCCCGCACGGTGCAGATCCTGGTCGATGAGATGCTGTCCGCGTCGAACCTGTCCTTCGGCCTGTTCCCCGGCCTGAGCCGCGGCGCCGCGGAGGCGATCGAGGCGCATGCCAGCCAGGCGTTGAAGGACCAGTATCTGCCCAAGATGGTGGCCGGCGCATGGACCGGCGCGATGGGCCTCACCGAGGGCACCGCCGGGTCGGATCTGAGCCTGGTCAAAGCGACTGCCAAGCCGCGCGACGACGGCTCCTATACCGTGACGGGATCGAAGATCTTCATCTCGTCGGGCGATCACGACATGGCCGAGAACGTCATCCATCTGGTGCTCGCTCGCCTGCCCGACGCTCCTCCCGGCACCAAGGGCATCAGCCTTTTCCTGTGCCCGAAATATCTTGTGAACGACGACGGTTCGCTCGGCGCGCGTAACGCGGTCAACGTCGGCTCGCTGGAGCACAAGATGGGGATTCACGCCCAACCCACCTGCGTCATGAACTATGACGACTGCCAGGGTTGGCTGGTCGGCGAGGCGAACCGTGGCCTCAACGCCATGTTCACGATGATGAACGCGGAGCGGCTGTTCGTGGGAGTGCAAGGTCTCGGCCTCGCGGACGCCTCCTACCAGACCGCCGCCAATTACGCGAAGGAGCGTAAGCAGGGCCGCGCACCTGGCGCGAAAGAGTCGGGGATGATCATCGCGCATCCCGATGTGCGCAAAATGCTGCTGACCATGCTGTCCTTCACCGAGGCGGCGCGCGCGCTGACCGTCTTCGCCGCGCTGGAAATGGACAAGGAAACGGCGCACCCGGATCCGGAGGTCCGCAAGCGTGCCGCCGGGCTGGTCGCGCTCCTCACCCCCGTCATCAAGGCGGGTTTCACCGATTTCGGGTTCGAGGCCACGGTGCTTGGTCAGCAGGTGCTGGGTGGCCATGGCTATATTCGCGAATGGGGCCAGGAGCAGTTCGTGCGCGATGCCCGCATCGCCATGATCTATGAAGGCACCAACGGCATCCAGGCCCAGGATCTCGTCGTCCGTAAACTCGGCCTGGACGGCGGCGCGCCGGTCCGGACGTTCCTGGCGATGGTCACCGAAACCATTGCGGAGGGTCGCCAGGTCGCGGCCGCTCGCGATACGGCCGCAGCACTCGACGAAGCGCTGGAAGCGTTGGAGAGCGTCACCACACGCCTGACGACGGGCGCGAATGCCGACCCGCTGGAGCAGAATGCCGCCGCGACGGACTATCTGCGCATGTTCGCGTTGGTCACGTTCGGCTGGCTGTGGCTACGCATGACGCTGGTCGTGGTGGCGAAGGGCGACGCCGCGACACCGCATGAAAAGCGCAAGATCGAGATCGCGCGCTTCTTCTCAAGCCGCATCCTCCCTCAGTCGCTTTCACTGGGGAGCCAGATTTGCAGCGGTTCGGCGCCATTGATGGCGATCGCGTCCGAAGCCTTCTGAACTCTCCCGGCCCGTGCCGGCCTCGCCGCCGTCCTCTTCCCGGCCCGCCGCCGGCACGGCCATCCGCAAGGTATGAAATCATGAAAATTCTGGTGCCTGTCAAACTGGTGATCGATTCCAACGCCAAGGCGCGGGTGAAGCCGGACCAGAGCGGCGTGGATCTCGCCAACGTCAAGCTCTCGATCAATCCGTTCGATGAAATATCAGTCGAGGAAGCGGTCCGCCTGAAGGAAGCCGGCAAGGTGAGCGAGGTGGTGGCGGTCACCATCGGCGTGGCCAAGGCGCAGGACGCGCTACGCGCCGCGCTCGCGATCGGCGCCGATCGCGGCATCCTCATCCAGACCGACGAGATGGTTGAACCGCTCGCCATCGCGAAGCTGCTCGCCAAGGTGGCCGAGGCCGAACAGCCGGGCGTGGTGATCCTGGGCAAGCAGGCCATCGACGATGACAGCAACCAGACCGGCCAGATGCTGGGTGCGCTGCTCGGCTGGCCGCAGGCGACGTTCGCCTCGAAGGTCGACCTGTCGGCGGAGGCGGTCGAGGTCACGCGTGAGATCGATGGCGGCCATCAGACGCTGAAGCTCACCCTGCCCGCGATCGTCACCACCGATCTTCGCCTGAACGAGCCGCGCTATCCGTCCCTGCCCAACATCATGAAGGCCAAGAAGAAGCCGATCGAGACCAAGGCGCCGGCCGATTACGGCGTCGATGTCACGCCGCGTCTCAAGCTGCTGAAGGTCAGCGAGCCGCCCGCCCGCTCCGCCGGCATCAAGGTCAAGACCGCCGGCGAGCTGGTCGAAAAGCTCAAGTCGGCGGGCGCACTCTGACGCATCGCGTCTGAAAGATTTTTCGAGGAAACAGCAATGACGACCCTCCTGATCGCGGACCACAACAACACGTCGCTCGCCGATGCGACATCACGGGCGCTGACCGCCGCGCTCCAGCTTGGCGGCGATGTCCATGTGCTGGTCGCCGGCGCGAACGACCGGGCGGCGGCAGACGCGGCAGCAAAGCTCGATGGCGTGAAGAAGGTGTTGCTCGCCGACGATCCGGCGCTCGACCATCAGCTCGCTGAGCCAATCGCTGCGCTGGTCGTATCGCTCGCCGGGGATTACGATGCGATCGTCGCGCCAGCGACCGGCAACGGCAAGAACATCCTGCCGCGCGTCGCCGCCCTGCTGGACGTCGCCCAGGTGTCCGAAATCACCAAGGTGATCTCGTCCGACACGTTCGAGCGGCCGATCTACGCCGGCAACGCCATCGCCGAGGTGCGAAGCACGGATAGGAAGACGGTGCTGACGGTGCGCGGCTCCGCTTTCGCGCCCGCGCCCCAAGGAGCGGCAACGGCGCCCATCGAGCCGGTCGCGGCGGTGGCGGGCGACTATCGCTCCTTCTTCGTCGGTGAAGCGCTCGCCAGCAGCGATCGTCCGGAGCTCACCTCGGCCAAGGTCATCGTCTCGGGCGGTCGGGCACTCGGCTCGGCGGAGAAGTTCAACGAGGTGATCCTGCCGCTCGCCGACAGGCTCGGCGCCGCCGTCGGCGCGTCCCGTGCCGCCGTGGACGCGGGATATGCGCCCAACGATGACCAGGTCGGCCAGACCGGCAAGATCGTCGCGCCTGATCTTTACATCGCACTCGGCATCTCGGGTGCGATTCAGCATCTCGCCGGCATGAAGAACTCCAAGATCATCGTTGCGGTGAACAAGGACGAGGATGCCCCGATCTTCCAGATCGCCGACTATGGCATCGTCGGCGATCTGTTCCAGGTCGTCCCGGAAATCGAAAAAGCGCTGAACTGATCGATTTCCCGGAGCGGTGTGCCGCTCACTTCAATTCAAAGGATATTGCGATGAAGAATCCTATCACGGCGGAGGAGGCGGTTGCGCTGATCCCCGACGGAGCCTCGATCATGATCGGCGGGTTCCTGGGGTGCGGCACTCCGCTCCGGCTGATCGAAGCACTGATCGCGGCGGGCAGGAAGGAGCTGACGATCATCACCAACGACACCGGCCGCCCCAATGAAGGCGTCGGACGTCTGATCCACGAAGACCGCGTCAGCCACGTCATCGCCTCGCATATCGGCACCAATTCCGAGACGCAGCAAAAAATGCTCGACGGAACGATGCGCGTCGATCTGGTGCCCCAGGGCACGCTCGCCGAACAAATTCGTGCGGCGGGCTATGGGCTGGGCGGCGTGCTGACCAAGACAGGACTCGGCACCCTGGTCGCCGAAGCGGGCGAGGTGGTGACGCTCGGCGGCGAGCAATGGCTGTACGAACCGCCGCTCAAGGCCGATTTCGCGCTGATCTACGCCGATGTCGCGGATCAGGTCGGCAACCTGACCTATCGCTTCACCGCGCATAACTTCAATCCCGCGATGGCACTGGCCGGGGCCACGGTGATCGCCGAGGCGCGTGAGATCGTGCCCGTCGGCAGCATCGCGCCCGACGCCGTGAAGACGCCCGGCATCGTTGTGCACCATCTGATCGCGAAAGCCTGAACCATGAGCAAGGAAATCATCCTCCGGCGCACCGCGCGGGAGCTTCGGCCGAACACGCTGGTCAATCTCGGCATCGGCCTGCCGACCGGCGTCGCCAACTATGTGAGGCCGGAAAGCGGTATCTTCTTCCAGTCGGAGAATGGTCTGGTCGGGCTTGGCCCCAGGGCGGTGGCCGGCTTCGAGAACCGCGCGCTGACGGATGCGGGCGGCGGCTTTGCCACAGCCGTGCCGGGCGCGATGTCGATCGACAGCAACCTGTCCTTCGGCCTGATCCGCGGCGGCCATGTCGATACCACCGTGCTCGGCGGGCTTCAGGTCGATGAGGCCGGACATCTCGCCAACTGGATCGTGCCGGGAAAGATGGTACCGGGCATGGGCGGAGCGATGGATCTGGTCGCCTGCGCCAACCGCGTCATCGTCGCCATGCAGCATACCGCCAGAGGCGCGTTCAAGATCGTCCCCAAATGCACCCTGCCGCTGACCGCCGATCGCCGCGTGACACTGATCATCACCGAGATGGCAGTGATCGAGCCAACGGAGGCCGGGCTGATCCTGCGCGAGCGGGCGCCGGGCGTCTCGGTCGAGCAGATCCGCGAGGCGACCGAGGCGGTCCTCATCGTGGACGGCGAAGTGGCCGAGATGAACCTCGCCGCCTGAACGTCGGATACCAAATTCGGAAGCGAGAACCATCATGAGCATTCAGACCCTGCCGGACGAGGCCTTCGCCATCCCCTTTGCCAGTCCCTCCTATCCGCGCGGCCCGTTCCGCTTCTATGATCGCGAATTCGTGATCATCACCTATCGCACCGATCTCGACGCGCTACGCGCGGTGGTGCCCGAACCGCTCGAGATCATCGATCCGATCGTGAAATATGAATTCATCCGCATGCCGGATTCGACCGGGTTCGGTGATTATACCGAGACGGGCCAGGTGATTCCGGTGCGGTTCAACGGGCGCGACGGCAATTACACCCATGCCATGTATCTGGATGCGGCTGCACCTATCGTTGGCGGTCGCGAGATCTGGGGGTTCCCGAAAAAGCTCGCCAAGCCGAACCTGCGCGTGGAGGGCGAGGTTCTGGTCGGCACGCTCGACTGCGGATCGATCCGCTGCGTCAACGCGACGATGGGCTACAAGCACAATATCCTTCCGCTCGATCCCATCCGCAAGAGCTTGCAGCAGCCGAACTTCTTGGTGAAGGTCATCCCCCATGTGGATGGCTCGCCCCGGATCTGCGAGCTTGTCGAATACTACCTTGAAGATTTGCAATTGAAGGGCGCCTGGTCCGGGCCGGCCAGCCTGCAATTGTTCGATCATGTCCGCGCCGACGTCAGCCGCCTCCCCGTTCTCGAGGTGCTTTCGGCCGTTCATTTCGTGACGGATGTTACGCTCGGCATGGGCAAGGTCGTCCATGACTATATGAACGGCGCGGCCAGATAGGACACGCCGCGGGCCGAGAAGCGCATGCGCTCGTCGACCCCGGCCGGTCGTGTCCTGCCGCCCGTCGCTAGAAGAAAGTCCCCTGAAAGCCCAAACGCCTGCCCGGGGGCGGGGCCGTTCATATTCTGCAGAAAAGCCACAAAATATCGCCATTCCGTCCCACTTCGTCATATGCCTTGCATAAATAACGGTCAAAGCGAGCGCGTTTTCGGATGATGGGGCGGGCGTGACGATCGATCGCAGGATGTTTCTTCTCGGCGCCTCGGGTGCCGCCGCTGTCACGAGCCACACGGCGACGGCGCTGCATCGCCCCGCCGGGCGCGGCTCGATCCAGGATATAGAGCATGTCGTGATTTTGATGCAGGAGAACCGCTCCTTCGATCATTATTTCGGCAGCTTGCGCGGCGTGCGCGGCTTTGCGGATCCGCGCCCCGTCACGTTACCGAGCGGCAAGCCCGTCTGGGCGCAACGCCGCGCGGATCGCGACGGCGGCGAGATCGCGTGGCCCTTCCGGCTCGACTACAACAGCAGCAACGCACGGTGCTTCACCGGGCTCGATCATAGCTGGAAAGACAGTCAGGCGCGTTGGCGCAACTGGGATGTCTGGGCGGAGCAGAAGGGACCGCTGACGATGGCGCACCTGACCCGCGCCGACATCCCCTATTATTACGCGCTCGCCGACGCGTTCACCATCTGCGACGCGTACCATTGTTCGCTACAGGGGCCGACCGGTCCGAACCGGCTTTATCACTTCACCGGCACCAGCGGCCTCAGCGTCGGACAGGAGGGCGAATATTGCGTCACCAACGGCGGCAGCGACCCCAATCCGGGCGCGGACATGGCGAAGGACGACGCTACCGAGGGGCTGCCGTGGCGGACCTATGCCGGGCGGCTGGAGGAGGCCGGCATATCCTGGCGCGTCTATCAGGAACTCGCCAATTATTCCGACAATCCGCTCGGGTACTTCAAGGAGTTCCGCAAGCTGGACCCGACTTCATCGCGGTATCGACGCGGGCGCGCTTACGTCGATTGGATCGACGGCATCGCACCGGCCGATCCCGAGAAGACGCAGGCGCGCCACCTGATCGCCGCCTTCGCCGCGGACGTGGCCGCCGATCGTCTGCCGCAGGTGTCGTGGATCGTGCCGATGATGCAGATGAGCGAGCATCCCGACGCCCCGGTCCCCTTTGGCGAGGTGCTGATCGGCAACCTCGTCGCCGCGCTGGCCGCCAATCCCAAGGTATGGGCCAAGACCGCCTTCATCCTCAATTATGACGAGAATGACGGCTTCTTCGATCATATCCCGGCACCGATGCCCGCGATCGCGCCGCGCTACGGCGCGAGCAACGTCGATGTCCGAAGCGAGACGTATCAGGGCGAGCCGGTGGGGCTCGGCCCGCGCGTACCGATGATGGTGATATCGCCCTGGACGCGCGGGGGTTGGGTGAACTCGCAAATGTTCGATCATACCTCGGTGCTGCGCTTCCTCGAAAAGCGCTTCGGGGTGGCGGAACCCAATATCTCGCCCTGGCGGCGCGCGATCTGCGGCGACCTGACCTCGATCTTCGATTTCGACGTTTCGCAGGAGGCGCGTCTCGATACGCACTGGGCGAAGGCGCTCCCCTCCGTCGCCGGCTATATCGCGGAGACCGAGCATCTGTGTAAAAGCGGTTCGCCGCCGCAGATCGCCACGAGCAAGGGCGTTCCCGCGCAGGAGCCGGGCACGCGTCCCGCGCGCGCGCTGCCGTATCGTTTCGCCGTCGAGCCAAGCTGGTCCGATGCCGGGTTGACGCTGCGCTTCGTCAACGAAGGGAACGTCGGGGTCGTGTTCGGCGTGCAGGATGAGACCGCCTTTCCCGGCTGGCGCTATTTCACCGTCGCGGCGGGTTCGCGGCTCGAAGAGGCGTGGCCGTTGCGTCGCGATCGGCCGCATGCGCTGGTGGTGCGTGGGCCGAACGGCTTCCACCGCGAATATCGCGGCCCCGGCGGCGCGGCGCGGATCGAGGCGACGGTCGACTGGCGCGACGATGGCCGGGTCGGCATGCTGCACCTCGCCGACCGCGACGGGACGGCGGCGACCGTGACGATGCATTGCGCGCACACCGGCCGGCAGGAGCGATTACCGGTTGCGGCGGAGACGCAGCACCCGCTCGCGCTCTCCGATCATCGCTGGTACGATGTGATGCTGGTAGCGTCGGATGGCACCCGGCTGCGGCTCGCGGGGCATGTCGAGACCGGCGAACCCGGCGTCAGCGAGCCCGTCGCGGCTTATCCGCACCCGCTTTGAGCCGCGACTGTCATCACGGTGTTGCGAAGCGCGCCTAGCGCCGCCCGTCGGCAGGGGCGGGCGAGATGGGCGACGCGGTAACCAAGGACGGCACATTGCTGGACAGGCGCTTCCTGGCGCTGGCGATGATGGAATTCTGGGAGCGATTCGCCATGGCCGGCGTGAAATCGCTGCTCGTGCTGATGCTGGTCGATCATGTCTTGGCCGGCGATCTGACGCGCGTGGCCGGGGCGACGGCGGTGCGCGATGCCAGCGCGGCGCTGTTCGGTCCGGTCTCGATCACCGGCCTCGCCTCCCAGCTATATGGCTACGCGAATGCCCTGATCTACCTCGCCATCCCGCTCGGCGGCCTGGCCGGAGATCTCGTGGGCAGCCGCCGGCTGGTCGTGGTTAGCGGCGGCGCGGGCATGCTGCTGGGCCTCACGCTCATGCTTGCGAACGGCAGCTTCCTGATCGGCCTGGTCTTCTTCGCCGCCGGCACCGGGCTGCTCAAGGGCAATCTCTCCGCCCAGGTCGGCCTGCTGTTTCAAGACGAGGCGCAGCGCAGGCGCGCCTATACGGTCTATCTCGGCTTCCTCAATGCGGGCGTGATTTGCGGCCCATTGGTGTGCGGCGGGCTGGAGGCATTTGCGGGTCCGGCTTATGGTATCGGCGCGGCGGCGGTGGCGGTTGCCATCGGCCTGTTCTTCTATTCCCGTACCGGCCGGGACGTCGCCATCGGCCCGGCAGCGGCGATGCCCCCGCGCACGCCGGGCCGGCCGGCCGCCGCGGCGGGCGTGCTGATCGTCGCGCTCGCCGCCGTCTATCTATGCTTCGCCGCTTACGAGCAGCTCGCCAACATCTTTCTGGTCTGGGCGCGGTCGCATGTGGATTTGCGCTTGGGCGGATGGACGGTGCCGGTGGCCTGGTTTCTCTCGCTCGACGGCGCTTTCACGCTGGCCTTGGTCGCCGCGTCGCACGCGGCGGCGAGAGCGCTCGAACGGCACGGCGTCGTCATTGGCGCGAGCGTGCAAGTGTTGCTCGGCGGGCTGTGCTGCTCGGGCGGGTATCTGGTGCTGACGATCGGTAGCACGGCCGGGGGGACGTTGCCGCTCCCCTGGGCGATCACCTACCTGCTCTTGATCGATGCCGCGGTCGTGCTGATCTGGCCGTCGGGCCTCAGCCTGATCGCGGGAGTCGCGCCCCGCCGGCTGGTCGGCTTCTGGATGGGTCTGTTCTACCTGCACGGGTTCTTCGCGAACCTGTGGGTCGGTTTCAGCGGCGTATATTATGAGCGGATGGGGCCGCCATCCTTCTGGCTGCTCCACGCCGGCGTGGCCGGCGCGGGGGCGCTGCTCGTGCTGGTCATCGGATTACCGCTGTTGCGCGTCGCGCGCGCGGGTCAGGCGACCACCACCTCGGCATGAGCGAAGGCACGCGCGTAATCCTCGTTCAGCGGTTCATCGGTGACGAGGATGTCGACATCGGTCAGCGCCGCGGTCTGGATCAGGGCGTATCGGCCGATCTTCGAACGATCGGCGGCGAGCAGCACCCGCTTCGAGGTGGCGTACGCGATCCGGCTCATCTCCGCCTCGCCCGGATGGAAATCCATCAGCCCGCGTTCGATGCTGATCCCGCCCACCGACAGGATCGCGAGATGCGGGGTGAAGCCACGCACATACTCCTGCGCGACATGGTCGGAAAAGGCGCGGTAGTCATAATCCATCTGTCCGCCGGCGAGGAACAGGCGGTTGTTGTTGATGCCGCCAAGATCTTTCGCCACGTGCAGCGAATTCGTCACGACCGTCAGCGAGCGCCGCTCGACAAGCTGCCGCGCGATGAAGCAACTCGTCGTGCCCGAATCGATGAACAGGATCGCGCCGTCATCCACCAGTTCGGCGGCCGCGCGGGCGATGCGCAGCTTGGCATCGGCATTCTCCTCCATCCGCTGATGGAGCGGCCCCTCATGCACGGGCGTCGCCATGCGCGCGCCGCCATGCTCACGGATGACGACCCCCTGATCCTCGAGCGCGCGCAGTTCGCGGCGGATCGTTTCGTCGGACACGGCGAGGTCGCTCGCCAATGCCGTCACCGATAACGTCCGTCCGCTGCGCAGCCGCGTGATGATCTCGCGCTGGCGCTGTGATCGCTTCTCTATCGTCCCCTCCCTCTGATCGCTTGCCGTCGATTCGGATGCACGGCAAGACATGCGCCGCGCCCGCTGATTTGCAACCGCCGGGCCGCCTCCTGGAAGCGAACCCGGCGATCTGCGCACGGCTCAGAAGCCGAGGCGCGCCGTCACCCGCACGGAGCGCGGGTTTTGGTAATTGACCGGCATCCGGTAATCGGTGTTCACCGATCCGTCGCCCTGCTCACCGAAGTTGTTGTACGACGTGACCGCCTGGCTGTTGAACAGGTTGAACACGTCGAGCCGGATCGATGCATCTACGCCGTGGGGCAGTGGCAGATGGACGATCGCGCTTATGTCGAACTGCGCAAGCCAGTCGCCGTTGAACGCGGTGCCACGCGGGATCAGCTTGCCCTGACAATAATAGCCATAACCGTGATAGGTGTTGGCGTAGGGATCGACGCTGAGCGGCACCGCGCCGATGCAGCTATAATGCGCGCCGGACTGGACGATCGCATTGCCGCCGAGATCGAGGAACTCGAACAGGCGATAGCTGCCATACGCCTTGAAGCTGTGGCGGCGGTCGCTTGGCAGATAGCCATAAGCGCCATTGACGAAGCCCGGCGAGTCGAAGTCGGCGGTACGGTTGATCGCCGCCTGCCCGTTTTCGGAGCGCACACCGCCCTCGTAATTCCCCTTGTTGAACGACAGCGTGTAGGAGGCGGCGAGGCTCCAGACCTTGTCGAAGCTGCGATCGAAGGTGAGCGTCAGCGCGTTATAGTTGCGGCTCGGCTTGGGATAGCCGAGATCGGCCGCCTTCAGCGTCACGGTGGGCGTCGAACCGTCGGGGAGCTTGTTGAGCTGCACCGTCACGTCCTCGCCCGGATTGGCGATGACGAACTGATTACCGCCCGAGAAGGTCGATTGGCACGCCGCCGCCGCCATGCCCGCTGCCACGCAATATTTACGCGCGGCGATGTCGATCGACATGTCCTCAATCACGTTTTGAAGCTCGCGGTGCGTGAAATACGCACCGATCCGCACATGGTCACCGAACTGATGCTCGGCGCCGACGATGAACTCATTGTCCGACTGCGGCTTGATATTGGTGGCGATCGCGCCCGCCGGGTTGAACGCCGATCCGTCCGCCGAGACCTCGCAATTCTTGATCTTGGTGTCCGGGCAGGCGGTGGTGTTGACGACCGACAGAATCGGCGCGCCATCGACCGGGATGTTCCCCGCCCCGCTGGTGCCGTTGAACAGATTGTAGCGGGTATAGGTGACGAGGCTGCCCGCGACGTTCAGATTGATGTCGCCCGCCATCGGCAGATAATATTTGGCGTACGATCCAAACACCTTGGTCCGTCCGTCGCCGAGCGGATCGAACGACGCACCGATGCGCGGTGCCCATTGGTCTCCCGATTCGAAGAAGGACTTGCCGTTCACGCCCTGGTTGCTGAAGCGGTCGTTGCGGAGGCCGAGATCCAGCCTGAGCCGATTGTCGAGCAGCGACCATTGATCCTGGAGGTAATAGGCTTCGTTGCGCACATGCGCTGTGCCGTTCTGCGCATAGACGCGCGTGGTGTAATAGGTGGTGCCGACCGGCAGCCCGATCCGCGCCGCGGACTCGTTTGTGACGTTGTAGATCTTGAACGCGCCCGCGCCGATCGTCTGGAACGTCTGCGTCTGCGTGTCCTTCTCATGGTCATAGCCGAAGCGGACGTGGTGCGAGCCCAGCAGGTGGAACTGGAGATCGGCGTCGATGCGGTAGAATTCGCGCTCGTTATCGGTCTTGCTGTAGGCGTCGGTCACTTTGTTCGCACCGATCTGGATACCGGCCGGATCGCTACGGTAATCGACCACCTGCGAATTGGTGGTGTCGAGCGGCAGGTTGCCCGAGCGCAGCTTGTTGACGCCGTACGCGCCGGACAGCGTCAGCCACGGCGTGAACGTCCCCGTATAACGGCCGACATAGTTGACGCCGCCCGCGCGTGCGTTGGTGCCGCCGGTCTGCACGCCGCGCGTGTACGTGGTGCGATCCCACGCATAGCTGCGGTTCAGCGTGTCGTTGGTGGTGTCGAAATAGGTGAATTCGAAGTGATGGTCGCCGGTGATGTAGCCATCGACCTTACCGCCCCAGAACGGGCTGCGGTTGGTTACGCCGGTCGAGTTGTTCTGGTTCTTTGACGGCGTGAACGAGCGGATGTCACGGAAATTGTAGAGACCATAGACGAACAGATGATCCTTGATGATCGGCCCGCTCGCCTGCAGGATCAATTCCTGCCGGCTGGCGCGGGCATGCGCGTAATCGGTGGTACGGGTCGAGCGTGAGCTGTCGCGCAGCGCGTCGGGTTCGGTGATGCCGGTGACGCTGGCATGATATTCGTTGGAACCCGATTTGGTCGTGGCGACGACATAGCCGCCGGTCGCGCGGCCGAACTCGGCGGGCGCACCCCCGGTCTTCACCTCGACGGTCTGGTAGAAGTCGAACGGTACTTCGGTCGGCTGGCCGCCCGACACGAAATCGGTCACGTTCAGCCCGTTGATGTAGAAGGCGTTTTCGGTGAACGCCGCACCGGCGATCGAGACCTGGTTGGCGAAGCCGCCGTTGGACGGCGACGAACCCTGCACCGTGCCGGGCGTCAGCAGCATCACATCGCGCAAGCTGCGGCCGATCGGAACGCGCTGCGTCAGCGAGCCGAGGTTGATCGTGCTGCCGACGGTCGTGTCCTGGAAGTCGGCGACGCGCTGACGCGAACCGGTAACAACGATATCGCCATTCTGCGAGGCCGTGACCAGCCGATAGCTGTTCGCACCGCCCGTCTCGCGGGTCAGCGGGACGTTGCGCTCGGTGTAGGCCGTGAAGCCGTCGGCGGTGATGGTGACGTCGTAATTGCCCGGCGACAATTGCGGAATCGTGTAGGCGCCCGCACCATCGGTCGTCGCGCTGCGGCTGACGCCCCGGTCCGACGAGGTGATCTTCACCTCGGCACCGGCGATCGGCGCGCCGTCCTGCCCGGTCACACGGCCGGAGGCGACGATGTTGGTATAATCCTGTGCCTGCGCGGCCGGCGTGGAGATGGCGACGGCGGAAACCGTCGAGCCGAGCATCAACAGCGCGCGCAAGGCGGCGCGCGACGAACGTCGCGTGGAGCGAAACATGGAAACCCCCTTGGTGAAACGAAAGCGGCGGACCCGGTTCAACCGCGTCCCGGGAGCGCCGCTAATCGCGGTTGTTGGATTTTTTGTGACAAACCGACAAAAACCTCACATCGAGGCGACGCACGCTCATCAGCGCACCGGGAATGACCCTCGCGAGCATTTCGACAACGTCATTCAGGTCGCAGACCATCGGGCGGCGCCGGGCATGTCGACGCCCATTGTATCATTCCTGCAAGAATAGCCCGCTAGCCGCATCCTGACCGTCGCCTTCAGGCGGCGAATCCCGCCGATCAAGGACCGCCGATGACCTTTCCCCTGCGCTCGCCGTTCGCCGCCGTTCTCGCCCTCGCCACCGCGACCGCCGCCGTCGGGCAGTCGGCCCCTGTCGATCTCGCGCGCGCCGCCCAGGGAGACCTCAGCCAACCCGGCGGCGCGCGGCGCATCAAGGGCGACATGACCGCAACCTACCGCGCGCTGATCCGCGATGGCGCGGTGCGCAACGTGATCCTGCTGATCGGCGATGGCATGGGCGATTCCGAAATCACCCTCGCCCGCGATTATGCCGAAGGCGCGGGCGGCTATTTCAAAGGTATCGACGCACTGCCCGTGACCGGCCAATACACGCATTATTCCCTGGAGAAAGCGACCGGCAAGCCGGATTACGTCACGGATTCCGCCGCCTCGGCGACCGCGTGGAGCACGGGGGTGAAGAGCTACAACGGCGCGATCGGCGTCGATATCCGCGAAGCGCCGCACCCCTCGCTGATCGAGCTTGCCAAGGCCGCGGGCTTCGCGACGGGCGACGTGACCACCGCCGAGATCGAGGATGCGACCCCCGCCGCGCAGATCGCGCACGTCACCATGCGCGCCTGCTTCGGCCCGGTCGTGACGAGCAAGCTCTGCCCCACCAACGCACTTGAAAAAGGCGGCGCCGGCTCGATCGCCGAGCAACTGCTCAACACCCGCCCCGACGTCGCGCTCGGCGGCGGCGGCGCCGCATTCGCGGAAACCGCGCGGGCCGGAGCGTGGCAGGGCAAGACGCTGCTCGATCAGGCGCGCGCGCGTGGCTTCGCAGTGGTGCAGGATGCGGCGGGGCTCAACGCGGTCACCAGCGCCGACGCCAGGCGCCCGCTGCTCGGCGTGTTCGCGCCAGGCAACATGCCGGTGCGCTGGAAGGGGCCGCGCGCCAGCCATCACGGCAATATCGACCAGCCGCCCGTCCGCTGCGAAGTCAATGCCGAGCGTACCGCCAGCGTGCCGACGCTCGCGGCGATGACGACCAAGGCGATCGCGCTGCTGCGCAAGAATCCCAAGGGCTTTCTGCTCCAGGTGGAAGGCGCGTCGATCGACAAGGAGGATCACGCCGCCAATCCGTGCGGCCAGATCGGCGAGACAGTCGATCTCGATGAGGCGGTACAGGTCGCGCTGGCCTTCGCCAAGGCAGACGGACACACGCTGGTGATCGTCACCGCCGATCATGCGCATACCAGCCAGATCATCGGCAACGGCAGCCAGGCGCCGGGGCTGACCGAGGCGTTGTTGACCAAGGACGGCAGCGTCCTCACGGTGAATTACGGCACCTCGGAAGTCGGCTCGCAGGGGCATACCGGCACGCAGTTGCGCGTCGCCGCCTACGGCCCGCGCGCGGCCAATTTCGCCGGCCTCACCGACCAGACCGATATGTTCTACACGATCCGCGATGCGCTCGGCCTGAAGTGAGGCCGTGACCGTCCTGCGCGCGTCGCCGTGTCGCGCGCGGCCGCCCTGTCCACTCTTGTGAGGTCTTCGCCATGATCGACCGTCGCTCGCTGCTCCGCCACTCGATGCGAGGCGCGGCCCTCGCCGCGATTTCGCCGGCGCTCGCACGCGCCGCCGCGATCGGCCCCGACCGGCGCGGTGGCGGCCTTGGCGACATCGACCATATCGTCGTGCTGATGCAGGAGAATCGCAGCTTCGACCATTATTTCGGAACGATGCCGGGCGTGCGCGGCTTCGGCGACCGCTTTCCCATTCCCGTCGCCGGTGTGGCGGGCGGCCCTTCGCGCACCGTCTGGGATCAATATGACGGTACCGCCAAGCCACCGCGCGTCCTGCGCCCGTTCCGCATGGCGACCCGCGAGCATTTCGAGCTGATGCGCGTCGCCGGCACGCCGCACAACTGGCCCGATGCACAGGCCGCGTGGGATCACGGTCGCATGGGCCACTGGCCCGAGGCCAAGACCCAGCGCGCGATGGCGCATTACGGCGCCGAGGATCTGCCCTTCCAATTCGCGATGGCCGACGCCTTCACCCTTTGCGACGCCTATCACTGCTCGATGCAGACCGGCACCAATTGCAACCGGCTGTTTCAATGGACCGGCACCAACGATCCATTCGGCCGTGGCGGCGGCCCGACCATCGAGAACCCCGACGACGATCTCGCCAAGCCCGATGCGGCCAGCAGCCCGCGCTTCTTCTGGACCACTTACCCCGAGCGGCTCGAGGCGGCCGGGGTGAGCTGGGCGGTCTATCAGGACATGGCGGACAATTTCACCGACAATCCGCTCGCCAATTTCCTCCAGTTTCGCGCCGCCTACCGGGGCGATCCGGGATCGCGCGGCGTGTTGCGCGACAAGGGGCTGGCAACACGCGCGCTCGATGCGCTCCGCGCCGATTGCCTGGCCGACCGTCTGCCCAGCATCAGTTGGATCGTCGGGACGGCGGAAGGATCGGAACATCCCGGCCCCTCCAGCCCCGCGCAGGGCGCCGCCTATACCGCACAGGTGATCGCGGCCTTGACCGCCAACCCCAAGGTGTGGGCGCGAACCGCCCTGTTCATCAACTTCGACGAGAATGACGGCTTTTTCGATCACGTGCCGCCCCCGGCACCGCCCTCGCCCGACGCCGGCGGCTTCGCGGGCGCCAGCACCGTCAGCACCGACGGCGAATACCACCGCCTGCCCGCGCCCGGCGCCGAGAGCGACCGACCGGCGCTGCGCGGCCGACCATATGGCCTGGGGCCGCGCGTGCCGATGTACGTGCTGTCGCCGTGGACGCGCGGCGGGCGGGTGTTCTCGGAAGTGGCCGACCATACCTCGGTGCTACGCTTTATGACGGCACGGTTCGGCGTCGATGAACCCAACATCTCCGCATGGCGGCGGGCGGTGTGCAGCGATCTCGTGCCCGCGTTCGATTTCGCGCAGGGTGCCAGGCCCGCGGCGCTGACACGCTCGCTGATCGACACGATGGCCGAAGCGCCGGCGCGGCGGGCGGCGGCGCAGGCGATCGCGCATCAGCCGCGCCCGGGCGCGCCCGAGGATCAGCCGCCGCCCCGGCAGGCGGCCGGCATCCGCCCGGCGGTTGCGACGCGCTACCGGCCCGAAGTGCATGGTGCGGTCGAGGGCGGCGCCTTTCGCCTGACTTTCACGGCGGAGGGCGGTCTAGGCGTGGTGTTCCACGTCTATGACCGGTTACGGCTGGACGCGATCCCGCGCCGCTACACGGTCGAACCGGGCAAGATGCTGCACGCCGACTGGCCGCTGGATGGTGAGCGGGGCTACGATCTGTTCGTACTCGGGCCGGCGGGCTTCCACCGGCTGTTCGTGGGCAGCGGCCGCGCCGAACCCGTGGTGACGTGGCGCATCGTCGACGCTGGCGCGTCGGGCAAAGCGCTGCGGATCGAGGCGAAGCAAGCCGGCGGCGTGCAGGTCGCGCCGGGCGCTTATCATACCGAGCACACCGGCTGGACGCCCGAAGCGCCGGGCACGCACGCCTGGCCGCTCGCGCCGACGCACGGCTGGTACGACCTCATCCTCACCGCGCCGGGCGGATGGCGGCGTCGGCTGGCCGGGTGCGTCGCCGGACCGTGGGCCGCGATCAGCGATCCCGCCCAGGCATGATGTTTCGGAGACGATGGATGATCGACGTGCGCAAGGCATTGCTCGCCTGTGCCGCCCTGGCCGGCATCGGCGGCATCGCGTCGGGGCAGGACGCGTCGCCGCCGTCCGGCGCCGCCAACCCCGATGCCGATCGGCTGAGCGAGGCGCCGCTCAATGGAATGCGGGTGCTCGGATCGCACAACTCCTACCGACCCGCCTTTACCGCCGCCTCGCTCGCCGAACAGCGAGCCGTGCTGCGCGAGCAATCGGCCGGCGTGGAATATGGCCATCCGCCGATCGCGCGCCAGCTCGATCTCGGCCTGCGCCAACTCGAATTCGATCCGCTCGCCGATCCGCATGGCGGGCTCTACGCCGCACCCTATGTCGGCCAGCCCGATCGCTATGCCGCGATGCTCCGCCCCGGCCCCAAAATACTCCACGTACCCTTCGTCGACCGGCGCACGCTTTGCCTGACGATCGCCGAATGCCTGACGCAAGTCGCACGATGGTCCCGCGCGCATCCCGGGCACCATCCGATCGTCATCACGATCAATCCGAGTGAAGGGCATACCGATAATCCCATCATGCCAGACCTCCCCGCGTTCGACGAAACCGCGCTTGCCGCCGTCGATGCCGCCGCGCTCGCCGCGTTCGGGCCGCAGGGCCTCGTCACGCCCGATCAGGTTCGCGGCCGCCACGCGAGCTTGCGCGACGCGGTGACGCATGACGGCTGGCCGAGCGTGCGTGCCACGGCGGGCAAGGTGCTGCTGGTGCTCGATGCGGGCGGCACCGTGCTGGATCGGTATCGCCATGGGCATGCATCGCTACGCGGTCGCGTGATGTTCGGCTTTTACCCGGAGGACGCACCTGAAGCGGCCTTCCTGAACATCCAGGATCCGAGGCGGGATGAGACCGCGATCCGCCGTGCGGTCGCGGCGGGGTTCATCGTGCGAACCCGTGCCGATGCCGAAACCGTCGAGGCGCGCGCGCATGATCGGTCGCGGCTGGAGGCGGCGTCGCGCTCCGGCGCGCAGATCATCAGCACGGATTACTATGCCGGAGCGGACGATCCGCTGAAGCTCAATTTCGTCGTCCGGCTGGCGCGTTGACGTTAAAACGAAACGTCCAGAAGACTGTCACAAAAATAGCCATGAGCTGGAACCGTCCCGCCACAGAGCGCTGATAGCGGCACCTCCGTCGCAGCCCGCCACGCCGCTTTGGTGAAGGCACGCGCGACGGGGGGCCCACATATCATGAAATTCCGCACGACCGCGCGATTGCTGCTGCTTTCCTCGGCTTTCGCCATTCCAGCGCTCGCGCATGCGCAGGCGCAGGAGTCCACCGCCGCCGATGCTGACGCACCCGGCCGCGAGACGATCATTGTGAAGGGGAGCCGCCAGAAGGGCAGCCTCGAACAAGAGCAATTGGCCTCGCCCAACGCTGTCGCCGAACTGAGCGCCGCGAAGATCGAGCAAGCCCCCGACGTCAACCTCGCCGAATCGCTCGCGCGCCTGCCCGGCGTCAGCGTGTTCAACGGCGGACAGGGCAATACCAACAGCGTCGCGACGGACATCGCCGGTCGCGGCCAGGGCAATTACGTCGCGCTGCGCGGGATGGACGCAGAATATAACATCAACCTCATCAACGGTGTCGAAGGCGCGCAGGGGATGCCGTTCAGCCGTCAGGTGCCGCTCAACCTGCTGCCGCCCAGCGGTATGCACCGCATCGTCGTCAACAAGACCTTCCTGCCCGGGCTCGACGGCACCGCGATCGGCGGCTCGATCGATTTCCGCACCCCCACAGCCGCCGATTTCGACCGGCCGACGGTGTTCAACGTGTCGGTGACCGGGCGCCTCGCGTCGCGCGCGCGCGATTACAAGCAGGATGCCGACGGCGAGACCGCGACTGCCGAATTCGCCAAGACCTTCGGTGCGTCCAAACAGTTCGGCTTCTATGTGTCGGGCTATTATGACCGCACCAACTTCACCAACAGCATCGTCGATGGCGTGTATCCCGCTGCCACCAACGGACAGTGGACCTATGCGCTGCAAAACGTCGACGGCACCAGCGCCGCCCCAGGCTCGCGCGCGGACAACCTCACGTCGCTGGGCGTGAACGCGGGTTTCACCAACGGTCTCATCACGCGCTACGGCGGCAGCGCCTCGCTCGATTGGGCGCCGGACGAGAGCCAGCATTGGTACATCCGCGGCACCTATGCGCGGAATGATATCGCGCAGGATTCCTATTACGAGCAGATCTACGCCGACAGCACCAGCCGCACGCAAATCGGCACGACCGGCACCTATGCGACGAACATCACCCAGCTTCGCCCGCGCTATTATTTCAGCACCTCGCCCGAGCAGGCGCTGCTCGCCACCGCGCAACTGGGCGGCGACCTCAAATTCGGCAAGCTCACGCTGCGCCCCAACGCCTTCTTCAGCGCGGGCGAATATAACGCACCGGACCATCAGGAAATCTCGGCCCGCAAGCCCAATAGCGGCAGCTCCCTGCCCTATAGCGGCACGACGATGTTCACCTACCGCGACGGCCAGCCGATCCTGATCGGCTCCGCCGCGCAATATGCGTTCTTCGACGGGATCGCCAACTACAACGCCCGCCGTGCCGGCGAACTCTCCGCCGAATTCAGCCATCAGACCAAATGGGGCCTGAAGCTCGACGGCGATATCGACGTGGATGCCGGCGTGTTCAAGACGATCAGCTTCGGCGCCAAATATCGCGACGCCTATCGCAAGCACACCTACAACGATTATTCGTCCAATCGCGTCTTCGATGCCGCCGGGCACGAGGTAAGCTGGTCGACGCTCAATATCTTCGATGGCAGCGTGTCGCAGGTGGTGCCCGGTCTCTACAATTTCTCGGCACCGCTCATTAACCGAAGCGCGCTCGACAGGCTGTTCAACGCCGATATCGCGCAGAACTACGGAACGCTCGCCGACGCGGACGACAGTTGCAGCGATCCCGGCTCGGTCGCCGGCAATATCAACAATCACAATTGCAACACGCAAAGCGGGCATGAGCGGGTCACGTCCGGCTATGCCATGGCCACGTTCGGCGTCGGGATCGGTCAGGTACTCGTCGGCGCGCGCTACGAGCATACCGACATCACCAACGTCTACTGGACGCTCCCGACGGACGGCGCCGGCAATGAGATCATCGGCACTTTCGCGTCGAGCAAGACCACGTACGACAAGCTCTTGCCGAGCCTGCAGGTCAATCTACGGCCGAGCGAGCGGCTCGCGCTGCGCATGTCGGTATCGCGCACCTATATGCCGCCCTCGTTCTTCCAATTGGCCGGCGGCCAGCGGATCTCCAAGTCGGGCGGCGGCGCCGAAGCGGGCGGCACCACCAGCATCACGCAGGGCAACCCGGACCTGAAGGCGATGGAGTCGACCAACTTCGATGCCTCGGTCGAATTCGCGAACAACACGACGGCGCTGTCGGTGAGCGCTTTCTACAAGGCGCTCGACAACTTCTTCTACTCGCAGGTCAACAACTACGCCAACGTCTCGACCGAGACCGGTGCGACGACGATCTCCAAACCGGTGAACGGCGGCAGCGGTAACGTCTATGGCGTGGAACTGGCAGGTAGCGTCACGATCGAGGCGGCGCCCGCCCTTCCCGGAAGCCTCGTCCTGTCGGGCAACGCCACGTTCGAGGGGTCGCGCGTCGATCCCAAGGGCGGCCTCTCCCCGAACGAGCGGCTGCTCTACCAGCCCGATCTCACCGCCAACGCGCAGGTTTCATATCTCGTCGGCGGTCTGCGCGCCGATCTCTCGTACCGCTACACGAGCGATTATGTGTATCAATATGCGGTGATCGGCGGTTCCAGCGATCTCGATGGCTGGGTCCACGCCCGCTCGCAGCTCGATCTGCATGTGGCCTACGCCTTCGGCCCCGCCAAGCTCGAAGGCGCAATCTCGAACCTCTCCAACGAGCGCAGCTATTATGCCACGATCGGACGTTCCAGCAGCACGATCGGCGCCATCGTGGATTCGGGCCGGACCTTCACGCTGAAAACCTCCTACCAGTTCTGAGGAGATGCGGTCGGGGCGGCTGGCTATCACCCGCCCCGATCCGCCGACTGCCAAGACACCCGTCGCCGCCACTAACGCGCCGACAGCGCGATCCGGCTGGCGTGTTTCGGCGCGGGAATCGTGAAGGAAACGGTCTTGGCGGCGCTGTCCACAATCGCGTCGGTCGGCCTACCATCATGCTCGACATCGGCGCCCCCGGACCATCCGTGGACCGTAACGGTGATTTTCGACCACCACGGCGTGAAATGTCCCGCGCGTGGATCGAAGTCGATCGAGAGGCCGTGCGGGTTCGCGGCACAGCGCACCGTCTGACGCAGGGAGGCGCGCCGCGCATAGCCGAGGCTGTGGCCGTCATCCTCATAGAGCGTCCCTGCGCAGTCATCGCCCGGATAGACATCCAGCCGCAGCGGTCCGCTCGGGGTTTCCGCCGTGCTCTGTACCAGCGGCTGGCGTGGCAGAATCGTGCCCGCGCGGACGAAGACAGGGAGCCGTTCGAGCCGCGGCGTCTCGATCACCTTGTCGCCGCGCGTGTGCGCGGTCGGAACCGCCTGCGTCGCCGACTGGATCGGCCCTTCGGAGTCCAGCTCAGCGGTGCCGACCCGCTGGCCGCTCCAATAGTCGAACCAGCCGCCCGCGGGCAGGCAGACATCATAGGTCTGCGGCGATTCCGGGTTCGGCGGCGGCGCGATCAGCAGCGCCTTGCCGAGCGTGAACACCATGGACTGGTTGCACGAAGCGTTGAGCGCCGACGGGTAATCATAGAAGACCGGCCGCATGATCGGGTCGCCCAGACGGCTGTTCTGATCGGCGAGCGCGTAGAGATACGGCATCAGCCGGTAGCGTTCCTCGACGAAGCGGCGGCGGATCGCGAGATGATCGGGGCCATCGACCCACGGCTCGACCCGTGGCGTGCCGGTGGCGCTATGGTCGCGGAACACGGGGGTGAAGGCACCGATTTCGAACCAGCGGGTGAGCAGGTCGGCGCTGGGGCCGCCCGCGAAACCGCTGACGTCGGCGGCGCTGTACGCGAAGCCCGACAGACCGAGGTTGAGAATCTGGTGGATCGACAGCTTCAGATGATCCCAGGTCGCGCTGTTGTCGCCGGTCCAGGTGACCGCATAGCGCTGGCCGCCGGCATAGCTGGCACGGGTCATGACGAATGGGCGCTCGTCGGGGCGCAGCTTGAGCAGCCCGTCATACGTGGCGCGGGTATTCTCCATGCCATACACGTTGTGGATCTCGCGGTGGTCGGTCACGCGCGGCGCGAAATCGTCGCTGGCGATACGGTGACGGGTGTCGAGCGGCATGGTCTTGGTCGGCGTGGCGAAGATCGCCGGCTCGTTCATGTCGTTCCAGAAGCCGGCGATGCCGCTGTCGACGAAGCCGTTGAACAACCCACCCCAATAGTCACGCCCCGCCTTCTGCGTGAACTCGGGAAACACCGATGGCCCCGGCCACACCGGCGCGACATAGGTGCTGCCGTCCGGGTTCTTGACGAACGCATCCTGCGCCAGCCCGCTCTGATAAGGCGCATAGCCTTCATCGACCTTGGCGATGTGCAGGTCGGTGATCGCGACCAGCTTGATCCCGGTCTTGCCCATCTCCCGGACGAGTCCGGGCAGGTCGGGGAAGGTCTTGGGGTTGCTCGTGAACGGCCGGTTGCGATCCTGATAGTCGATATCGAGCCAGATCACGTCGGTCGGGATGCGGTCGGCGCGCAGCCGGGCGGCGATACCGCGCACCTCATCCGCCGACATGTAGCTATAGCGCGACTGTTGGTAGCCGAACGCCCATTTCGGCGCGAGCGGCGGCCGGCCGGTCAGGTCGGCGTAGCGGCGGGTGACTTCGGCCACCGAAGGGCCGGCGATGAAATAATAATTGATCGGGCCGTCAGGTCCGCCGAACTGAAGCGTGTCGGCGTCGCGGTGGCCGAAGTCGAACCAGGTGCGGTACGTGTTGTCGAGCAGGACGCCGTAGCTGCCCCCCGCCCCGCCGGTCGCGATGAAGAACGGGATGGACTTGTAGATCGGGTCGTCGGCACTGGTGAAGCCGAACGCGTCGGTGTTCCAGTCGACGAAGGCGTGCCCGCGCCGGTCCAGCCCCTGGGTCTTGTCGCCCAGCCCGAAGAAGTGTTCGGAGACCGGCAGTGTCTTGGCGATGGTGAACGCCGTGCCGTCGAGCTTCGCCGGGGCCGCATCGGCCGAGATCACCTTGCCGTCGAGCGTTTCGAACGACACGCCGCCGGTCGTACCAACGCGGACGCGAACGCTGGCGGTGGTGAAACCGTCGGGGGTGGCGGTGACCTTCACCGCCTGCCTGCGCACCGCCGCTGGCACCGCCCAGCTCGCATCCTCGGGATATTTCCCGTCCTTGGCGATGCGCACACGGATCAGCCCGTCGGTAAGCGCCGTCAGCCGCGTCGCGGTGGTAGCGGTGCGGATTTCGACGCCGTCGCTATGGGGCGTAAGCACAGGAGCGGTGCTCTGCTGCGCATATGCCGCCGGAATGCCGCCCAGACACGTCGAGACGGCGAGAAGCAAGGCGAGACGTTTCATGGCAAATCCTTGTGCAACGGATGGCGCTCGTGCGCGGTAGAGGTCACGTTCGCGGCTCGGCTGACGATCGCGGTCATCGCCGCACCACCAATCCCGAAAACGCGGGCAGGCGCGCCATGTCAGCGTCGTTCGCCGCGAGAATCGTTTCGCCCGTGGCGGTCGGCCCCGGCCAGTCGCGCGGCGTTGCTCCCAGATTGAACACGCACAGCAGGCGCTCGCCGCCCTCCTCCCGCTCGAACGCGATCACCGCATCATCGCTGTGGACGACGCGGATGCTGCCCCGGCGAAGCGCCGGATGCGCGTTGCGCGCGGCGATCACCGTCCGCGTCCAGTGCAGCAACGAGCCCGCGTCCGCCTGCTGCACATCGACCGCCAGGGCGCGATGATCGTCGCCGAACGGCAGCCACGGCTTTGCCGCGCCGCTGCCGAAACCCATGTCGGGCGCCGTCCCGATCCAAGGCATCGGCGTACGCGCCCCATCGCGTGACAGCGTCATCGGCCAGTTGGCGATCGCCTCGGGATCGAGCAACTCGGCGAATGGGATATCGACTTGGGTGAGGCCGAGTTCTTCCCCTTGATACAGGAAAATATTGCCGCGCAGCGCGACCAGCAACAGCATCTTCATGCGCGCGAACGCGGAGGCGTGCTCGGGCACGGTCCAGCGGGACAGCGCGCGCGGCGCGTCGTGATTCTCGAAGGCCCAGCTCGGCCAGCCGACGCCCGGCGCGTCGGGCCAATTGCCCACCGCATCGGCGATCAGGTCCGGGGTCAGCCGGTCGGCATAGAGAAAGTCGAAGCCATAGGCGCTGTTCAGGCGCGTATCTCCCGCGGTGAACGCTTTCATCTCGCGATCGCTGTCGTCGCCGCCGACCTCCGCCACCGTGAACCGCGCGCCATATTCGTCGAGCAAGGTGCGGATACGAGCGAGCAGCCCGAGAATGTCGGGATGACCTTGGTTATAGAGCTTGAGCTGAAAATCGAACGGCCGCGTGCGGGCGCGATTGGTGTCGGGCGCGGGCGGGTTATCGGTCAGCGCGGGATCATGCATCGCGAAATTGAGCGCATCCAGGCGGAAGCCGTCGACCCCGCGATCGAGCCAGAAGCGCGCGGTCGCAAGCAACGCCTCCTGCACCGCCGGATTGTGCCCGTTGAGCTGCGGCTGGTCCTTGAGGAAATTGTGCAGATAATATTGCTGGCGGCGCGCATCCCAGGTCCACGCCGGGCCGCCGAACACCGATTGCCAGTTGGAAGGCGGGGTGCCGTCGGGCTTCGCATCCGCCCAGACATACCAGTCGGCCTTGTCGCCCGAACGCCCGGCGCGGCTCTGCTGAAACCATGCGTGCTGGTCCGAGGTGTGTGAATAGACCTGGTCGATGATGATCCGAAGGTCGAGCGCGTGCGCGCGGGCGATCAACGCATCGAAATCGGCGAGCGTCCCGAAGATCGGGTCGACATCGCGATAATCCGCCACGTCATAACCGAAATCCTTCATCGGCGACGTGAAGAAGGGGGACAGCCACACCGCATCGACGCCAAGTGACGCGACGTGGTCGAGATGCGCGGTGATACCCGCGAGATCACCGATGCCGTCACCGTTCGAATCGGCGAAACTGCGCGGGTAGATCTGGTAGATCACGGCACCCTTCCACCAGGGAGTCGCGGTCTGTGCACGGGCAAGGGTCATCGGATTCATTCGCTGGGGACGGCCGCGCAGATGGCATAGCCAAGGGGCGGCAGGATGATACGCGCCGAGCCGGGCGCGGCGGCGGCGCCCGGACAGGCGCCGGCGAGCGTGGCGAACCGCACGGACCGGGTGCCGACCGCGACATTCTGCGCGATCGGCGCGGTGCTGGTGTTGACCGCGACGAGGATCTCCTGTCCGTCGTCATCACCGCGCGTGAAGGCGAGCAGGCCCGGCTTGTCCGTCGTGAAGCGCACCACCGTCCGGCCACGGCGAAGCTGCGCATGGTCGCGGCGCAGGCGCGACAGCTTGGCGATCGTGGCGAAGATCGGATTGTCCTGTCCGAAATGCGCCGTGGCCGTGGTGGTGTTCGTGCCGATCAGCCGATTGCTGTTGTAGCGCGCGACCTGGCTCGCGAACAGATCCTCGCGCGAGTCCCGGTCCCCGCCATGGCCGGTGAAGCCCTGTTCGTCGCCCGAGTAGATCGTCGGCACACCGCGCGCGGCGAGCAGCAGGACGTGCGCGAGCGTGAGGCGCTGAAGGCGCTCCGCCTCGCTTGCGTGTGGCCATGCCTGGTCGAGCATATAGCCGATCCGCCCCATGTCGTGATTGCCGAGGAAAGTCGGCAACTGCCGCGCCCCCGCCTCGCCGCCCTCGTAAAGCACATCGCCATCCACCCACTTGGCGAACACATCGGTTCCCGCCTTCCCCGACAGCAGTGCGCGCGCCGCCGCCTGGAAGGAAAAGTCGAGCACCGCCGGCAGCGTGTCGCGCCGGGTATATTGGGCGGTGTAGCCGGGATCGACCGCCTCGGAATAGACTTCGCCGAAGATGTGGAAGTGCGGGATGCCGCGCGCGGCGGCCCGGGCCTGCATCGCGGGCACGAAACGCTGCCAGAACTCCGGATTCACGTGCCGCGCCGTGTCGATCCGAAAGCCGTCGATGCCGAACCGGTCGATCCAGTTCCCGTAGATCGCGATGAACCCGTCGATCACGCGCGGGTCTTCGGTCATCAGATCATCGAGACCGGCGAAATCCCCGAACCGCGCGGATTCCCCGGCAAAGGTCGAGTCACCACGATTGTGGTAATAGCGCGGGTCATTGAGCCAGGCGGGCACCTTCACCGTGGCCTCGGCGGCGGCGACGAACGGCGTGTAGGCATAGCTCGGATCGGTGAGCGCCGCGAAATTCTCGGGCGTCTCCACCGCGTCCCCCTGAAACTGGGGGTTTATCGCCTTTCCGCTCACGCCGCCCTTGCGCGAATAGGGGTAATCCGCCTTGCTGCGATAGGCGCACGGCCTGCCGACGCATTCGCGATACTGGATCACGTCCGCCGTATGGTTGGCGATGATGTCCATATAGACCTTCATCCCGCGCGCATGTGCCGCATCGACCAGCGCCTTGAACTCGGCCTCGGTCCCGAAATGCGGATCGACCGTGGTGAAGTCGGTGATCCAATAGCCGTGATAGCCCGCGCTCTCGTGACCCGGCGGCCCCTGCACGGGCTTGTTCTTCAAGACCGGCCCGATCCAGATCGCGGTCGCGCCAAGCGCCTCGATATAGTCAAGCCGCTCGGTCAGCCCTCTGAGATCGCCGCCATGATAGAAGCCCGCGTCGCTCGGGTCGTAGCCGGTGACCAGCCGGTCGCCAGTAAGGCCGCCGCGATCGTTCGACGGGTCGCCGTTCTCGAAGCGGTCGGGCAGCACGAAATAGATCACGTCATCCTCGGGCGGGCGCGCGCGGACCACGTCGATCGGTACGGCGGCCGGTCCGGCCAGCGCCATCAGCAGCGCGGCGACGACGCTCATGCCGCCACCGGTAGCGGCGCGGCGCAATGGCCCGCGATGAAGTCGGCGTGGCTCGGCATCTGCGCCACCTCGCGCGCGTTGAGCTTGTCTATCGTGTCCATGAACTCGGCGAGGTCCGCAGCCGAAACCGCGTCGGCGAGCGGATGATGTCCCGCCGGCATCACGCCCTGCCCCACCAGGACCTGCAACCAGCCGACCTCGGTGAACAGTTCCTCATGCTCACGCGTGATATGGCCATTGCCGCGCCACAGCGCGATCTTGGCGGCGAGCGTTTCGGGCAACTCCATCTCGCGGCACACCCGCCAGAACGGCTCGCTACGATCATTGGCGTGATAATGCAGGATGATGAGGTCGCGGACCCGCTCATACTCGAAATCGCTCTGCCGATTGAATTCGGCGCGGTCGGCCTCGGCGATCGAGCGGGCCGGAAGGAATTTCATCAACCGCGAGATCGCCGACTGGATCAGATGGATGCTCGTGGATTCGAGCGGTTCCATGAAGCCGGCGGCCAGCCCGATCGCGACGACGTTGCGGTTCCACATCTTCCGGCGCTTGCCGGTACGGAACGGGATCGGCCGCGGTTCGGCGATCGCCTCCTCATCGAGCCCGGCGAGGAGGGTCGCGGTCGCCTCGTCCTCGCTCAGATGCGCGGAGGAATAGACGATGCCGTTGCCGGTGCGGTGCTGCAACGGGATCCGCCACTGCCAGCCTGCGGCCTTGGCGGTGGCGCGCGTGTAAGGCGTCAGCGCCCCGCCCCGCGCCGAGGGCACCGCGATCGCGCGGTCGCATGGCAGCCAGTGAGACCAGTCATCATAGCCGGTCTTGAGCGTCTGCTCGATCAGCAACCCGTGAAAGCCGGTGCAGTCGATGTAGAGGTCGGCGCCGAGCGCGGTGCCGTCCTCGAGCACCAGCCGCGACACGTCGCCCGTCGTATCCTGCTCGACGCGGACGATCTTGCCCTCGACGCGGTTCACCCCCCGCGCCTCGCTGTAGCGCCGCAGATGGCGGGCATAGAGCGCGGCGTCGAAATGAAAGGCGGAGGGCATGTCCGGCAGCAGCCGCGCTGTCTTCGCCGGCCCGCGCTGCATCCGCTCGGCCAGCGCCGCCTGGTTGTTGAGCGAATAAGCGGTAAGCTCGCCCGCCGCGCCCAGCCCGCGCGCGCGCAACCAATATTGGTGGAACGGCAACAAGCCGACATCGCGACCGACATCGCCGAACGCATGCATGTAGCGGTGCCCCGGCCGAAGCCAGTCGACGAACTCGATCCCGAGCTTGTACGTCCCTTGCGTTGCGCGCAGGAATGCATCCTCGTCGAGCCCGAGCGCATCGTTGAACAGCCGGATCTGCGGGATCGTCGCCTCGCCGACGCCGACCGCGCCGATCTCCTCGGATTCGACCAGATCGATTTCGAACCCCACCTCCAGGAACCGCGCGAAGGTCGCCGCGGCCATCCACCCGGCGGTGCCGCCGCCGGCGACGACGATTCGGATAGGATCAGTCATGTCCGCGTCCCCGCTTCAACTACGTCAGGCAGCGCAACGGCGGACAACGAAAACACATTGTCCGCCGTTCCGATCGGTTCAGAACTTGTACGTGATGCCCAAGTAATAATCACGACCATAGCGCTGGTAATCGATCACCTGACGTGGGTCGTCATTCTGGTAGGTCACGAACGGACGATCGGTCAGGTTCTTCGCCTGCGCCAGGATCGCGAAGTTCTTGAGGAAGCCGCTCTGGAATTCATAGCCGATCTGCGCATCGAGGATCGCTTCGGCCCGCGCCGTGCGATACGTCGGTGTCGCCGACAGGCCCGCGACTTCCGCCAGGAAGGACGAGCGGTAGCGATAGTTCACGCGCGCCTGGAACCCGTGCTTCTCGAAATATACCGTGCCGCTGCCGGTCCACTTCGACAGGCCGGGCAAGGTGATCGCCTGCGTGGGGTTGCTCGCGAACTTGATCGCGGAGTCGGTATAGTTCCCCGATACGAACACCCCGAACCCGTCGAGCGCCTCGGCGATCATCTTGAACGGCACCGATACGGTGCCCTCAAGCCCGATCACGCTGCCCCGCCCCGTATTGGCCGGGGCGGAGACCACGCCGTTGGTGAGGCGGTTGCCGGTCACGATCGCCTGCTGCGCTTGCGTCAGCGCAGGCAGCAGCGCCGAGAAATCATAGGAATAGGCGTTGTTCGGATCGACGAAATCGGTGAGATGCTTGTAATAGCCCGACAGCGCGACATAGCCGCCGCCCCGGAAATATTGCTCGAACGACAAGTCGATATTGGTCGATTTGTAGGGCCGCAACGCGACGTTGCCGCCCGTCGAACTGAACACCGGATTGAGGCCCGGATTGGTGTTGCCAAGCTGGATGTTCGAGGTGTTGATCGCGACATCCTGCGTCACGCGCTCCTGGTCCAGCCGCGGCCGGACCATGGTCTGCGAGGCACCGATCTTCACATAGCCCAGCGGCACCAGTTCGACCGCCATCGTCGCCGACGGCAGCACGTTGGTGTAGCTGACCTTCTGCGATGCCGGCGCGTTGGTCACGACGCCTGCGACGACGCTGGCGATCTGCCCGTCCGAGCGCTGCTCGCTGCGGACGACTTGTGTGCCGATCGAGCCCTTGAGCGCCTTGCCCCCGACCTCCCCGTCGATGTTGATCTTGGCATAGCCGGTATAGACATTCTCGATCACGACATTGTCGCGGACCAGCGAACTCGGGCGGCCATCATAAGCGCTGTTGTAGCTGTTGTTGTACAGGTACAGCGGGTCGAGCGCGAGCGCGGCGGGAACCCCGAGATAGGCGAGCGGGACCGTGCCGATCACCGCCTCTGACGGGATCGTGGCCGAGGTCGCGGCGGCGTTGCTCACCAGGCACGTCGTTCCAGTCGCCTTCGGGCACAGGAAATAGGATTGATAGGCACTGGTCTTTTCACGCCGGCTGTAATTGCCGCCGACTTCCCAGCTCTTGACGATGCTGTTGTCGAACTCGCCGTTCAGGCTCGCGCGGAGCGACTTGAGATCGTCCTTGAAGCTCGGGCGATTGAGGAAGCCCGCCTGAACCACCGGCTGCGTGCCGTTATAGCCCCAACCCTGCGGATCGGTCAGCTTGAAGATGTTGGTATTGGCATAGTCGAGCGTCGGGACGACGCGATAGGCGCCATTGCCCTGCCGCGTCAGGTTGACCGTGTCGCCGACCCCCGACGCGCCATAGCCCGTGCCGGTATAGGTCTCGAGCAGGAAGTCGGTCCGCTTGGCGTGGCTCCAACTGGCGTCGACGTTCAGATGAATCGTGTCGGTCAGCTTCAGGTCGTTGTTCCAGCCGAGCGAGTAATTGTCGGCCTTGCGCTGATTATAGTCGTTGCGCTGGATGGCATGGACGTTGGTGAACTGGATCGTGTCGGCGAACCCGCCCGACGCGGTGACCGTGCCGCGATGCGCGGCCGTGGCATAGCCCGCCGAGGTCGGGTCGTTGTTGACGTTGCCGTCGAGCGGGAACTCGATTCCGCGCAGATGCTGCGTCTCCTCGAAATGCGAATAGAGCGCGTCGAACGTCGAGTGAAACCGGTCGGATGGCTGCCATTCGATCGTCGCCACGCCGCCATAGCGCTTCAACTCGTTGGACTGGACATAGGGCTTTGCACCGGTGACGATGAACGGGCTCGCCGCCGTGCCCGCGCCATTATAGCCCCAGGCGTTGTAGCGTTCGTCCTGCGACGGTGCCGAGGTCGCCGAGCCGCCGATCGCGATGCCGAGCGTGTCGTTCGCGAACTTGTCGACATAGGTGGCCGACACGCGATAGCCGTAGCGCGAACCGTCGGGATTGAGCTTGTCGATCCCGTTCATCTGGCCACGGGCGCTGACCGCGATGACGCGCTTGGGCTGATCGAGCGGGCGCAGCATCCGCAGATCGACCGTTCCGGCAATACCCGCGGCGATCAGCGACGCATCGGCCGATTTGTAGACGTTCACCGTCTTGAAGAACTCGGAAGGATATTGGTCGTATTCGACACCGCGATTGTCGCCGACGGTGACCTGCTCGCGACCGTTCAGAAGCGTGGTCGAAAAATCGGGGCCGAGGCCACGGATCGAAAGACGCTGGTCGCGGCCCTCGAGCCGCTGGGCGGTAACGCCGGGCAGCCGCGCCAGCGAGTCCGCGATCGACACGTCGGGCAGTTTGCCCACGTCCTCTGCCGAGATGGAATCGACGATCAACACCGACTGGCGCTTGATCTTGGCGGAGGAATCGAGGCCGGCGCGGATACCCGTGACGACGACGTCGCCGGTCTCCGGCGCAGGCGCGATCGGCGCGACCGGCTGGGGCGTCGGCTCGGCCTGGGTCGGCGCCGCCTCGATCTGCGCGGGCGCGGTGCTGTCCGCGTTGGCGGTGCCGGGCGCGATCTGCGCGTGGACGGTGCCGGGCAAGAGCATGGCGGCGACAAGTGCGGTCCCGCTGACGCGGAGCGCAAGACGGCTACGCGCGGGAGCGCCGCGCGGCGTGGAATTGATCATGATGGTCCCCTTCGGCGGGGTCCGGCCCCGCGCATCCTCGACAGGTAAAGTCTGTGTCCTCGACGTCATTGAAGCGCGTCGAATTGCTGAAGCGGCTATATGCGCGCCAGCATCGTTGCAAAAGGAACGGGCATACGTATTCAAGGATTATGCATACTGCCTGCCCCCCGTGCGGCGCCGTCCCCGCCGCCCGTCCGCGATGACGAAACGCCCGACCTCGTTCGACATCGCCCAGCTCGCCGGCGTGTCGCAGCCGACCGTCTCGCGCGCGCTGCGCGGGATGAAGTCGGTCAATGTGCAGACCCGTCAGCGGATCGAGGCGATCGCGAAGAGCCTGCATTATGCCGTCGACAAGAACGCCTCGTCCTTGCGCAGTCAGGCGTCGAACACGCTCGCCCTGCTGTTCTTCGAGGAGCCGGCCGATGACGATGCCACCATCAACCCGTTCTTCCTCTCGATGCTCGGGTCGATCACCCGCGCCTGCGCCCGCGCGGGTTACGACCTGCTGATCTCGTTCCAGCAATTGTCGGGCGACTGGCACGTCGATTATCAGGACAGCCACAAGGCCGACGGCATCATTCTGCTCGGCTATGGCGATTACGAGACCTACCGCGCGCGGCTCGACCATCTCGCCGAGCAGGGCACGCACGTCGTACGCTGGGGTGCGATCGGTACCGGCCCGGCGGGAATCACGGTCGGCTCCGACAATCGCGGCGGTGGGGCGCTGGCAACCGCACACCTCATCGGGCGAGGACGGCGACGGATCGCGTTCCTGGGCACGACGGATGCCCGCTACCCCGAGGTCAGCGATCGCTATCACGGCTACCGCGACGCCTTGGCGGCAGCGGGATTCGTCGCCGAACCGGAACTTCAGATCGACGCGGTCACCACCGAAGCGGCCGGCCAGGCGGCGGTCGAGGAACTGGCGCGGTGCGGTATCGGCTATGACGCGATCTTCGCGGCGAGCGACAGCATCGCGATCGGCGCGATGCGCGCGCTGTCCATGCAGGGGCGCACCGTGCCGGCAGACGTCGCGATCGTCGGCTTCGACGACCTGCCCTCCGCGCAGCTCACCAGCCCGCCGCTGTCGAGCGTCACGCAGGACACGCGCAACGCGGGCGAAGCCCTGGTCGGCACGCTGCTCGCGCGCTTACGCGGCGAACCGGCCGACACCGCGCCGCTGCCGACCCGGCTCGTCGTTCGCGCCAGCAGCGGAGGATAGCGCGCCCTCTCATCAAGAGGGCGAAATTGCACAGGCTCAGTCGTCGAACAGGAACAGGTTCAGCGTGAGCCGCCCGATCAGCGGGTCGGCGCTCAACGTCACCTCGGCCGGCAGGTACGCGCAGTGCAGCATGTTCCCCGAATAGATCAGTGCCCGATTGCGCCGCCCCGCATGTAGCGCGATCTGCTCATAGAGCGGCGTGTCTCCCGCGATATACGCAGGCGCGGGTATGCCGTGCGTTCCCACCCCCTCCTCCAGCGCCGCCTTGAACGAACCGAGCCGCGCGGAATCGACGCTTTCATAGCCGGTGGCGCGCTGGCGATAGAAGGCGGTGCCGCCCTGCTGCCCCTCACCAAGGAACAGCAGCACGGCGATCCGGCCCGGCTCGACACCGTCGAAATGCGGCAGCCGTTGAATCGGCGCGAGATCGGCCGGCCGGGTGGTCACCAGGGAATAATAAGCCTCCGAGACCGCCGGCGCCGGGTCGAGCCCGAAATGCTGCGCCAGCAACGGCGCGACACGCCGCCGCATCGTCTCGGCGAGCCGCGCCGGTGCGGGTGCGCGTATGCCGGGATAGTGCGGGCCGATTTGGCCCATCTTCAGGCTCGCCGCATCGTCGCGCAGCACGTCGGGGTCGGGCCAGAAATCGTCGATCACCACCAACGGGCGCTGCTCGGTGCCGTGCAGGTGGAGGATGGGATCGCGCATGGCGCGGCATGTGCCGGATCTCGCCACCCGCACGCAAGCGCCGCCATGCACCGCGTACCTGCGGTATTCGTATGCAGGGTTGTGCCGGTGGTCATCGGGCGGCAGGCTCGAACACGCGGATCGTCGTGCCGACAAGCGACGACCGATGGGGAGTCGAGTCTTGAACGAGAAACCAGTGCAGGGCTTCGCCGGCCTGTGGAACATCAGCTTCGGCTTCTTCGGGCTGCAGATCGGCTTCGCGCTCCAGAACGCGAACATGAGCCGCATTTTCCAGACGCTCGGGGGCTCGCTCGATGACCTGTCTTATCTCTGGGTCGCCGCGCCGCTTACCGGGCTGCTCGTCCAGCCAATCATCGGCCATTACAGCGATCGGACCTGGAACCGCTTCGGCCGCCGCCGTCCGTATTTCTTCGCTGGCGCGGTTCTCGCCGCGCTCGCCTTGTTCGTGATGCCCGAGGCGCGGATTCTGTGGTTCGCGGCGGTCACCCTCTGGGTTCTGGACGCTTCGATCAACGTGTCGATGGAGCCGTTCCGCGCCTTCGTGGGGGATATGCTGCGCAAGGATCAGCACACCGCCGGCTACGCGCTGCAGACCGCGTTCATCGGCGCGGGCGCGGTGGTCGGTTCGATCTTCCCGTTCGTTCTTTCGCGGCTCGGCGTGTCGGAGGATGCGATCGGCGGCGTCCCGGACACGGTACGCTACAGCTTCTGGTTCGGCGGCGCGGCGCTGCTGCTCGCGGTGTTGTGGACGGTCGGCACCGTCCGCGAATACAGTCCCGAACAAATGGCCGGCTTCGGCGAGCGCGCGCCGTCGGGGGCCGAGCCGGTCCGTGCGCTCGCCGCGCGCGGCTTCGGCGGCGCCATCGCCTGGATCGTCGCGGGAGCGGCGGTCACCGCCGCGGTGCCCGAGTTCGCGCTGCAAAAGGAGCTGTACCTGCTCGGCGCGCTTCTGATCCTCTACGGGGCGGCGAGCATCGCGGCGATCATCCTCGCGCGCGGCGGCGCGGCCGGCAACGCGCTCAGCACGATCGTGGGGGACTTCTCGGAGATGCCGGAGGTGATGAAGCGGCTCGCGCTCGTGCAGTTCTTTAGCTGGTCCGCGCTGTTCATCATGTGGATCTTCACCACGCCGGTTGTCGCGCAGCGCATGTACGGGTCGAGCGACCCGACCAGCGCCGCTTATAATGCCGGCGCCGACTGGGTGGGCGTGTTGTTCGCCACCTATAACGCGATCGCCGCGATCGCTGCGCTGCTCATCCTGCCGGGGCTCGCCAGACGGATCGGCAAAGTGAAAACCCATATCGTCTGCCTGTCGTGCGGCGCGGCCGGCTTCGCGAGCTTCCTGGTGGTGCGCGATCCGCACCTGCTGCTGCTCAGCGAAATCGGCATCGGTGTCGCCTGGGCCTCGATCCTCGCCATGCCCTATGCGATTCTCGCCGCCAGCCTGCCGCAAGCCAAGCTCGGCATCTACATGGGGCTGTTCAACGTGTTCATCGTCATTCCCCAATTGCTGGTGGCGACCGTCATGGGATCGGTGCTCAAGGCCTTTTTCCCCACCCAGCCGATCTGGACGATGGCGTTCGCGGCGGTCGTGCTGGCGATGGCCGCGCTCGCGATGCTACGCGTACCCGAAACCTCGGGCGAAATGGCGGTAACCGCATACTAGGGGTTCATGTGCGGAAGACCGACCGGCAAGAACCGAGCGCGCTTTCCGCTCAGGGCACCGAAAGCGCTGCGTCCAGCCGGGCCGGGAACTGCGCGAACAACGCCCCGGCGAGCTTGCCGGCCACCGCGTCGGGCGTTCCCGCGCGCGTCCCCTCCACCTGGGCGGTTACGGCGCTTCCGCTCCACACCGCGCGCTTCTCGCTCCGCAGCAGGATCGTGACCTTGAGTTCGGTGAGAACGAGGCCCCGGAGTTGATCTTTCCGGGTCGGCAATCGCATCCCGACGCCGACGCCCCAATTGGCGATCCCCGCCGCCGGCGCCGTCCCTTTGGTGCCGGAGGTCACGACGCCTTCGGACTTTCGCGTCACCGCGATGAGCGCGATGTAGCGGCTGTGGCTCGGCGCCGGCAGCGGGATGAAGTTCGCCTGCACGCTCGCCGCCTGGACCGCGTCGGCGAACACCGGGTCCGTATCACGCGCCGCCGCACCGCTGTCGCGCTCGACCGTTATCGTGCCCGGCCTAAGGTCGGCGGGCGCGCCGTCGAGCGGTGTCGCCGCGCCGAACAGGCCGGCCATGATCCACGGGAGCCACATCGTGTTGCCTCGCTCTCGGCGCCGATCCGCCCGCGACCGTGTCTAGAAGGCGCTGGCCCGGGAAACAAGCCGATAGCGCCCGGCCCGCCTCGGTCAGCCGCACGCGAATGCACGCGAGACGCCGGCGGAGAAAACGGGCATGATACTGCGAAACGGCCATAATGGAGAGCGCGGTGGAGAGCGATGTCACGAGACGCGGTGTAATGGGATTGGGCCTCGGCGCGGCGCTGACGATACCGGCGGCAGCGAGTTTCGCCGCCGCCACGCCGGCGCGGGCCAGGGCGCCGGGATCGGTCGGCGTCGCGGTGGTCGGCCTCGGTAAGCTGAGCCTCGGGCAGATCCTGCCCGCGCTCAAGCGGACGAAGAACGCACATCTCGCCGCACTGGTCAGCGGCAAACCCGAGAAGGCGCGAAAAGTCGCCGCCGAGTTCGGCCTGCCCGACACGGCGATCTACACCTATGACACGTTCGATCGCATCGCCGACGATCCCGGCATCCAGATCGTCTACATCGTCCTTCCGAATTCGATGCACGCCGAGTTCACGATCCGCGCGTTCAAGGCAGGCAAGCATGTGCTGTGCGAGAAGCCGATGGCGGTCACGCTGGAAGAGTGCGAGCGCATGATCGCGGCGGGCAAGGCGGCGAAACGCCAGTTGATGATCGCCTATCGTTGCCAGTTCGAGCCGGTGAACGTCACCGCGATGCGGATCCTGCGCGACGGCACGATCGGCACGCCGCGTCTCGTCAGCGCGGTGATGGGCAAGCAGACCGATCTGTCCGATCCGTCGGACGCATGGCGGCTCGACATGGCGATGTCGGGCGGCGGCGCGCTGGCGGACATGGGCATCTACGGCATCAACGCCACGCGCTATCTGCTGCTCGAAGAGCCTGTCGAGGTACGTGGCTGGGCGCGCACCGACCGGAACGATCCGCGCTTCAAGACCGTCGATGACATGATCGCCTGGCAGATGCGTTTCCCCTCGGGCGCGATCGGCGAAGGCTCCTCGTGCTTCTCGCAGCCCGGCACGATGTCATGGCAGGCGATCGGCAGCGACCGGCGACTGGTCGCCGATCCGGGCTGTTTCTATGGCGGCAACACGCTCAGGATCGTCGGCGGCAAGGGCGATGTCCAGCCGAGCGTGGCCGAGATCGACCAATTCGGAAACGAGATGAACTGGTTCGCGGACGTGGTGCGCGGGCGATCGCCGAACATCGCGCCCGGCGAGGAAGGCATGCAGGATATGCGGATCCTGCATGCCATCATGCGATCCGTCGCGAACGGTGGAGCGTCGGTCAAGATCGACGCCGGCTACAAGCGCGCCCACGATCCCGCGACCACGGTTGGTATCCGCACGTCGATCTGATCAGGGTAGCGCCCGCGCGGGGGTGGCACTTGCCAGGGTAAAGGGGGGGACGGCCGCCGCCGCCCCCCTCTCCCGTCGTTAAAGCCGGAACCGCACGCCGGCCGAGAACAGGCTCGCTTCCCAGCGCACGTCTCGCGGATATTCCGGCGATTTCACATAGCTGTGATACGGCGTTTGCAGCAGGTTGGTCGCGTCCACAGTGAAGGTCACCCTGTCGGTGATATTGTAGCTCGCCGACAGATCGAGACGGCCCACCGCGTCCGAATAGACGGTGGTGAAGACGCCCGGCGCGCCGAAGCCGTCGACGTTCGCGCTGCGATAATTATACGCCAGGCGCACGCTCGTCGGCCCGAGTTCGTACAGGCCGATGATGTTGAAGCTATATTTCGACACACCCGGCAAGGTGTTGCGCCCACCCGCGAAGTTCGCCGCGGGCGGGAGCGTCTGCTGGCCGTCGATATAGGTGAAATTGGCCTGCGCGCCGAATCCGCGCAGGGCGCCCGGCAGGAAGTCGAAGAACGTCGTCGCCGCCGCCTCGATGCCCTTGATCTTGCCCGATCCCGCGTTCGACGGGCGATACACCAGAATGTCGCCGAAGGGCGGCGTGTTCACCACCTGCGGCAAGGAATTGATGAAGCCCTGGATCTCACGGTAGAAGCCGGCGACCGATACCGATCCGGTGCGCGAGAAATAATATTCCAGCGACGCGTCATAATTGTTGGAGCGGATCGGTTGCAGTTCGGGGTTGCCGCCGTTGCCGGTGTAGGAGATGTTGCCGCCGATCGTGCCCTGCTGAACGGTCAGCGTCGGGTTGATCTGGTTGAAGCCCGGCCGGCTCAACGCTTCGGTACGCGACAGGCGCAGTTTCAACCGGTCGGTGAAGTGCACTTGCGCGCTGATGTTCGGCAGAATGTCCACATATTGCTGGGAGGAGTCGATCGGCACCAACACCGTGCCGTTCGCGGTCGGCAGCGAATTGGTGCCGTTCAGCTTGTTGCGGGTGACGATGACGCGTGCGCCGATCGCGCCGTCGATCGGAACACCGAGGTCGAACGCATATTTCAGTTGCGCATAACTGGTGAACACCTGTTCGCGTGCCTTGAAGGCGGAGAGCGGGTTGAGCAGCGGCCGTTCCGAGGCCCATGCCTGCCGCGTCGCCGGGTCGGCGCCGGTACGGGCCAGCGCCTGCCGGACGTAATCGCGCACGTCGTTGATGCGGTCGTTCAGGATGTCCGAGTTGGGCGCGAACCACGAGCGGAATTGCTGCACGTCATCGTTGTGAAAGCCGGGTTCGATCACCGCCCCATCCGACACACCGGGCACGCGCGAGATCGGATCACGCAAGCTGGCGAGCGAGGCGTTGCGGTCGCCGTACACCGAACTGGCGGTACGATTGGCGTAGCGCACGCCGAACTGGAATTTGGGAAACAGCGGCGATCCGGTGTCGAGCGCGACATTGCCCTGCCACTGCCACTGTTCGCCCTCGGAGCGCTGGCGGTTCTCGTACAGACCGCGCATGTAATAACTCGCCGGGTTCGCGAAATCGACGCCGCTCGGGGTGAAATCGACGCCGCGTTCCGCATTCAGCCGCACCGCCAGCGACAGCGGGTTCGCCAACTGCGTCTGGAACTCGTAATACGTGTTGTCGACGATCGACTTGGTGTACGCGAGATCGGTGGTGAACACGGCATTGCCGATCTCCCACTTGGCGCCGAGCGCACCCTGGAACGTATCGGTGTTGTTGCGGCCGGCCTGTTTCGTCGGCCCGTTGACGATGCCGAGATCGGTATCGAACGACGCGAGCGTCGTGCCGTCCTGTGTCAGCACCGCGTTGCGGATCGTCGGGGGGTTGCCGCCGGTGGTGCTCGATTGGATCGGCACGCCGAAGAAATCATTCGCGGTCTTGTTGCGATAGGCCAGCCACAGCCCATCGGCGTAGATCATCAGATTGTCGGCGGGTTTCCACTGGAGCGATCCGTTGACCGATGGCCGCTGCCGCGTGCCGCGGCCATAAAACAGGCCGATATCCTGCGGAAAGGTGAAATCGCGCCCCACCGACGCGGGCAGGATCTGCTGCGCGGCCGGAACATTGTCCTGAAACCCCTGGTAGCGGACCGAGTTGAGATAGCGCGTTTGCGTGAAGGACACGTTCACCAGCGCGCCGATCTCCCCGATGCCGGTCTGCCAGCGATCGCTCACCAACAGGCTGCCGATCGGGTCGAGCTTGCGGGATTCGGTGTTGTATACGCCGCGCGCCGCACCGGCGAGCTCGAAGCCCTTGAAATCGAAGGGACGGCGCAACCCGACGTCGATCAGGCCCGCGATCCCGCCCTCCAGATTGTCGGCGGTCGTGGCCTTATAGACCTCGACACGCGACAGCGCCTGCGCCGGGAAATCCTGGATCGACACCGAGCGCCCGTCGGCGGTGAAGATTTCGCGGCCCTGCACCGTCGTCTGCACGTTGGGCAGACCGCGGATCAGCACGCCGTTCGCTTCGTCGAGATAGCGCGTCACCTGCACGCCGGTGATGCGCGCGATCGCTTCGGACGCGTTGTTGTCGGGAAACTTGCCGATGTCCTCGGCGACGAGCGCGTCGATGATCGCATCCGAATTGCGTTTGATGTTCTGCGCGTTGCTCAGGCTGCCGCGAATGCCGGTGACGACGATGTCGTTCGGTGCCGCAGCCGCCGGGGGCGTAGTGCCGGTCACGGTATCGGCATCCGGCTGCGCCTGCTGCGCGCTCGCCGGCGTGGCGGCGGCCAGCGCGAGCGCGGAAGCTGCGGCGGATGCGTATAGCCGTGCGGCCAGCTTGGTCTTGATCTTCATCTTTCCCTCCTCTTGTTTATGGTTGTTTGTCGCTTCGCCTCATCGATCGCCGGGAGATGCCTTTCCCGTCAGCGGCGTGACCGTGATCCGGTCGATGTTGGGGGCGAATTTCGAGCGCAGCAGCACGTCCGGCCACACGCGCGAGGCATAGGTCTTGCCGCCCCAATCGGGGTGTTCCTCGCCGGAGAAGCGGATCGTGTTGGCGCCCGCGCGTAGCGTGACCGGCACGGTCATCTCCCACCAATTGTTGCGGTGGAAGCTGTTCGGGAAGGTCGCCAGCAGCGGCGCCGCTTCGTTGATCGAGATGCGCGCGACGCGCGCGAGCGGATCGGGATTGTAATGCGTGGCCTTCGACTGCTCGTCGTTGGAGAAGCGCACCGTCAGCGCATAATCGCCGGCGCGATCGACCACGACCGACGGAAAGGTCAGCGTGTTGGGGTTGCCCGGCGCGCCGCCGATGTCGAACACGCCGCGTCCGCCGCTCGCGAGCGACGCCGTGGCGATCCGTGCGGTGCCGCCGATCCGGCCGGCCTCCGCCTCGTAGCTGCGCCCCGCCGCAGCGGGCAGTTCGGTCACCCGCAGCCGCCGAATCCGCGTCGCGCCGGTCACCACCACCTTGTTGATACCGGCGATAAGGAAAGCGTCGGCGGTTGTGCCGCTGGCCATGTCGCGTCCGTTGACGTGCAGAACGGCCGCGCCCGCCGCATCATCCAACGCCAGCCGCGCGAGCCCGTCGCGCGGGGCATAGACCCAGAAGGTCGCGCGTCCGCCCGGCGCCACCGCGATGCCGCCGTCGCCTTGCGAGGCGGATGCACCGTCCAGCATCGCGTCCTGCGCCTCGTACAGCGCCGCTTGAGTGGCCGGCTGCGCCGATGACAACGTGATCCGATCGACCAGCGCATTGCCGGTCGTCCGGCGGCGCCCGTCGAGGCTGCGCGTCGCCAGCGTCAGCACGTGCCGGCCACGCGTCAGCGCGAGCACCGTATCGGCATGATCGAGCACGGACGGCTTGTATCCGAGCGGCAGCAATATTTCGGTTTCGCTCGCCGCCTTCCCGTCCGCACGCAGGAACACATTGGTCGGCCCTTGCCCCGCCGCCTTCGGATCTTTGTTGAAGGTGCTGGCGAGGATGCGAACGTCGTACCGGCCGTCGCGCGGGACTTCGACCGCGAAGTCGAGTCCGGCATTCGCGCCAGTGGCGAACCCCTCCACCGAATAGCCGCCAGAGGTGTAGAAGCGATCGACCGCCTGGGGCGAACCCTCGGGGCCGCGCACTTTCAGCCCCGTGCCCATTCGGCGGGCCTGCTCCGCCTCGTAATCCCGCCGCCATTCCGCGATCGGCGCGCTTTCGGCCACGGCCGCGCCGCCGGGCGTGAGCACCAGTTCATAGGCCGCTTCCTCGCGCAGCGCCGGCATGCCGCCCTCCCCGAAGGCGAGCGTGACCATGCCGTCGCGTACCGGCACGTCGCGCTCGGTCACCAGCGCGGGCGGCGCGGAGTCGCCGATCTGCCCGGTCCAGCCGATCTCGCGCACGCGGACCCGCGCGGCCGAGCCGAACCACGCCGGCACCTTGTTCAGAACCACCCGAGCCTCGCCCGAGCGGCCACCGAAAAGCAGCCGCATCTGCCGCCGCGCCCGGTCGAGCGTCGCCAGACCCTGCAACGTGTAGCTTTGATCGGGGTGCGGCGGGGCGACGGCCAAGGTGTGCCCGCTCATCGTCGCGTAGCTGTTCAGCAGCCACCATTGGCCGTTGCCGCGGTTGGCCTGCACCGCGGAGTCGCTCAGATTGCCACCGATGTTCCAGTAGGCGATGTCGGCATCGATCTTCGAATCCTCGATCGCGGCAATCCATTGGACCATCTGGCCCGGCACCGACGTGTGGTAATTATAGGCATATTCGTTGACGTTGATCGGCAGGTGCCGCCCGTGCCAGCGCGTGCCGGCGAAAAGCCTATCCTCCCATTCACGATACCGCCGCACGCTGGTGCGGACGGTGGCTGGATTGCTCAGTTCGTGCCAGGTCATGACATCGGGCACGGTGCCCTGCCGGATCGCGTGGGTCAGGAATCCTTCGACCTCCGGGAACAACTGGCTGGTGTTCGGCCCGGCGACCCGGGTGCCGGGCAGCGTCGCGCGGATCAGCCGGACGGCCCAGTCCCATGCGTCGAAGAAGGCGGTCGGGTCTTTCTGCCAGCCGACGCCGTTGCAGCTCTTCGGCCCGTCGCCGAACATGTTCCCTTCGGGTTCGTTGAAGGGGATGAAGACGATCCGGTCGCGATAGCGGGGTGGCAGGGCGCGCACCTGCTCGACCTGCGAACGCAGCTTGTCGAGATACGCCGTCACCGACTGCGCACAGTCGCCATTCTTCCAATTGTACGGGAATTCGCGGGTGATGTCGGTCATGTAGATGTAGGTGTCGCCGCCCGAGGCGTCGGTGAGCAGCGTGGACACTTCCAGCGCGTCGGCGCCGGGATGCTGCGGCCCATCCTGCGCCTTGGTCGATACGGTGCGAAGGCCGATCCCCTCGATCAGATTGGGGTGCGGCAGGCGCGCGTCGTACAGGCCATAGAGCGTGCCCGACGCACCGCCGTGGAAGGCGCCGGTATCGCTGCTCAGGTCGATCTCGATCCGCTCGGCCGGCTGCGCCACCGCGGGCATCGCGCAGGAGCCGAGCAGCGCGGCGAACAGAAGCCGGGCGGTGATATGGCGCATGGTACGGGGTTCCGCTTGGTCGGATTGAAGGGTCATGCGGCGCGCGCCGCCGTCATGCGGTCGATCGTCGCGCGATTGAGGATCAGCCGGCTGGCGGTCAGCGCCAGCGCGAGGTGCATCACGCCGGGGATCACGGTGGAGAGCAGCCGGATGCCGGTGAGCGACAGCGGCGTCTGGTTGCCCGCCCCCGCCTTGTACGAGACGATCACCAGCACGCCGCTGATCAACGCGCCCGCCAGCGCCCAGGCGAGCTTCACGAAGAACTGGTTGAACGCGAAGCTCATTCCCGACGAGCGCGTCCCCAATTTCCATTCGCCATATTGATCGGCGAGTTGGATCAGCGTGAAGTGCAGCGGCAGCGTGCAGCCCAGCGCGATGCAGCACAGCGCCACCAGCATCAGCCACAGCATCGGATAGCCGCCGGGCACGAAGAAGGCGGCGAAGTGGCCGGCGACCAGCAGCAGATTCACCCAGACGTACACGGTTCTCACGTCGAACCGTCGGGTGAAAAGCTGCACCAGGACCGAGCCCAGGAATCCGCCCGCCGTCGCCGTGCCGAAGAACAGCGCCTGATAGGTGGAATCGCCTTTCAGCACATAGGTGATGAAATACAGCGCCGCGCCGCCCTTGGTGTTGAAGATTCCGATCAGAAGCAGCGTCATGACGAAGGTCAGGCGGAGTTGGTCGTTCTTCAGCGTGTTGGCGATCGCGATCCGCAGCGGCGGTTCCGCCGCGCCGGTTTCCGGCACCCGCTCGCGCACGAACAGGAAACAGATCACGAACATCGCCACCGCCGCCACGCTGAGGATCGCAACGCCGTCGCAATACCCGCGCGCGACATCCGCTCCGCCCAGATGCCGCACCATGATCGGCAGCCCGACCGAGACGGTGAACGAGGCGATCGCGACCATCGCGAAGCGAACCGACTGGCACGACACGCCTTCCCGCGCGCTGTCGGTCATGCGCGTGATGAGCGCGCAATAGGGTACGTTGTTCAGCGAGTAGGAGAGCGCCAGCAGAAAATAGGTCGCCGCCGCATAGGCGACCTTGCCGTCATACCCGAGGTCGGGCGACTGGAAGGTCAGGAAACAGCTCAGCCCGACCGGTATCGCGGTCCACAGCAGATACGGCCGGAACTTGCCCCAGCGGGTGCGGGTGCGATCGGCCATGATCCCGATCAGCGGGTCGGATACCGCGTCGAACACGCGCAGCGACAGGAACAGGATGCCAACGATGCCGGGCGCGAGCCCGAACACGTCGGTGTAATAGAAGGTCAGGAAATTGGCGATCAGTCCAGTGATGACCGTGCCACCCGCGTCGCCGAAGCCATAGCAGATCTTCTCGAAGAACGGCACGCCCCGCGCCGGAGCCCCGGCACGCGGCACGATGCCGCCCGTATCGCCATGTTGCGCTATCGCCGTCATCGCCGTCCTCCTCTCCGTCCGCCGCTTTGCGCGTGCTGTCGATCGTGTCAGTCGTTGGTGAATGCCGCCGCCGCCACCGTGCTCGGGCGCACGAACACGGGGATGCGGTCGATCGGCGCCGTGGCGCGCACCATCGCGCCCCCGGAGACGGCCGCGCCAGTCCAGGCGTCCACCCATGTGCCCGCCGGCAGCCAGACGTCGCGCGCGGTGGCGCCGGCCGCCAGGATCGGCGCGACGAGCAGATCGGGGCCGAACATATATTGGTCGTCGATCGCCCAGCAGCGCGCGTCATCGGGGAAATCGTAGAACATCGGCCGCATCAGCGGGTCGCCATGCTCGTGCGCCGCCGTCATCAGCGACGCGACATAGGGACGCAGCCGCTCCCGCACGTCCGCGTAGCGGCGCAGGATCGCGTACACCGGCTCGCCGAAGCTCCAGAGCTCATTGCCCGCGCCCGTGTCGCACTGCGCGACACCGTCGCGGAACGGCTCGGCCGGCGGGGTGATCGGGTCGCGGTGGCCGTGCATCCGCAGCACGGGCGTGAACACCGCCCATTGGAACCAGCGCACCATCAATTCGTGGAAGGCCGGATCATCGACATGGCCACCGTGGAACCCGCCGATGTCGGTCGTCCACCAGGGAATACCCGCCATGCCCATGTTCAGCCCCGCGCTGAGCTGGTTGCGCATGGCCTCGAACGAGCTGTGGATGTCGCCGGACCAGACCAGCGCGCCGTGGCGCTGGCTGCCCGCCCAGGCGCAGCGCACGAGGGTGACGATCTCCGTCTCACCCTCCGCGCGCAGCCCGTCGTGAACCGCCTGCGCATAATGGAAGGGATAAGCGTTGCCGACCGCGAGCACCTCGCCGGCGTGATAGCGATAGCTGTCATAATCGTAAGCGCCGTATTCGGGTTCCGCCTCGTCGAGCCAGAAGAGCTTGACGCCCTGGTCGCGATAATTGCGCTTCAGCCGATCCCACAGGAATGCACGCGCGCCGGGGTGGGTCGTATCGATGAAGCGCGTGTTGCCGAGGAAATCCTGCTGGATGTCGAGCCCGCGGCTCGCGCGGACCAGATACCCCTTCTCGATCATTTCCGCATGATTTTCCGAACGCGCATCGACCGTCGGCCAGACCGACACGAGCAATTCGGTCCCCATCGCCTTCAACTCGGCGGTCATCGCGGCGGGATCAGGCCATTCGCGCGGATCGAACCGCCAGTCGCCCTGCACCGGCCAGTGGAAGAAATCCGCGACGATCACCGCCAGCGGGATACCGCGCCGGTGATAGTCGCGCGCGACCGCCAGCAATTCCTCCTGGGTCCGGTAGCGCAGCTTGCTCTGCCACAGGCCGAGCGCGAAATCGGGCATCTTCGGCGCGGTGCCGGTAACGCCCGCATAATTGCGCACGATCGCGGCGGGCGTTGCGCCGGCCGTGATCCAGTAATCGATCTCGCGCGCGGCATATGCGGTCCAGCAGGCGCCGTTGGCGGCGAAGCAGACCTCGCCGACCGCGGGGTTGTTCCACAGAAAGCCATAGCCGTCGCTGGAAACGACGAACGGCACGCTGGCCTGCGAGTTGCGCTGCGCCAATTCGAGCACGCAGCCGGCGAGATCGAGGTTGGGTTGCTGATATTGGCCCATGCCGAACAAGCGCTCGCCCGGCTTGGCCTCGAAACGGACGGTGATGCGCGCGGCGTCGCCGCGCAACGGCTTGAACTCGCGGCCCGCGATGCCGAGCGCGCTGATCGTGCGGACCTCTTCGGTGCCGATCGTCCAGAATTTGGTCACCGTGTCACGCTGCCGCCACTTCTCCTCCAACAGCAACCGCCCGTCCGCGTCCAGAAAGCGCACGCGCCCCTGCAGATCGACCTCGGCGGCGATCCGGCCGTTCACGATACGGGCGACGGCCCCGTCGCGGCTGACCACCGGCTCGCACGCGGCTACCTCGATCAGCGCACCGGGGACGGCGTCGCGCGGGGCGCTCGCGGCGGCGCGCACGCGCAAGCCATCGCGCCCATAGGCTTCGATCCTCAACCAGTCGCCATTGTACGACCAGCCGATCGCGCGTGTTTCCAGAACGAGCGTATCCAAGCAACCATCCTCTCGCCAGTCGTCATATGCGACCGTAAACGTTTCCGGGCTTTCTTCGCGTGATCTCGCGATCTTGTCAATCCGCTTGCCTAATCAGGCCCGGATTGGGATCAGGCCGTATGGACATTCGCGCGCTTGCCAGCCACCTGGAGCTTTCGATCGGCACGGTTTCGCGTGCGCTGAACGACCGTAAGGACGTCAGCCCCGCCACCCGCCAGCGCGTGCTCGAAGCCGCAGCCCGACTCGGGTACACCCCGAATCAGTCGGGGCGCACGCTGCGCAGCGGGCGCACCGGCACGATCGGCTTCATGCTCACGCTGGAACATGACAGCGCGGTCCACGGCGAACCCTTCTTCATGGCGCTGTGGGAAGGCGTGCAAAGCGCCTTGACCGAGCACGGGCTGGATCTGGTCATATTGCTCGCGCGCAAAGGCGAGGATGGCCTCACTTTCCTGCGCCGTCACGTCGCGCGCGGCACTGTCGATGCGTGGTTGCTCTCCGCCACCCAATATCAGGACGACCGGATCGATTTCCTGCTGAACCAGAAGATCCCGTTCGTCGCGCTGGGCCGGTCGGCGATGGCGGCGCCGTTCGCCTGGATAGATCTCGATTTCGAAAACGTGATCGCGGAGGCGATCGCGCTGTTCGCCGCCGCCGGTCATCGCCGCATCGGCCTCGTCGCGCCACCGGCCGCGATCAACAACAGCCACATCATCGTCGACTGCTACCGGACCGCGCTTGCCGTCGCCGGCATCCCGTTCGATCCCGCGTTGGTCCACAATGGCGACACGGACGAGAATGACGGCGAATCGACCGCGCACCACCTGATGATGCTGGCGGATCGGCCCTCCGCGCTGCTGCTCATGGGCGAGACCGCGCCGGTGGGGGCATATCGCGCGTTGCGCGGTCTCGGCCTAGAACCCGGCCGAGACATCGCGCTGATCGGCCTGCGCGACAACCCCGCCTGCCGCGCATTGTCGCCGGACCTCACCTGCTTCACGCTCGCGCTCGACGAGCTCGGACTGGCGCTCGCCAACGCGCTGGTGGGAACGCTGGCCGCGCACGACACCAAGGACGCGGCGCTGCTGCAAATGCGGTGGCCGATGACGCTTCGCCTCGGCACCAGTCACCACATTCAAAACTTGCCCTGAGCGCCGGGCGGGGCGCCCCGCCCGGCGCTCTATTCCTCGCCGGTCGTCGCGGTCGCGGCGCGTGCCTTGTCAGGGGTCGTCCCCTCGCCGGCGAACCCCGCCATGCGGAACGTCACGCGGGTCGGCGCCAGGGGCACGCGATATTTTGGCAGGGGCTTGCCGACGTCGCTCCACTGCGTGTCGCCGCCGACGCCCCATTGCGCCCCATCCACCAGCAGCGTGACCTGATCGTGCGGCACGACATCGGTCGATTTCCACGTCCCCGGCGTGTGCCGGTCGAGATCGGCATAGGGAAAGGCGAGCACGTTCATCATCAGCGGCGTATCGCCCGCGACACGCAGCCCTCGGCCCGCGCCGCTCACTTCCATCCAGCGGACGTCGACCTTGTTGCCGGTCTCCTGCGGCCGGATATAGTCATGGTTCTGCGCGGCGATCGGCCCGCGCCACAGCCCGATCGGCGCCGAAGTCTTGCGGTCGACATAGCTTTCATGCGGTCCCCGGCCGTACCATTCGGCGGTGGTGATGTCGCTTGGCAGCGCGAAGGCGAAGCCGACGCGGAACGGCGGCGGCAGGTCGGGGCGAACCGGATCGAGCGCACCCGTCACCGTGACGCCGCCGTCGCGCGCCATCGTGTAGATCGACTGGAAGCGCGCGGCGCCATCGCCCAGCTCATAGTCGATCCGCACCGCCGCACCGCCGTCGGGCGCGTCGGTCGAGGACACGCCGCGCACCGTCCGCGTCTCGCTCATCGTCTTCCAAACAGCGAGTTGCCGGTCGGTGCCGATGCCGATGTCGTTGTCGGTCACCGCCCGCCAGAAATGCGGCGCGCCGCCGCTCGCGAGCGGTTTGCCGCCGCGCGCATAGCCGCGCACGAGACCGGTCTTGCGGTCGATCGCGAGCGTCGCATCCGCTGCCGATAGCGTGATGACGTCTCCCGCCTGCCGCACCGTCACCGCCGCACCGCCGACTTGAGCCGCCCTGGCCGCCGGCCGTTCGCCGAGCGCGAACTGCTCCCAGCCCACCACATGACCCGTCGGCACCAACGGCACCGCACCGGGCCGCGCCACCGCACGCACCGTCACGAAATATTCCGCGCCCGGCTTCCGCGCGATCGTCCCGACCGGGATCGTCAGCGTATCAGTCGCGTGCGGCGCCGTGGTCAACGCCGGCAGCGTTCCTTTGGCGACCGCGACGCCGTCCTCTTGAACCTCCCAGTCGAAGGCGAAGCCCGACAGATCGCGGAAGTCGTGCCGGTTGCGCAGCGTCACGCGGCCGGTCGCGGGGTCGAATGCCTCGAACTGGATCGGCGCATACACTTTACGCACTTCGTACAGCGCCGGATTGGGGGTCCGGTCGGACTGGAGCAACCCGTCGCCGAACTCGATCTCCCCGGTCGGGTTCGGGCCATATTCGCTGCCGTCCCCCCAATAGCGCCGCCCGTCCTTGGTGTAGCGGTACATCGACTGATCGACCCAGTCCCAGACGAAGCCGCCCTGCAGCTTGTCGGGATGCGCGTAGATCACATCCCAATACTCCTTAAGGTCGCCGCCCGAATTGCCCATCATGTGCGCATATTCGCACTCGATCAGCGGCTGCCTGAAGTTCCAGTTGGTGGCATAATCGGCCAATTTCTCGGCGCTGTCGTACATTGGCGCGTAGATGTCGGCATAATCGTTGGGCTGATGCTCTTCCAACGTGCCCCAGCCAAGATAGCTGATCAGCCGGCCTGGATCGCGCGTCTTGGCGGCTTTGGCGGCGGCCGCGAAATTGGGGCCGATCCCGGCTTCGTTGCCGAGCGACCAGAAGATGATCGACGGATGGTTCTTGTCGCGCTCGACCATGTTGGCGACGCGGCTGACATGCGCGTCCTGCCACGCCGGATCGAAGCCGATCTGATATTTGGCACGCTCGCCCAGGTGATTGTTTCCATACTCCATGTACGCGTGGCTTTCGATATTGGCCTCGTCCATCACGTACAGGCCATATTCGTCCGCAAGCGCGTACCAGCGCGGATCATTGGGATAATGCGACGTGCGTACCGCGTTGATATTGTTACGCTTCATCAATTCGATGTCGCGCCGCATCGACGCTTCGGAGATGACGTGGAAGGTCTCGGGATCATGCTCGTGGCGGTTGACGCCGCGGATCACGATCGGCTTGCCGTTGACGCTGACCAGCCCGTTCTTCATCTCGACGGTACGGAAGCCGATCCGCTGCGGCGTCGCCTGGAGCACCTTGCCATCGGCGCCGACCAGCTCGATCAGCAGCGTGTAGAGGTTGGGCGTCTCCGCCGACCAGGGCTTCACGCCGGGCACCGGCGCAGCGAGCGTCACCGTCCGCTCGCTCGATCCGGCGGCGACCGTCTGCGCACGCACGAGCAGGGTGCGCTCACCATCGAGCAGCGTCATCCGCGCCGTAACCGGCTTGGCCGACGGGGAGACGGCCACATCCGTCGACAGGACGCCGTCGCGATAGGCGGCGTCGAGCCCGGCATGGACGAAGATGTCGTTCACACGCGTCTTCGGCGCGGCCATCAGATAGACTTCGCGCTCGATCCCTGAGACGCGCCAGAAATCCTGGTCCTCCAGATACGAACCGTCCGACCAGCGATGAATTTGGATCGCGATGGTGTTGCGGCCCGGCGCGACGAAGCGGGTGACGTCGAACTCGCTCGGCAGTTTCGAATCCTGCGAATAGCCGACCTTCTTGCCGTTAACCCAGACGTCGTACGCCGATCCCGCCGCGCCGATGTGAAGGATGACATCCTGCCCGCTCCAGCCCGCCGGCAGCGTGACGTCGCGGCGATAGCTGCCGACCGGATTGGTCGCATGCGGGATCAACGGGCGGTCGGGCGGGAAAGGATAGTTGATGTTGTTGTAGCGCGCCTGATCGAACCCTTGCGCCTGCCAGTCCGCTGGCACCTTGATATCGGCCCAGGAGGCGACATCATAGCCCGGCTGCTCGAAGCCCGCCGGCGTCGCGTCGGACGAGGGCGACAATGCGAACTTCCACGTGCCGTCGAGGCTGAGGAAACGGGCCGAGCGCGTCCGGTCGCCGGCGAGCGCGGCGGCGCGGCTCTCGAACGGGAAGCCGGTCGCGTGCGCCGGCATCTTGCCCCGCGCGAACACCGCCGGATTTTCCCAATCCGGCCGCGCGGGATCGACCTGGACCGGCTGGACGCGTGGCGCGTCTTTGGCGAGCGCCGGCGACGCGAGGACGAGCGCGCTGGCGCCGACGAGAATATCGTTGAACTTCATCTTGATCCCCTACCCCAAACGACTCGCGGTCGGCCGTTGCCGCCACGCGTAACGCTCGCGCTGATACGCGCGATACTGTTGCCGCGACATGGCTGCCCGTCGAGGCGGAACAGCCAGTCTACGTGTCTTTTCACATGCCGCGCGCGCTTGAGGCGCCACGAATGCTCCGAACACGGGAGCCGAGCTTGGCCGTAAACGTTTCCGGACGCAAGCCAGTTGTGAGGAGGGATATCGCCGGACATATAATGTTACAGCGGCCGCGACGATGCCGACCGACCCTGTCCCGCTCAGGCCGCGTTGCGCTCCAGCAACGCCGCATACAGCGCCGCGCCGACGCCCGGTTCGTGTCGGGGCGTGACCAATTCATATCGCCCGCGCCGCTCCAGCCCGCGCAGGAACGGCTCGCGCACCTCCGCCAATTTGGTGAGCACCCCGCCCGACCACGACAGCGAAACCGTCTCGTCGGCCAGGAACCCCAATTTGCCCCGCAGCGCGTGCGCGATCTCGACCAGTTCGACCGCGGCGCGCTCGAGGATCGCCGCCGCCTCGATGTCCCCGTCCGCCGCCGCGCGCGATACGATCGGCGCCAGCGCGGCGATCTCATCGCGCGCCAGACCGCGCTCACCCATCACCCGCGCGCAGATATCGAGATCGGCACCGAGGTCGAACGCCTCGACGAACGCGCCCCGCAGCGGGCCTTCGGCCACGCGCCCGTCGCTCATGCGCGTGAAGAGATTGAGCCCCTGGATCGCGATCCAATAGGCCGAACCTTCGTCGCTGAAAATCTCGCCCCAGCCGCCGGCGCGTGCCTTCCGGCCTTGCCGCTCGCCATAAGCGATCGAACCGGTGCCGGCGACGAGATTGATCCCATCCGCACAGGCCAGCGACCCGGCCCAGCCGCACACCATGTCGTTGTCGCACGCATAGCGGTCATGGCCCAGCAGTTGCCCGCATGCGGCGCGAAGCAGCGGATCGACGACCGCATCTTCGCCGAACGCCGGCAAACCGAAGAACACATATCCGAACTGTTCCCGTGAGACGGACAGTTGGGCGCAGATCGCGTCGATGCCCTTGGCCAGCCGCGCGACAGCTTCGTCCAGCCCGACCTGAAGATGATAGGTCGTGCCCGTCAACGCGCGCGCCCTCACCGCGCCGGTCTGATCGATGCAGACAAACTCGGTCTTCGTGCCGCCGCCATCGATGCCGAGGTACAAGGTCATGCGGCCGGCGTGTGGATTCGAACGCCCTGCACGACGCGATTGACCGTACCGTTGGCGTTGGGCTGATCCGGCGTGCGGCCGAGCCGCAGCGAGCAATGCAGGCCGTAGAGCTGGGCGAAGGTGATGTAGGGGAACAGCAGGTCGGCATCGACGAGGTCGGCGGCATGCTCGACCAGCAAGGTCTCGCCGGCGGCCTCACGCGCGGCGATCACGATCACGGCGCCACATCGGCCATCGGCGCGCAATTCCTCGATGATGTCGAGATCGTACAGGCGCGTCAGCGGATCATTCGAGACGAACACGACCACCAGCGTACGCGGCGTGACGATCGTCTTGGGGCCGTGGCGGAAGCCGAGCGACGAATCGAACGCGGTCGGAATCGCACCGTCGGTGAGTTCGAGCAGCTTGAGCGCGGCCTCGCGCGCGAGGCCCTGGAACACGCCGCTGCCGAGATAGACGACGCGTTCGAAATCGGCGCCGGCGAGCGTCTCCGCCGCATGGTCCGAACGGCCGAGCATCGCCTCGACCGCGTTGGCGATCGCCTCGACACGCGCCGGCATCGTGCCCGCCCCGGTGAAGATCGACAGCGCAGAGAGCATCATCGCGCTGAAGCTGGACGTCATCGCGAAGGCGCGATCGTGCGTCTCCTCGGGCAACAACACGACGAAGGTATTGCCGGGCTGCCGGCGCGACAGCGCGCCCTGCGCGTTGCAAGTGATGACGAGGTGATGGACCGAGGCGATGCGCGCATCCGCCAGATCGACGGCGGCGACGCTTTCCGGGCTGTTGCCGGAGCGCCCGAACGACACCATCAGCGTCGGCCGGCCCGCATCGAGATAGAGGTGCGGCGCGCTCACGATATCGGTCGTCGCGACCGCTTCGACCGGGCGGCCCAGCGTCGCCGACAGCCACGGCGCGAGGCATTCGCCGATGAACGCCGACGTCCCCGCGCCGCACAGCATGATCCGCAGGCCGCGCTGGTCGAGCAGCGGGCGCATGAACGCGTCGATCTCGTCCCGGCGCGCGTCGAGGATCGCCTGGGTCGCGCGCAACGTGGCGGGTTGCTGGAGGATTTCGCGTCGCGTCCAGCTCTCATCGCCCGTGGAGGGCTGGGCGACCGCGAGGGTGCTGTCAAGCATTGGGGTTACAGGCTCCGTAATAGGCATCGAGCGTCGCGCCGATGTGCGCGACGATCAGATCGATGGGGTCGAGCGTCGCGGTGCCGGCGCGCACGGCGGCATAGGCGACAGGCAAATACTGGCTGAGCAGCGGCAACGGCGGCACATGCTCCCGCAGATTGTCGAACAGCACGGCCTGCGCGGCCGCGATCTGCGCGTCCGGCCAATAGTAGCGGATGCGATCGCTCAGCGAATATTGGAGCTGGAGATCGAGCGCGTCGCCGCTCTCATGATAATATTTGCGCCAATTGCCGGGTTCGGCCTTCATCCGCGCGATCGCGGTTTCGCGAAGGTTCGCGCTCTGGTCCGCCGGCACCGTCTCGCGCTCGATCGCGTCGAGCGCCCAGAGCGCCTCACGCAACGCGAAGGTGACGCCGGGGCCGACCTTCAGGATCGCGAAGTGATCGCGCACCAACGCGGCGAGCGCGCTCGCGGATTGATAGTCGGTGGAATGCGCCTCGAACACGATATGGTCGACCGGCACGATCGCCTCGCTCAGCGCCGTCGCGGCGGCGGGGTCGTAATCTACCACCTTCATGTGGTCGAATTCGACACCAGGCTGGACGACGGTGGCGATCACCCGCTCCCACGCGGCTTGCAGGCCGCTTTCCGCGAACAGCGCACGGTGCATGTCGAGCGTGGCGAGCGCCGCCTCGGGGGTGGTGACGGCGAGCGTGTCGAGATCCTCCGCCGCGCCGCCGGGCACCGGCACTTCGGTGCCGATCACATAGACCGGCGCGCGCGTAGGCTCTCCGGTGTAGGCGTCCTCCGCCACCCGGCACAGGCGCGCCGCGCGCTCGGCGATGGTGCGCTCGGGGAGCGGCGTGGGGTCGTCCGCGCAGGACATCGAGCAATCGAGATGGATCTTCGAGAAGCCGGCACGCACATAGTCCGCGATCATCACCTCGGCCTTGGCCATCGCCTGATCGGCCGGCAGCGCGGTCCAGGCATTGGGGCCGAGATGGTCGCCGCCCAGCACGAGCCGGTCGCGCGGATAGCCGAGCCGATCGGCGATGCCTTCCACGAAGGCGCGGAAATCGGCAGGCACCATGCCGGTGTAGCCACCGTCCTGATTGACCTGGTTGGACGTCGCCTCGATCAGCACGAACGCGGCGTCCCGGCCAAGCGCGTGCGCGAACGTCGCCTCGATCACCAGCGGATGCGCCGAGCAGATCGAGGTGATGCCCACCGTCTTTCCGCTCTTATGTTCGGCAACGAGATTTCGAATCATCTCCATCGGCTACTCCTTTGGCGGCTTCTTAGTGGCCTTGGATGCATAAGACAACAAATAGATGCTAAACGAAACTTACACTTCCGCGAGCACGGCGCTTTCGTCTTTGGTGTCGGGCTCCACCGCGAGCAGCAGCGAGGCGGCGACGGCGAGGATGATGCCGACCAGCTTGATCGGGCCGGGCATGACGCCGAGTGCGACGAGCGAGATGATCGCGGTGGCGAGCGGCGCGCCCGCGTTGGTCAGCGGGGCAACGATGATCGCTTTGCCGTAGCGGAACGCGAATACGAGCGTGAGCGCGCCAATCGCGTTCAGCACCTGGATCACCGCCGCGAGGCCGGGGCCGTCGAGCCCATAGTTGATCGGCCGGCTGAAATCGGTGAGCGACAGCGCGACCGGTACCAGCGCCAGACCCGTCACCGTCATGTAGAAGAAGATGCTCTCGCCAGACATCACGCCGTTGGCGGACTTCATGAAATAGGCCTGCAAGCCCCAGCACACCATAACGATCAGCGCGAGGATCAGCCAGCCGCCGCCCTGCGCATCCCCGCCGGGCGCGAAATCGAAGGTCGGCAGCGCGAGCAGCGCGAGCAGGATGCCGATTGCCCCGAGCCGCCCGGTACGCTCGCCCATGAACAGGAACGACAGCGCGATCGTGACGACCGGCGACAGCGAGATGACGGGGAAGATCAGATAGGCCGGCCCGCGCGTCACCGCGTAGAACAGCACCATCTGCCCGCCCGCACCAAGCGCGCCGACCGCGACGCCATAGGCGATCGCGCGCGGGTTCACATCGAGCTTCCACTTGGCGAGCGCGAGCACGATCAAGGCGGGCGGGATCATCGTCAGCGCCCAGACGCAATAGACCAACGTCTCGGGAAAACCGTGCTGCGGGGACAGGCCCGAGAACGCGCCCCATATACCCCACAGCACCACCGTGGCCATCGCGTTGAGCAGCCAGGCGCGGCCGCCCGGAGAGGTTGCGGTCATGCGTTGGTCTTTCCGTCGAGAGGCGTGGTTTCGAGCACCAGGAAATGCTCGAACGTGGCGGGCAAGCGCGCTTGCGGCCCGGAAACGGTGCCGAGCGGCTTGCCCGTGAAGCTGTCGGTCACCCGGTGCCGCCCCGGCGGCAGGCCGCGCAAGACGACCGCGCCCGACCAGAGATCCGCGTAGAACGCATAATGCATCCGCCCGTCCTTGCGGATCGCATGACTTTCCGGCTTGTCGAAGCCGATATCATACAACCCGCCGAGATACTCGCCCTTGGGCAGCATGTTGGCGTGGTACAGCGCGATCCACTTGCGCCACAGCGCCTCCTTCTGGGGGTGCAGCGCGATACCGCCCGGCGGCAGCGGATCGGTGGTACCGACCGGATCGTTCGGCCAGGTGAACTTAGTCGAGAGGATCGCGCCGATGCCGTAATGCGTCGCGAAATCGTCGTGGCGGTCGCTGAGTTCGACATGATCGCCCGCGAACGGCGCGGACGGCCCCATCATCGCCTTGAACGTCTTGCCCTTCAGGCGGATCTGCCAAGACGAGGTCGGGTCCGATGCCGGCGTGTGGTTCATGCCGGGAATGTTGTGGAACGCGAAGGAATCGCCGCACGGGCAGATTTCCATCACCGCGTTCGGATTGATCGAGATCGCCTCGTCATAAAGCGCCTTCCAGAAATCCTGGAGCTTCTCGTACGATTCCTCGGGCCGCGCGTGCTTGTGCGCCGGGTTGTAGCAGGGCGCGACGGCGTTGAGATGCTGGCCGTCGAGCTTCAGCCCTTCGAATCCCCAGCCGAGGATGCGCCGGATCTGGCCGCGAAAGTAATCGACCACCGGCGGATAGGCCGGGCACAGCGTGAACGCATCCCAGAAGCTGACGTTCTGCGCCGCGCCGTTCGCGTCGAGCAGCAGCATGTCCGGGTGATCGCGCAGCAGATCGGTGCCGGGATCGGCGGCGAGCGGCGCGAGCCACAGCCGCGGGCGCATGCCGCCCGCCTTGATCTGCGCGGCGAAGGCTTTCATGTCCGCGTCGCCGCGCGGGAACTTGGCGGGGTTGAGCTTCCAGTCGCCCTCCGAGGTCTGCCAGCCATCGTCGAGCACCGCCCATTCGAGGCCGATCTCCTTGGCCTTGCCCATGGCGGTGAGCACTTCGGGAATTTTGAAATCGCGGCCATAGCCCCAGGCGCACCACACTGGCGCATAGCTCGGCTCGGGGATGGCGGGCGCGGCGAAGCCTCGCTCGGCCATCAGACGGCGATAGGCGTCGAGCGGGCGGAAATGGTCCCCTTCATGCACCATCAGGAACACCGGCGGCAGCGCGAGCGTGCCCCCCGGCGGCACCACCGCCCCCTGATCGCCCACGATGGCGATGCGCGTGCCGCCCGGCTGGCCCGCGACCGGCAGCGAGACCAGACGTGGCACGGTGTCGACATGGCCGACCGCGATCCCGGCGTCGCGCCGCCACACCACCGCGACCGGCGTGCCGCCGCCGTAATCGGTCGCGTTCATCCCCATGAAGTTGCGCTGGCCGGTGCCGGGGCGGATCGGCTGCACCCAGTCGCGGCGATCGGGGTAGGAAGCGCCGGAGAAACTCCACGCGCCGTCTGGATGCGACAGGAGATCGTGCGTCGCCGCCTGCCATCCCGCCACCGCGAGCGGCGCGGCACCGGTGTTGCGATAGCGGATGTCGAGCAACGCCAGTCCGGGGTAAGCCGCGAGGAAGGTCACCGTGATGCGCTTCTCGATCCCTTCGGCCGTGCCACGCAGGTGGTGGACGCGGCCGCCAGCGATCTGGTCCTGCGTGTGTTCGACGAGGAGGAACCGGTCGACGACACGCTGGTCGCCGAGACGAATCGCCTCCCCCGGCTCCATCGCGGTCAGCGGCTTGCCGCGCATGGAAACGCGCGAGTGCATCCCCGTATCGAACGCGATGGTCAGCACGCCGTCGCTCAGCGGCAGGATCGGCGCCTCTTTCAGTGCCACTCGGGCGAAGGCCGCCGGGGACGTTGCGATGAGCGCGGCGGCGCCCGAAAGCCGCGACAGCGCGCCACGACGGGACAGATGCGATTGCGACACGGACAAGCCTCTCGTGAACAGCCGCTCGGAACCGGAAGCGCGGCTTTGGCCAAGGATGTGCCCGAAGGTTATCGCTTGCGCAAACCAAAACGCAACATAGGATGCATTTCGTTACGTTTCGTTTGGAGAGTATGATGCGCCTGTCGACGACACTGCTTCCCCTCGCCGCGCTGGCGCTCGTCGGTGCCGGCCCGGCCCCCAGCACCTATGGCGAAGCGGATTTCACCCGCGTCGCCAAGCTCGACGCGCATGTTCACGCCAATCGCGACGCGCCGGATTTCCTCTCCGTAGCCCGCAAAGACGGATTCGAGCTGCTGTCGATCAACGTCGATTATCCGGATTTCCCGCCACTCGCCGTCCAGGCACGTATCGCGTACAAGATGCACGCGGCCGATCCCAAGCGCTTCCACTTCGCCACCACCTTTTCGATGGACGGGTTCGGCGGCAAGAACTGGACCGCGCAAGCGACGCGCGCGGTCGATGACGGCTTCGCGCACGGCGCGGTCGCGGTGAAGGTGTGGAAGAACATAGGCATGATCGCCAAGGACACCGCCGGCAAGCGCGTCTTCCTGGACGATCCGCGGTTCGATCCGGTCATGGCGCACATCCAGGCGCGCGGACACCCGCTGATCGCGCATCAGGGCGAGCCGAAGAACTGTTGGTTGCCGCTCGACCAGATGACGACCGACAACGACCGCACCTATTTCAGCGAACATCCCGAATATTACATGTATCGCCACCCGGAGGAGCCGAGCTACGAGCAGCTCATGGCGGTGCGCGACCGCTTTGTTGCGCGCCACCCCAAACTCGCCTTCGACGGTGCGCATATGGCGAGCCTGGAGTGGAGCGTCGACGAACTCGCCAAGTTCCTCGACACCTACCCGAATGCGATGGTCGATCTCGCAGCGCGGATGAGCCAGGTGCAGGTCCAGTCCAATGCGAACCGCGCCAAGGTACGCGATTTCTTCATCAAGTATCAGGACCGGCTGATGTACGGCACCGACCTGACCGACAGCCCGCTCGATCCCAATGCACGCGCGCAAAACCCGCCGACGACGGGCAATTTCACCAAGGAAGCCGATGATATGTGGCGCTCGGACTGGCGTTATCTCGCCACGCCGCTGTCGCAGCCGATCGCCGCGATCAAGGCGGACGCACCGGGGCTGGCGCTGCCGCGCGCGGTGATCGACAAGATCTATTACGCCAACGCGCGGCGCTTCTTTCACTTGAAGGGGTGACGCCCTGCCCGGCCTCGGCCCCGACACGGGCCGGAGCCGCTCCTCGTTACGGACGCCCCCGCTCACGCCTCGTGGATGCGGAAGCCCAGGCGTTGCGAGGCCGCGTGGATATCGGCGGGCACGCGGTTGTCGGCGATGAGGTGCTGGATATCCTCGACCTTGACGATGCGGTGCAAGCAGACGCGGCCGAACTTAGACACGTCCGTCACCGCGATTACCTCGCGCGCCGCCTCGACCATTTTGCGGTTGAGCAGCGCTTCCGGTTCATAATGGGTGGTGATGCCGCATTCGATGTCGAAGCCGTCGACGCCCAGAAACAGCTTGTCGACGCGGAGATTCTCCAGCGCTGCCACCGTCTGCGCACCATAAAACGCGCGGTTCTTGCGGCGCAGCATACCGCCGAGCATGACGATGTTGAGCCGTTCCTTGGCAGCCAGCACCGACAGGATATCGAGATCATTGGTGAGGACGGTGATATCCTCGTCATCGGGCAGGAAGTGCGCGATCTGTAGCGTGGTGGTGCCCGAATCGAGCACGATCGACTCGCCGGGGCGGACCATCGAGGCGGCGAGCTTCCCGATCCGCACCTTCTCGTCGGCATGGCTCGAACGCTTCACCTCGACCGCCGGCTCGGCCGTGACGTTGACCGCGTCGGCACTGATCGCCCCGCCATACGATCGCTCCATCACGCCACGCGTCTCGAGATAGCGCAGATCCTTGCGGATCGTCTGCATCGACACGCCAAACCGCTTCGCGAGCGGCGCGACCTGCACGCTGCCGCGCTCACGGACCATGGCGCTGATGCGCAGCCGTCGCTCACTGGTGTCGCGGACCATGCCGCCGTCTTCCTTGCTCACGTGCCTGTTTCCACCACAGCCCGGCCCGGTGCCGGTCGTCCCATTATGTCGTCCGCGCCTTCGTGCGGAAAGCGAGCATTGTCCATGCAAATGCTATCGGCGACGCAAGCCCGCATCGCCCCAGCCGATCATCGGCGGGCGACCGGCGCGCGCACCGTCGTCGAGCGCGACGAGTTCGACGATCTCGGCCCCGGCGACGTCCGCCTCGATAGGTCGGGGCGCTGCCACCGGCGCGACCGCGACCTCCTTGACCAGCTTGCGATCGGCATAGACGCGAAAGCGCACGGTCCGCTCGCCGCCGAGGACCAGCGGCGTCGCGACGAAGCGGCGATATTCGCGGCCGGCACGCACTTCGATCCGGGAGTTGGCGAACAGGCCGATGCCATGCGCGAACGTCCGCCCCGCCGCGGTGAGCGGCGTGCCGTCGGGCGCGGCGGCGATGCGCGCGGGGAACTTGCCCATCGGCAGCGCCGTTTCGGCGGTCAGCCCGTCGGCGGCGATATTCACCCGTGCGGGCATCTCATCGAGCAACGTCGAGGACGGGTCCGCGGCGACGCCCTGGACGCGCAGCAGCAGCGCACCATGCGCGGGCAAGGTCGCGGTGATGGCGTCACGCGCGGGCGCGCGATCGGCGCGCGCCCAGATGTCGCGGACGCGCGCGCGGCTACCGGGCGCGAAGCCGAGCTGCGCCCATGTGACGCGGGCCGTGACCGGCTTGTCACCGCGATTGAGCAGCGCGACCGCGCGTTGACCGGTGCCCGCGAGCGTGCGGACCACCGCCATCGCGTCGCCGTCGCGATAGGGCACCCCCTGGTTGCCGGCGGCGTCCTGATCGATCGCGATCATCTCGGTATTGCCGACCAGATCCAGCAAGGACGGCGGCGCGCCCCGCAGATCGAAGCCGAGCAGCAGCGGCGCTGCGGTGATCGCCCACATCGTCAGGTGCGATCGTGCCTCGGTGGGATGATCCGCATCGAAATCGCCATGGCCGACCGCGAGCATGTCCGGGTCGTTCCAATGCCCCGGCCCGGCATAGAGGCCGCCATCGACCACGCTGTCGAAATTGCCGAGCATGCTCTTCCAGGTGAATTCGACGTCGGGGCTCGTGCGCCACAGATTGCCATGGACATGCCCCCAGATCGGCGAGAGCGCTTCGCCCCATGCGCAGATCGACAGGGTGGCGGCGTCGCCTCCGAACCGGCGCGCCGCTTCGCCCAGTGCGGCATAGAGTTTCTCGACCGCACGGGGATCGGACTTGGGGATATCGCCGCGCACGATCAGCGGCGCGAACGCCTGATATTGGCCGGATGTCACCGGCGGATCGGCCGGCGTGTAATCGGCCACGCCGCACGCGTCGATCTTGACGTAATCGAACTTCCACTCGGCGAACATGATGCGCATGTCCTGCTCGGCATGGCCAAAACTACCGACCTCGCGTTCGGCGACGGTGCCTTCGGGCAAGTTGCGGCTGTCGGCGTCCCAGCGCTGCGCACAGGTGTTGCGGCCGATATCGGTGTAGAGGCCCGCTTTAAGGCCGAGCCCGTGCAGGAAGGCGGTGAACGGCAGGAACGAACCCGCGTCGCTGCCCGCCACCTTGCTGGATGGAAACATGCTGTCGCGGATGCGCAGACGCCCGTCGGGGAGGCGCTTCAACGCCCAGCCATCGTCGATATTCACATAGCGATAGCCCTTGGCCGCGAGCCCCGTATCGACCAGCGCCTGCGCGGAGGCGCGGACCTTGGCCTCGTCCACATCGGTGCGGAAGGCGTTCCACGGGTTCCATCCCATCGGCGGGGTCTGCGCCGCCGCGCTCGGATACGCGGAGAATTGGCCGGAGGGTTCGAGCGGCGCCACCTGTGCGGCGGCCTGCTGCGCCGCGACCGACGCGATCAACGCCGACGTGGCGGCGAAGACGGTGCGCAAGCGCCGTATGGTCGACAATCTCTGCGTCATTTTAGCGGAATTCCTGTCAGCTACGAGGCGCTACCGATCCGCCGCACGCCGGCCATTCGCGAATCGGGGGAGGCGCACGCTATCAGCGAAACGGGGCGAACGCTACAAAACGAAGCCTTATGCCGTGTAAGGCGCCTCCCCTGACGTCCCCGTGCTCGCAGCGCGGCGTCGTCACCTTTCAGCAACATCCCGCAAGTTTCGTTTTAAAGCGTCTGACAACTTTGTTTCGTGCGAGGTAGCAAAGCGCAACAAAGCGATCGCCGCACGCCGCGTCGCTTACGATGATATCGCGAAATGGGAGGACGGAACATGGTCAACGCTAAATCGTGGCGGAACGTCGTTTGCACGGGCATCAGCGCGACCGCGCTGATCGCGGGATCACAGGCAGTCGCGCAGACCGAGCAACAAGGCCCGGTCGCCGGCGCGCCGACCGACCAGACCAACCTCGGCTCGACCATCCAGTCCGGCCCCGGCGCCAGCGGGGATGCGACCGCGACGACGGGTGACACCGGCACCGATATCGTCGTGCGCGGCGTGCGCGGCAGCCTGCTGCGCTCGATCGACACGAAGCGTGACGCCGCCACGATCGTCGATGCGATCTCGGCGGAAGAACTCGGCAAATTTCCGAACCGCAACGTGGCGGAAGCCTTGTCCAACATTCCGGGCGTCACCGTCGGCCGCGACGGTCGTGGCGAAGGCCGCAGCGTCACGGTGCGCGGGCTCGGCGAGAATTTCGCGCTGACCACGCTCAACGGCCGCGTGCTGCCGACCGATGGCCCCGACCGGTCGTTCGCGTTCGACGTGCTGCCCTCCGAAGTGATCTCGGGCGCCGAGATCCAGAAGGCGGCGCAGGCGTCACAGCTCGAAGGCAGCATCGGCGGCAATATCGATCTGCGCACTGCGCGCCCGTTCGATCACCGCGGCTTCCATGCCGCCGGCTCGCTCGAAGGCCAGTACAACCAGTTCGCGGAGAAGGGCGGCATCAAGGCGTCGGGCGTGGTCAGCACCACCTTCGCCAACGACACGATGGGCTTCCTGATCTCGGGCACGTACAACAAGTACAAGTTCCGCACCGACAATCTGGGCGAATATTCGAGCAACGACATCTACGACATCGTCACCGGCCCGAACGGCCAGCGCAGCGTCGTCAACGCGCCCGACGGCGGCGGCGTGATCGAACCGTATTTCTACAGCGTCGGCTATGTGAAGGGCGAGCGCCAGCGCTGGGGCGGGTCCACCGCCTACCAGTGGAAGCCTTCGGACAGCTTCGAACTGCGCATCGACGGCATCTACAGCAATTACACCGATACCGAGCACAACCACCGCGTCTCGGTCGGGCTGACCCCGTTCGATAACGACGGCAACGTTCGCTACGATCTCAACAACGTGCAGATCGACAAGAACAAGGTTCTCACCAACTACACGGTCAACGACGCGACGATCGACGTTCTGTCGACCGACGAGCCGCGCAACTCGGTGACCTATCAGGTCGGCGGCCACATCGACTGGAAGGCGACCGACCGGCTGAAGGTCGCCGCCGACGTGTCGTACGGCAAGGCGTCCGACAACACCGGCGGCCAGAACCGCTTCGTGGTCGCGGGCATTCCCGGCTCGCGCGCGCAGGTGGCGACGCGTGATGGCGGCTTGCCCGATCTCATCCTGACCATCCCCAACGCCGACGGCAGCGTCACCAACCGTACGCTCGATCAGGCGGGCAACCAGGATCTGCGCGTTCACTATATCGGCATCCAGGGCCAGAACATCTCCGACCGCAGCACCAGCGCCAAGCTCGATCTGGTGTATGAGGCGGATAACGGCCTGCTGCGCTCGATCGCGTTCGGCGGCGCCTATACCGACCGCAAGAAGACGGTCGATGTGATCGACAACCAATACACGACCGCCAACAATTTCGGCGGTTATCCCTTCCCGTTCTCGGCGATCGGCGCGAACGTGGTGCAGGCGCCCGAGTTCACCCACATCCTGCCCAACGTTTCCGGCAATTTCCCGCGTGCGATTCCGGCGTTCGACATCAACACCTATCTCTCGTCGCTGTCCAAGGCGGAGAACAATCCAAACGTCATCAACCCCAATACCGGCCAGCCCTACCCGACCGGCTATGCCACGCAGCAGATCGTGCCGGACCAGCTCGCATCCTACGCGATCACCGAGAAGACCTGGAACGCCTATGCCCAGCTCAACGTCGGCGGCGACAATTGGAAGGGCGATTTCGGCCTTCGCTACGTCAACACCACCGTCAATTCACTTGGCTACGGCGCGAGCGTGCGCAGCTATGTCGTGGTCGGCGTCGGCACCGCCAACGTGGTGTTCAACCCGATCGCGCCGATCTCCGGCGGCGGCAGTTATCAGCGGCTGCTGCCTTCGGCGAACTTCTCCTACGACATCGCCCGGGGGTTCCGCGTGCGCCTCGCCGCGTCGCAGGCGATCTCGCGGCCGACGTTCGGAGAATTGTCCTCGGCCAAGGATTATTCGGCGGCACAGTCCAACACCCCGGTGGTCACCGATGCCGGCAACCCGAACCTGAAGCCCGTCTCCGCCGATCAGGCGGACATCTCGCTCGAATATTATCCGAACCGCCGCATCGCGCTGACGCTCGCGGGCTTCTACAAGCACCTGACCAACTTCGTGACGACCAAGGCCGTCGCGTTCAACCTTGTGCCGACCAACCAGGTGCCGGGCGCGCCGGCGAGCTTCCCGTTCACCGAACTGACCTATGTCAACGGCGACAGCGCGACCGTGTACGGCATCGAGGCGGGCGGCCAGTATTTCCTCGACAACGGGCTCGGCTTCCAGGCCAACGCCACCTACAACCGCTCGCGCGCCAAGCGTGAGGGGCTGCCGACCACCGATTTGCAGGATGCGGTGCCGTTCTCGGCCAACGCCAAGATCTTCTACGAGAAGCATGGCATCAACGCGTCGGTGTCGTACCAGTATCAGTCGAGCTTCACCTCGTCGCAGTATAGCTACATCAACACGCTCGCGATCAAGCAGCGCCCCTATCACGAGCTGGCGGGCAGCATCTCCTACGACATCCTGCCGCAACTGACGGTGTATGTGCAGGGTTCGAACCTGCTCGACTCCGCCACGCAGCGCTACTCGACATACAGCAACGTGCCGGCCTTCTACGAATATACCGGCCGCGCGTTCTTCTTCGGCGTGCGCGCACGCCTCTGATCCGCTCCGCCGATCCTGCGTTCGCCCGAGCGGGCAAGCCCGTCTCAGGCGAACACAGGCCGGCAGGATCGAACAGCCGGTTCTCGCGGAACCCGGATTAGGCCGCACGCGGCGCGGGCGAGCCTACCGCCCGCGCCGCGGCCTGCGAGCGATCACATGTTGGCGGCGGTGGGCCGGACGATCACTTCGTTGATGTCCACGCCTTCGGGCTGCTCGAGCGCATAGCGGATCGCACGTGCGATCGCGTCGGGCGTCAGCGACTTCTGGCGCCAGTCCTGAAGAGCGGAAGCGATCGCCGGATCGGTGATGTCGTTGCCGAGTTCGGTCGCGACGACACCCGGCGAGATGACGGTGCTGCGGATCTCGTCATGCTCCTGCCGCAGCCCCTCGCTGATCGCCCAGACCGCATATTTGGTCGCGCAATAGACCGCGGCACTCGGCAGCACGAGATGCGCCGCGATCGACGCGACGTTCACGACATGGCCGGACCGTTGCGCGACGAACCGGGGCAGCACCGCCGCGATGCCGTTCAGCACGCCGCGGATATTGACGTCGATCATCCGCGTCCATTCGTCCTGCTTGAGCGCGGCGAGCGGCGAGAGCGGCATCACGCCGGCATTGTTGATGAGCACGTCGACCCGTCCGAACCGTGCCTCCGCCGCCTCGGCGAACGCGGCGAAATTCTCCGCGCTGGTCACGTCCAGCTTCTGCCAGGCGACGGTGGCGCCGAGTTCGGCGGCCAGCGCTTCCAGCCGATCGCTCCGCCGTGCGCCGATGAACAGGCGCGCGCCGCTGGCGGCCAGTTCGCGCACGGTGGCCTCGCCGATGCCGCTGGAGGCGCCGCTGATGAGGATCGTCTTGTCGATGGTGGTGGTCATGATCGTCCCTTCCTGTCGCCCCTTTCTCTCGCCGGGGCGGCTTGCCTCAAATGGCGGCGAACGGTGGCGGGCGTGAGCGCGATCGTCCGAACTCCTTGCCCGATTCTCCGGATATGGCCCCCGGCGCTTGCATGGCGCGGCGGAACGCGCGCAGAAGGCGGCATGGACCGCATCGCCGATCTCGCCGCCTCGATCGCGCTTCAAATCCCCCGCACGGGTATGACGGTCACGGCGGTTCCGCGCCTTTCGCTGTTCCGCGCCGATCGGCCGACCGTGCCGCTACCGGCGGTGTATGACGCATGCCTTTGCCTGATCGCGCAAGGATCCAAGCATGTGTCGCTGGGCGAGCGGAACCTGGTCTACGATCCCGCGCATTATCTGCTGGTGTCGGTGGACCTACCGCTGGTCGGCCATGTCACGCAGGCGAGCCCCGCCGCGCCCTATCTTTGCTGCAAGATCGATATCGACCATGCCGCGCTGGCGGACTTGATCCTCGCCGAAGGCGGTCGCGCGCCGAAAGCCGACCTGCCCGCGCTCGCCGTGTACCGGAGCGATGACGACCTGATCGACGCCGCGTGCCGGCTGGTGCGGTTGCTCGATCGGCCGGAGAGCATTCCCGCGCTCGCCCCGCTGATCGAACGTGAAATCCTCTATCGTTTGCTTACCGGCCCGCATGGTCCGGCGCTGCGCTACATGACCGTCGCGGACAGCCGGCTCAACCAGGTCGGACGGGCGATCGCCACTATCCGGCGCGGCTTCGATCAGCACCTGCGAATCGACGACATCGCCGCCGCCGCGAATATGAGCCCATCGTCGCTGCACGAGCATTTCAAGGCGGTCACGCGGATGACGCCACTGGAGTATCAGAAGCAATTGCGCTTGCAGGAGGCGCGCCGCCTGATGCTGTCGGAGGGCGCGAGCGCGGGCTCGGCCGGCTTCGCGGTCGGCTATGAAAGCCCATCCCAGTTCAGCCGCGAATATGCCCGGCTGTTCGGCGCCCCGCCCAAACGCGATATCGAACGCATGCAGGCGAGCGGCGATCTGCTCACGCCGGTTTGATCCGGAGTGCGCCCGGTGCCCGGAACACCGCGGCCCTTGTCTTTCGGCAGCGGCTGGGCTGAAACGGCGCGATGTTCTTCCGCAAGAAACCCGCCAGAAGCTCGCCGGTGCGCCAATATTACGGCGAGTCGGTCTCGGCGCGGCTCGCCGCCAATCCCGCGACGACGCGCGCCAAGAGCGATGCGATCCAGCTCTTCTACTACCCGGACTTTCTGAACGCGGCGGTCTGCGCGCGGCTGCGCGCGATGATCGACGCCAACCGCCGCCCGTCGACCGTGCTGAGCACCGCCGATCCCGATTACCGCACCAGCGACAGTTGCGACATGGATCGCTGGTCGCCCGAGGTCCGGCCGACCGACGAGGCGATCGCCGAACTGCTCGGGCTCGATCCAGTTCACGGCGAGACGATGCAGGGCCAGCGCTACGCGCCCGGCCAGCAATTCCGCGCGCATTGCGACTGGTTCAGCGAGGATCAGCCCTATTGGCCGGCGATGCAGCAATGCGGCGGGCAGCGCACCTGGACGACGATGATCTATCTGAACGATGTCGAGGAAGGCGGCGCGACCTGGTTCCCGCTCGCCGGTGTGCGCGTCACCCCGAAGCGGGGCCTGCTGCTCGCGTGGAACAACATGAGCCCCGATGGCAGCCCCAACGACAAGACGCTCCACGAAGGCGTCGCGGTGATGAAGGGGACGAAGTACATCGTCACCAAATGGTTTCGCGAGGGGAATTGGATTCAGGGGTAAGCGCTCCCCTTCGCCCTCCCTGGAGGAGAGCGAAGGGTGACGCGATCAGGCCCGGGCGACCTGGAACCCCGCGAAGCTCTGCCGCACCGGCATCAGTTCCAGCGTGTTGATGTTGAGATGCGGCGGCAGCGTCGCCACCCACGCGATCGTCGCGGCGATATCCTCGGCGGTCATCGGCTCGGCGCCGCCGTAGAGCGTATCCGACGCGGCCTGATCGCCGCCGGTGCGCACCAGCGTGAACTCGGTTTCCACCATGCCCGGTTCGATCGAGGTGACGCGCACGCCCGTCCCCGCCAGATCGGAACGAAGCCCAAGGCTGAACTGATGCACGAACGCCTTGGTGCCGCCATAGACGTTGCCGCCGGTATAGGGATAGGTCGCCGCCACGGAGGACAGGTTGATGATCGCCCCCTTGCGCGCGATCAGCCCCGGCAGCAGCCGGTGCGTGACGGTGGCGAGCGCGGTGACGTTGGTGTCGATCATCGTGCGCCACTGCTCGAGATCGGCGGATTGCGCGGGCGCGGTGCCGAGCGCGAGGCCGGCGTTGTTGACGAGCAGATCGATGTCGCTGAACGGCGCGGGCAACGCTGCCAGCGCGGCCTCGAACCCGGCTTCGTCGCGCACGTCGAACGCGGCGACATGGACGAGATCACCGATCTCCGCCGCCAGCGCGTCGAGCCGGTCGGCACGGCGGCCGGTCGCGACGACATGCCAGCCCGATCCGGCGAGTTCCCGCACGGTCGCGGCGCCGATGCCGGAGGTGGCGCCGGTGATGAAGGCGGTCGGCATCGGAAACTCTCCTCAAGGTTGCGCGCCCTCATGTCGCGGACGGTGCGGCGATTGCAAGGCTCGTGCGGCACAAATCCTCCTCCGCCAAGGGGAGGTGGCGCGAAGCGCCGGCGGGGAAGGTCGCGGCGCGCTTGCGGCCGTCTCGTGGTCCGCCCCCTCCGCCACGCTACACGTACCACCGCCCCCGGCGGGGCAGGATCGCCGTCAGAACAGCAGCTTGCGCACCGAGACGCGGATCGTCCGCCCGAGCGGGTTGATATAGCCCGGCTGATAGCTGACCGGCGTCACCCCCTGCGCGTCGCGCACCGTCTGGCGCGTGTCGAACAGGTTGGTGATGCCGACCGCGATCCGCATGCCCCGCACCCAGGGATGCGCCTTCACCAGATCGAGCCGCTGGCCCAGATCGGCGAACAGCCGCAGGTTGATCGTGCCGAGCGCGGAGAAGTGCAGCGGATCGGGGTTGCCGACGGTGCCGCCGGTCACGTCGGTGGCGCTCTGCCAGTCGGCGGAGAGCCGCGCACCGAGGCCGTTGTTGCTATAGCCCGCCTGCGCCTCGATCTCGTGGCGCGGCTGGCCCCCGCCCGAACCGACCGTGTCGCCGCGCAGCAGATCGAGCGCGGGGCCGCCTTGCGCGACCAGCACGCGATCGGTGAAGTGCCAGGTGTGATAGACCGCGAACTGGAGCCGTCCGCCGCCCTGCCCGCGCCCGCCGAAGCCGCCGCCACCGCCGCGAAACCCGCCACCGCGGGGTCCGCCACCGCCGCCACCTGGCCCGCCCGGCCCGCCACCCGGCCCGCCGAAGCCGCCGTTACGCGGGCCGCCGCCATTCGGGCCACCCGGCGGCGCGCCATCGCCCCGGCGTCCGCCCGGCGGCAGCAGACCTTGCAACGGGTTCGGCCCCTTACCCGCGCGATAAGCCTCGAACGCCTTCTGGATCTTCGACTTGAGCGGCACGGAGAAATTGACGCCCCAGCGCAATTCCGATCGACGCGATTCGGCGAAGTTGATCGGCCGCTGGTCGATCTGGGTCAGATCGCCATCCGCATCGCGCACGAAGCGGCTGGGGAACACGCTCTCGATCGCGGCGGTCGCGCCCGGGAAGGACACCGCCGAATTCTCGGTGCGGACCTGCACGTAATTCGCGGTGAGATTGATGTCCTTCGCCGCCCATGGCTTGAGCGTCGCGCCGATCTTCTTGGTGTGCGTGGTGTCGGCGAGGAGCCCGCGGTTGCCGCCGCTGATCGCGGTGACGATCGCGGTGGTGCCGCGCACATAATCGAAAACGCGGACGTTGGGGGTGATGATGCTCGGATTGCCGAGTTGCTGCGCGGTCGGCGCGTCATCCTGGTCGGTCGCCGAGGCGATGATCCGCAAAGCCGGGATCGGCGCCCAGTTCACGCCGTAGCCGACCGTCGTCAGCGTCCCGAAATCGGAGAGGTGATCGACCGCGAGGTTGAAATTGGCCGACAGCGTCCCGATCGCGCCGAGCACCTGCTTGGATCGGCTGGTGAGCGGCACGTCGACATTGATCTGGCCGTTGACGATGTCGCGGCGGACGGTGCCCGCCTGCTCGATGTTCGAGCGGAACGAGTGGCTGTCGAAGCTGTTGGCCTGCGCGCCGATGCGGATCGAGGTCGAGATCGCGCCGGCTGGCAGCTTGAACAGCGTGCCGCTGAACAGCGCGTCCGCACCGCCGGTCTGCGCGGTCGAATAGCCGCGATTGACCGGCAGCACGCCCAACTGGCCGCTGAGCGGGCCGTACGGGTTGGCGGTGCGGTCGCCCGCGTTCAGCCGCGCCTGGAAGGCGGAGGCATCGACGCCGACATCGGTGAAGGTCTCGCTTTCGGTGCGGTCGTACGTGCCCGTCACCGACCATTGCCAGCTACCGACATTGCCGTTGAGCGTGGTGCCGAGATGCGCGATCACGCTGGAGGAATCCTGCCGCAGCGGCAGATATCCCGTACCGAGCGCGCGATCCACCACCACCGCCTGCGAGAAGGGCGAGAAGGGATTGCCCGCCGGCAGCGTGAGCGCGACGTTGGCCGGGCCGTTCAGCGCGTGGCTGTCGGTCACCTCCAGCCGGCCGTTGAACGATGCGCTCACCGTGCCGAGGATAGAGGTCGCGTAATTCGTGTTGACCGCGAAGTCGCGGCTCGAGGGAACGAGCGTGCGATAGGCGCCGGGGTCGGCCACGTTGGCCGCCGTGCCCGCGAAATCGCCGAGCGACGGTGTCGTCGCCCCGGCGGTGCGCGGCACGCCGACGATCGTCGCGGTGCCCAGCGCCGGGTCGATCGCGCCGCCGCCGACTCCGGTGATGTTGCCGCCCACCGCGAACGGGCTGGCGATGGGGAGGATGCCGCGCTCGTCCTCGGTCAGCGCCGTGCTGGACTTGTAGGAGAGATGGACGTTGGCGCGCGTACCGCTCTGGATCTTGAGCAGATCGGCCTCGACGCCGGGGCTGTTGTTGCCGCCGGCGGTCGGCACCGTGTCCGCCAGTTCGGTGGTGAGCGCGCGGAAGCGACGGCGCAGCACGATGTTCACCACGCGCTGATCGGCCCGGTAGCCGTATTTGAGCGCGACCTCTTCGGGCAGAATTTCTGCGCGCAGGATCGCCTCGGTCGGAATGTCTCGGATTTCGGCTAAGCTGGAGATGCGCTTGCCGTTGAGGAGCACCACCGGCGCTCCCCCGCTGCCCCGGTCGCTGCGGGTCTGGGGCGACAATTCGGTGAGCAGGTCGGCGACCGAACTGACCCCGTAGGAACGGATGTCGGCGGGGCTCAGCGTCTGCTCGGGCGGAATGTCGCCAACCACCGAGCCGGGCGGCTTGACGCCCTGCACGACGATATCGCCGGCCTCTTCATTCTCCTCGGACGGCGCGGGAGCATGGGGCCGCTCGGACGGCCGATCCTGCGCGGCGGCGATCGTCGCGGTGCTCGCACATGCGAAGAACACTATGGCGGAGCTGCGGCGCATCGATCGTCCTCGTTTCGTTACGAAAGACGGGATGCCCGCATTTTGTCGCAGGATTATGCCAGATCGGCCCGAAATCGATTATTGTGCGTCGCAACCCGTGGTGCGCGACGACCAACTCGCGTTGGCGATCTTCCACACGCCGCCTTCGCGGATCAGGTCGAAATGGTCGGTCCCGCAATGATGCACCTTGCCGTTCACCCGGAAGGTGTACGGCGCCCACACCATCGCGATGTCGCCATCGCTCTCGATCGCGGGGTCGCTGATCCGCTCGTCCCAGCGGTCGGCGCCGGGCGCGAAGCGCGCCGCCACCTCGGCCCATGTCCGCCGCGTGATGCTCCGCCCACCGTCGGCCGCCTCGGTCGCATAGGTCGCGCCGCCGTCGGGACGCACCACCGCGAGGATCGCCTGCGGGTCGCGCGCGGCGACGCCGGCGAGGAAGGCGTTGATCGGCGCCATCACCGCGCTGGTATCGGCATCCGCGAGCGGGATCGGGTTGGCGGGCGGCAGCTTGGGGGTCGGCGTCGTCTGGCCGACAAGCAAGGCGGCGGCAAGTAGCAGGCTCATCAGCGTCTCCGGAAATCAGGCGGGCAACATCGTCTTGAGCGGTACGTCGGCATCGGCGAGCAGCGCGGGATCGACCGCCGCACCCGCCAGCACCAGCGCACGGCCCTGCACATAGTCCCTGGTGGAATTGACGCAATCGAGCGCGATCACACGGCCCGCCTTCAGGTAAATCACCGAGAAGCTGCGCGTCTCCGGCGCCCCGCGCACCACCACCGCGTCATGACCGGTCGAGAGGCCGACCGTTTGCAGGCGCAGGTCATATTGGTTCGACCAGAACCACGGCACCGCATCGTACGAGACGGCGTCGCCGAGGATCGTCTTCGCCGCGACCGTGGCCTGGTCGTTGGCGTTCTGCACCGATTCGAGCCGGATCGTCGCACCGCCCGCGAAGCGATTGACGTGCGCCGCGCAGTCGCCGATCGCGAAGATATCGGCGAGGCTGGTGCGGCACTGCGCATCGACCATCACGCCATTTCCGCCCTCCGCACCCGCCGCGATCAGCGGTTCGACCGCAGGTACGATGCCGATGCCGACGATCACCATCTCGCACGGCAGGATCGCACCGCTCATCAGCCGCACCCCGCACGCCGCGCCGTCGCGCTCCTCGACGCACGCGACGCCCACCGACAGGCGCAGGTCGACGCCGTGCGCGCGATGCTCGGCCTCGTAGAAACGCGACAGCGGTTCGCCCGCAACCCGCGCCAGCACGCGGCCCTGCGCCTCCAGCACGGTGACATGCTTGCCGAACTTGGTCAGCACCGCCGCCGCCTCCAGCCCGATATAGCCGCCGCCGACCACGACCACGCGCTCGACCTGCGGAAGCTCGCGGATCAATTGATCGACATCCGCACGCGTGCGCACCGCATGGACGCCGCGCAGGCTGTGACCATCGCACGTCAGTTTGCGCGGGCGCCCGCCGGTCGCCCAGATCAGCTTGCCATAGCCGATCACGTCCCCCGCCGCCGTCTCGACGATCCGCGCCTCGGGATCGACGCGCGTCACCGCCGAGCCGAGCAGCATCGTCACGTCGCGCTCTTCCCAGAAGGCGGGCTGGCGGATCAGGATGCGCTCGAAGCCCTTCTCGCCGGCGAGATAGTCCTTGGAGAGCGGCGGGCGTTCATAGGGAAGTTCGGGTTCGTCGCCGATCACCGCGATCGTGCCCGCGAACTTCTGCTGGCGCAGCACCACCGCCGCCTGCGCGCCGCCGTGCCCCGCCCCGACGATCAGAACATCATAGCTGGTCACGTGATCCTCCATTCTCGTTTTCCAACCCTGTGCCCAGCGGAGGCGGCGTTGTCGAGATGGTCAGCACCGCGCGCATCCTGTATCGCGGCATCATGAGTGAAGACCGATTCGAGCGCCACCGCCAACCCTGGACCACCGACGAGATCCAGAAGCTTCACACGCTCGCGAAAAAAGGCATGGCGCTAAAGGCCATCGCCAAGGCTCTCAAGCGCAGCGAGGAATCCACCAAGGATCGCGCCAAGGCCGACGGGCTTTCGATCGCCAAGTTGCGGTAAGCCCGAATCGGGCGTGTTGCGCCGCAAAAGAAGTCGGTTACACAAGGCGTCATACCCGGTATTCGGATTCGGCGTCTCGTGCGGGGGGATCATCCCCCGCATGCGCTCCGGGCGAATGCGCGATGGAGAAACGATGACGCCTCCCCACCCCTGCCGCGCCTTCTCTTCGTCTTTCACCCTCGCCCCCGTGATCGCCCTGCTCTGCACGGCGGCGCTCACCGGGTGTTCGGGGTCGGGCGGAGCCGGAGCCGCCGGCGGCAAGCGGGGCAACGCCGGTCCGCCGCAGGTCGGCTATGTCGTCGCCAAGGTCAGCAGCGTGCCTCTCGTCACCGAACTGGCCGGCCGTACCTCGGCCTTCGAAAGCTCGGACGTGCGCCCGCAGGTGTCGGGCGTGATCTACCGCCGCTTCTTCACCGAAGGCGCGCTCGTCCGTAAGGGCCAGCCGCTCTACCAGATCGACCCGAGCCTCTACCGCGCCTCCGCCAACCAGGCGCGCGCCAATCTGCTGAGCGCGCAGGCGACCGCCGCCTCGACGCGGATCAAGGCCGACCGCTACAAGCCGCTCGCCGAGATCGAAGCCGTCGCCAAACAGGATTATACCGACGCCGATGCCGCCGCGAAACAGGCCTCGGCGGCGGTCGCGCAGCAACGCGCCGCGCTCGAGACGGCGAACATCAACCTGCGCTTCACCACCGTTCCCGCGCCGATCACCGGGCGGATCGGCCGCTCGCTCTACACGGTCGGCACGCTCGTCACCTCGGGGCAGGCGGACGCGCTCGCGACGATCCAGCGGCTCGACCCGATCTTCGTCGATATCCAGCAATCGAGCGCCGATCTGCTTCGCCTGCGCCGCGCGCTCGCCTCGGGCGGCGAAGTCCCCGCCAGCGCCGCCGTCACGCTCAAGCTGGAAGACGGCAGCGATTACGGCATGACCGGCAAGGTGCAGTTCTCCGAAGTCGTGGTCGATCAGACCACCGGCACGGTGACGCTGCGGGCGGTCTTCCCCAATCCCAAGGGGCTGCTGCTGCCCGGCATGTTCGTGCGCGCGAGCTTCGCGCAATCGATCGACAACACCGCGATCCTGATCCCGCAACAGGCGGTGTCGCGCACCGCCAAGGGCGATGCGACCGTCTTCGTGCTGAACGGCGACAAAGCCGTGCTGCGCACCATCACCGCGACGCGCACCGTCGGCACCGACTGGGTCGTCACCGCCGGCCTAAAGCCGGGCGAGAAGGTCATCACCGAAGGCGTCGGCAAGACCAAGCCGGGCATCACGGTGATGCCGGTCCCAGCCGGCTCGCCGCAGAAGATCCAGGCCCCGCAGAAGCCCGGCCAGAAGGGCTGATCGGCCAGTGATCTCGCGCATCTTCATCGACCGGCCGATCTTCGCCTGGGTCATCGCCATCATCATCATGCTGGCGGGCGTTGGCGCGATCTACACGCTGCCCATCGAACAATATCCAGACGTCGCCCCGCCGACCGTCAACATCCGCGCAACCTATCCCGGCGCCTCGTCCGCCACGCTGGAAAACAGCGTCACGCAGGTGATCGAGCAGCAGCTCACCGGGCTCGATGGCCTGCTCTATTTCCAGTCGAGTTCCAGCTCGCGCGGATCGGTGACGATCACGGCCACCTTCCAGAAGGGCACCGATCCGGACATTGCGCAGGTGCAGGTCCAGAACAAGGTCCAGCAGGCGATCTCGCGGCTGCCGCAACAGGTGCAGCAGCAGGGCCTCACCGTCACCAAGTCCAACCCCGACTTCCTGATGGTCATTGCGATCTACGACACGTCGGACCGCGTTACCAACGAGGACGTGTCCGATTATCTCGTCTCGAACATGCAGGAGGCGCTCGGCCGCCTGAAGGGCGTCGGCGACACCAACGTGTTCGGCTCGCAATATGCGATGCGGATCTGGCTCAACCCCGACAAGCTCGCCAGCTACAGCCTGATGCCGAGCGACGTCACCTCCGCGATCCAGGCGCAGAATGCCGAGGTCGCGGCGGGCGAGATCGGCGGCGCGCCCAATCCGCCGACTCAGGTGCTCGACGCCACCGTCACCGCGCAGACTCGCCTGCAAACCCCCGAGCAGTTCCGCGATATCGTCATCAAGACCCAGACCGACGGCTCGGCGGTGCGCATCCGCGATGTCGGTACGGTGCAGCTCGGCGCGGAAAGCTACGGCATCGTCAGCCGCTACAACGGCCATCCCGGCGCGGGCATGGCGATCAGCCTGGCGCCCGGCGCCGATGCGATGTCCACCGCCGAACTGGTCAAGGCCGAGATCGAACGCCGGTCGAAGGGCTTCCCGCACGGCTTCGCCTACGCCTTCCCGCAGGATTCGACCAAGTTCATCAAGCTTTCGGTCGAGGAAGTGGTCTGGACGCTGATCGAGGCGATCATCCTCGTCATCGTCGTCATGTTCGTGTTCCTGCAAAGCTGGCGCGCGACGTTGATCCCGACGATCGCGGTGCCGGTCGTGCTGCTCGGCACGTTCGGCATCTTCGCGGTGGCGGGCTTCTCGATCAACACGCTCACCCTGTTCGGCCTCGTGCTGGCGATCGGCCTGCTCGTCGACGATGCGATCGTCGTCGTCGAGAACGTCGAGCGTCTTATGGATGAAGATCCCTCGCTCTCGCCACGCGACGCCACGATCCGGTCGATGGACGAGATCACCGTCGCGCTGATCGCGATCGCGCTGGTGCTGTCCGCGGTGTTCCTGCCGATGGCGTTCTTCGGCGGCTCGACGGGCGTGATCTACAAGCAATTCTCGGTAACGATCGTTTCGGCGATGGTGCTGTCGGTGATCGTCGCGCTGGTGCTCACCCCGGCGCTGACCGCGACCTTGCTCAAACACCGCGCCGAAACGAAGAACGACACCTGGTTCGCGAGGCGGTCGCAAGGCGCGAAGGACTGGTTCAACGGCAATTTCGACCGGATGGTCGATCGCTACGGCAACGCCGTCGTGCGCGTGGTCGATCGCAAATGGCTGTTCCTGTTGATCTACGCGCTCGTGGTCGCGCTGCTGGCGATCATGTTCGTTCGCCTGCCCACCGGCTTCCTGCCGACCGAGGACCAGGGCATCGCGCAGCTCCAGTATAATCTCGCGCCGGGTTCGACGATCAACAGCACCAAACTCGCCCAGCGCGAGATCGAGAAATATTTCCTCACCCAGGAAAAGGCCAATATCGACGGCGTGCTGACCGTGGCGGGTGTCGGCGGCAGCGGCGGCGGCGGCCAGAACGCGGGGCGCGGCTTCGTCGCGTTCAAGGATTGGTCCGAACGCAAGGGTAGCGCGAACGGCGCCGCCGCGATCACCCAGCGCGCCACCGCCGCGCTCGGCGCGCTGCGCAACGTCGAATTCTACGCGATCCAGCCCGGCGCGGTGCGCGGCCTCGGCCAGTCGAACGGCTTCACGCTCGAACTGCAGAACACCGGCGGCCTCAGCCGGGTCGATTTCAAGGCGGCACGCGACAAATTGCTCGCCGCCGCGCGCGCCGACAGCCGGCTGGCGGCGGTGCGCCCGACCGAGCTCGACGACCAGCCGACGCTCAAGGTCGATGTCGATCCGCTCAAGCTGAGCGCGCTCGGGCTCAGCCAGGCGAGCGTCAACGCGACGCTGTCGACCGCCTGGGGCGGCTCCTACGTCAATGACTTCAACGATCGCGGCCGCGTCAAGCGTGTCTATGTGCAGGGCGATGCGCTGTACCGCTCACGCCCCGAGGACATGGCGCGCTGGTACGTTCGCGGCGCGAGCGGCTCGATGGCGCCCTTCTCCTCCTTCGCGACGACGAGCTGGAACACCGCGCCAAACTCGCTGTCGCGTTTCCAGGGATTGTCGTCCTACGAAATTTCGGGTCAGCCCGCGCCGGGCCAAAGCTCGGGCGACGCGATGAACGTGATGACCGAACTCGCCGCGCAGCTTCCCGGCACCAGCGTCGCGTGGAGCGGGCTGTCGTATCAGGAACGGCTGTCGACCGGACAGGCGCCGTTCCTCTACGGCATCTCGCTGCTCGTCGTGTTCCTGTGCCTCGCCGCTTTGTACGAAAGCTGGACGATCCCGGTGGCGGTGCTGCTCGTCATCCCGCTCGGGCTGGTCGGCGCGATCTTCGCGGTCACGCTGCGCGGGCTGCAGAACGACGTCTATCTGCAAATCGGGCTGCTGACGACGATGGGCCTCGCGTCCAAGAACGCGATCCTGATGATCGAATTCGCCGAACAGGCCGAGAAGAAGGGCGCCCGCGTCATCGACGCCGCGCTGGAGGCCGCGCGGCTGCGGCTCCGCCCGATCCTGATGACGAGCTTCGCGTTCATCTTCGGCGTGCTGCCGCTGGCGATCTCGACCGGGGCGGGCGCGAACAGCCGCGTCGCGATCGGCACCGCCGTGATCGGCGGCATGCTGACCGCGACGATCCTCGCGATCTTCTACATCCCGTTGTTCTTCGTGCTGGTGCGGCGCGGCGTGCGCGACGGGCTCAAGGCGGTGCAGCACCGCCTCCACCACGACACCCCGCCGGAGACCGCGGCATGACCCGCACGATCGCCACCGCGCTCGCGCTCGCCGCGCTCGGCGGCTGCACGATGGCGCCCAAATACGTCCGCCCGGCAGCGCCCGTGCCCGCGTCCTGGCCAACCGGGGACGCCTATCTGCGCCAGACCGAGGCGGCGCTGCCGAGCGTCGGCTACCGCGACATCTTCCGCGATCCGCGCTTGCGGACGATCATCGACCAGGCGCTCATCAACAACCGCGATCTGCGCGTCGCCGCCGCCAACATCGCCATCGCCCGCGCAACCTACCGCATCCAGCGCGCCGAACTGCTGCCGACGATCGGCGCCAACAGCGGCTACACCTTCCGTCAGAACAGCTCGGCGGGCGGGGTCAACACCGGCGGCACGGGCAACGGCGGCATCGGCAATGGCAACACCGGCAACGGCGGTTTTGGCGGGTCGGGCGGCACCTCGAACAATTTCTCCGCGAGCGTCGGCATCACCGCGTTCGAGGTCGATCTGTTCGGCCGCATCCGCTCGCTGAGCGAAGCCGCGCAGAACCGCTATTTCGGAACCGAGGCCGCCGCGCGCGCGACCCGCCTCACGCTGATCGGCGATCTCGCCACCGGCTGGCTCACCTACGCGGCCGACAAGAGCCTGCTCAGAATCGCCGAGCAGACCGCCGAGGTCGCGCGGAAGAGCGTGACGCTCACCCGCCAGCGGCTGAGCGGCGGTATCGCCCCGCGCACCGATCTCGCGCAGGCGCAGATCACGCTCGAAACCGCTTTGTCGGATCTCGCCGAACAGCGCACCGCGCTCGCGCAGGATGTCAACGCGCTGCAACTGCTGGTCGGCGCGCCGATCGATCCCGCCTTGCTGCCCGACGGCATAGAACAGGCCGGCACGACCGTCGCCGAACTCCCCGCCGGCCTCGATTCACGCGTGCTGCTGCGCCGCCCCGATGTGGTCCAGGCGGAATATGAACTCCGCGCGGCCAATGCCGAGATCGGCGCGGCGCGCGCGGCGCTGTTCCCGACCGTGTCGCTCACCTCGCTGGCCGGATTCGCATCGAGCGCGCTGTCGAACCTGTTCACGGGCGGCGCGTTCAATTACTCGGTCTCGCCGGGCGTGAGCTACCCGATCTTCCGCGCCGGCGCCGGTCGCGCGGGTCTCGCGCAATCGCAGGCACAGCGCGATTCCGCGCTCGCCAGCTATGAGAAATCGATCCAGACCGCGTTTCGCGAAGTCTCGGACGCGCTCGCGCGGCGCGGCACGATCGCGGATCAGGAACGCGCGCAGCAAGCGTTGACCGCGGCGTCGCGGGACAATTTCCGGCTGTCCGAAGCGCGCTATCGCGGCGGCATCGACACCTATCTCGCGAGCCTCACCGCGCAGCAGTCCTTCTATTCGTCGCAGCGCTCGTTGGTGAACACGCAACTCACCGCTGCGACCAATCTGGTGACCTTGTACCGCACGCTGGGCGGGGACTCGACGCTGGATGCGGCGCCGGACGACAAACGGCCGGCTCCAGCGGCAAAGTAAGCCCGTTCGCCCTGAGCTTGCCGAAGGGCGTGCCCCAACCGAAACGCAGCGAGCGGGGCACGTGCTTCGACAAGCTCAGCACGAACGGGTGTGGTTCCGGGTAACGCTCAGCGAGGACTCACTCCTCCTTGGTCGGCGTCACCACCTCGCGTCCGAACTTCATGATCAATTCGCCGATCTCGCGCGCCTGATTGACCGATCGGTTGCTCTGCTCACGGATGAAGTCGCCCTGGATCTTCATGACCTGCGACAGATCCTGCGCCGAGGCGACCTGGCGCATCGCCGCGAACGCCTCTCGGGTGTTGGACTCGGCCTGGTCGAGCATGCGCAGGCCGAGGTTCGACCCGCCCTCGACGAACTTGAGGTGCGCCTTGCGCGCCGGATCGGCGATCTTCTCGTCGAACGCTTCCTTGGCCTTGTTGGCGAATTCGTTGATGTCGACCATCGAATGGCTCCTTCTCTCGCGGGCAGCCGGATCGGTCCGGCCGGGGTCGGCTCTGCGGCCACGAACGCGCGGGCTTGGCCCCGCGTCGCTCAAGTCCCTGGAGAATAGGGAGCCGCCCCCGCGCAGGCAACGCCCGTGCCGCACAGCAACGGAATTTTACGCCGCGCTCATCAAAGCGGCGCATTCGCCGGCGCGCCTATAGCGCGCGTTCGCCGCCCTTGATGACCGCCACGGGATGTTCGAGCACCCGCACATCGGCGAGCGGATCGCCCTCCACCGCGACGATGTCGCCGTAGCGCCCGACCGCGATCTGCCCGACATCCTCCGGCGTGCCGAGCGCCTCGGCGGCGCTGAGCGTCGCGGCGCGGATCGCCTGAAGCGGGGTCATCCCCCATTTCACCATCACCGCGAACTGCTTCGCGTTGTCGCCGTGCGGATAGACGCCGGCGTCGGTGCCGAACAGCATCGGCACGCCGGCTTTCACCGCCCGCTGGAACGTCTGGCGCTGCTTGAGGCCGATCATCCGCTCCTTGTCGAGGCTCTGCTGCTCGGTGCCGTTCTTGGTGCCGGTGGCGAGGATATAATCGTCGTTGTAAATATCCATGTCGAACCAGGTGTGATGCTGGATCGCGAGCTTGATCGCCTCGTCGGAGGCGAGGCTGCAATGTTCGATCGTGTCGATGCCGGCGAGGATCGCGGCCTTGATCCCCTCGTCGCCATGCGCGTGCGCTGCGACCTTGAGATGAAGCATATGCGCCTCGTCGGCGATCGCCTTCATCTCCTCGAACGAAAGCTGCTGGCCACCGACGCTGTCGCCAAGCGAGAACACCCCGCCGGTCGCGCAGATCTTGATGACGGTCGCGCCATATTTGTGCAGCCAGCGCACCTTCGCGCGCGCTTCTTCGGGCGAGTTGACGACCGAAGGCTGCTGCCGGTCGAGTGAAGGTGGCAAGGTGTTGTCGTCGCAATGCCCGCCGGTCGCGCCGATCGCATAGGTCGCGGTGGTCATGCGCGGGCCATCGATCCAGCCGCCGTCGATCGCCTGGCGCAGGCCGACGTCATCGAAATCGGCCGATCCGACATTGCGCACCGAGGTGAAGCCCGCCCGCAACGTCTTCTTCGCGTTCGCGACGCCGACCGCCTGCCAGAAGCTGTCGGTATATTTGAGACCAGTATAGCCGCCGATCTCGGCAAGCGACGTCAGGTGAACGTGCATGTCGATCAGCCCGGGCAGGATCGTCTTGCCGGGCAGGTCGATCCGCGTCGCACCGGCGGGGATCACCGGGCGCGCATTGGCGCCGGTCACCACCGAGGCGATCCGCCCATCGGTGATGACCACGACCGGGTCGTCGAGCGTCTTGCCCGACGCGACATCGAGCAGATGCGACGCGGTGACGACGACGCTGTCGGCGAGCGCCGGTGTCGCCACGGACGCGAGCAGCACCGCGGCAAGAATCTTGCGAACCATCAAATCCCCCTATCTTTCAACCCTGTGGAACGGGTTGTCGCGCCGGTGCCGCCGCCTGTCCATCCCATTCGAGCATCGCCGCATAGCCCGGTGGCGGCGAGGGCAGCACGGCGCGCGCGACCAGGCCGGCGGCGATCACCAGCGCGAGCGCGAGGCCGCAACCGCGTGCGATCCGGCGCGGCACTCCGCCCTCGCTCGCCAGCAGGATCGCCGCCAAGGCAGCCGCCATCATCGGCCACAGGTGATAGCGCAGGTCCGAAGCGATACTCACCACCGCGAAACTCGCCTCCAAAGCGAGCGCGGAGACGGCGAGCGCCAGTGCGAAATCGCGCACCGGCGTGCGTGCGCCGGCGATGACGATCGCCACCACCGACGCCGCGACCACGATCCACGCAACCGGCCAGCCGAGCGGCGACGCCACCAGCCAGCCCGCCGCCGCCACGATCGGCCACACCGCTTTCGATGGCGACCCGAGACCCACCGTGTTCCGTTCGGACGCCGGGGGCGGCGCCGCGCTCACCCAGACCGTCGGCACCAGCCAGCGCGTCGTCGCGTTGAGATGTGCCAGCCGATGCCGCGCATAGGCGATCGGATGCCGCACGATCGCGCCCGCCCAGGCGATGTCGAGCGTGCTCGCGGGCACCGCCTCGAAGCGGTCGGCAATCGCGCCGCAGCGCGACACGCTGCCAATCGGATCCCAGAAGAACGGCTGGTAGCAATGCTTCTCGACGATCATCGCGCGCTCGTCGGGGCGCAGCACACCGTCATCCCCGGCGAAATGCGCGATTCCGGCGAGGTCGAACAGCGGCAGCGTGTGGCCGACGGTGGTCGGCTCGGCGCCGAGCAGCCGGTGGTTGATGATCGGCGACACCGCCAGCACCGCCAGTGTCAGCCCGGCGATCGCGCCCGCGCGCCTCCCCCACCGCCGCCGCCCCGGCACCAGCAACACGCCGAGCGGCACCACCGCGAACACCGCGTTTGTCCGCACCAGCGCCGCATAGCCGAGCAGCGCCACGACCGCGATCAGAGCGGGCAGCGACAATGCCCGCCCGGCGAACCGCGCCCGCGCGACGATGCCGACCGCCGTCAGCATCGCACCGAGCATCTGCGCGTCCTTGAGCACCACCGATTGCCACGCGACGAACAGCGGCAGCGCGCCGAGCACGATCACCGCCCAGCCCGCCCATGCCCGCCCCGCCCGCGCCAGAGCCGCCGCGATCAGCCCGAGGCCGAGCCAATAGGCCGCCGCCTGCACCAGCAACATCGGCGCCGCGCCCGGCCCGAGGGGACGGAGCGCCGCCCATAGCCGCGCCATGATCGGCGGATGCCAGTCGTCATATGCGCCGCTCAGCGCCTGCGTATATTGGCCGACCGTGTCGAACATCGCGACACCCGGCCACCACAGGACGATCTGGAGCAGAAACAGCAGCGCCGCCGCGAGTGCGACGGGCCGGGCGGCGGTCACCGGCATCGCGCGTCAGGGCTCGGCTGGAAGTCCTCGCGCGGCGTGCCGCTGACGGTGTAGAGGCGCTCGGCCGGCAGCTTCACCACCAGCCCGCTCGCGGGCAGCGGAAAATCATAGACCGCACCGCGCAGCCCCGCCATCCGCGTGCCGCACACCGGCGTGCCGAACGCGGCGAAGCCGATCGCGATCCCCTCGCCCATGCTGCCCGTCCAGCGCCCGACCCGCGCCCGAACCGGCCCGGAATGATATTTGCCCGCGCGCGGCAGCACCTGTTCGATCCACTGGCGCGGCACGCCGGTCTCGCGCTCCTCGGCGGGTAGGGTGTGGACTTGATAGGCGCTGGGTCCGCGCACGAACCACCCCATCACCGCGCGCGCGACACTGGTGTTGCCGCCGCTCGGCGTGTCGGTGAGGTCGATCGTCACCGGCGCGGCGCCGGGAATCGCGGCCATCGCCGCATCGAACGCCGCGATCGTGGTTTGGTCGCCAAGCGAATTGTTGAAGCGGATCGTCGTGCCGGTGACGGTCAGCGGCGGTCGATCCGTGTGCGTGGCGTACAGGCTGGCGAGCGTCAGCGCGCGCGTCCCGCGCGCGCCCGCGAAGGTCAGCACGCGTGGCCGGTCGCGCCGGCCCGCCGCGAGCACGCGCGCGCCGTAAGCGCCGCGTTCACCGCCCGCATCCAGCCCGAGCGGGGCCCAGAACGCCGCCAGCGCCCGCGCGATCGGCACCCCGCCGACCGCGATCAGACGATCGCTTCCGACGACACCCGCCCGCGCGGCCGGCGTATCAGGGCGCACCGCATCGACGACATAGCCGTCACCGGCGCGCTCGATCCACAGATCGGCATAGGTCGGCACCACCGCCCAATCGTCCTTGAACGACGCGCCGGTGATCGCGTGATGATCGGCGAGCGCGGTCAGCACATCCTCGGCATAATGGAGCAGGCTGTCGCGGTCGTGGACCGCGTCGCGCGCGGCGGCGAGCTGCGGGGTCGCCGGCGCCGTCCCGCCGGGGAAGCGATCGAGATAGGCGTAATTGGCGGCGACGAGCGCATCGAGCGCCCTCGCATCGCCAGCGAAATCCGGCGTCGCCGCGCCGAGAGTGACCGGCGCGGCGAGCACACACAAGGCCGCCGCGCCGGGGCGCATCAGATGTGCAGCGCGCGACCGTAGGCGCCGAGCACGCTTTCGTGCATCATCTCGCTCAGCGTCGGGTGCGCGAACACCGTCTCCATCAGCTCGGCCTCGGTGGTCTCGAGCTGGCGGGCGATGACATAGCCCTGGATCAGCTCGGTCACCTCGGCGCCGACCATGTGCGCGCCGAGCAGTTCGCCGGTCTTCGCGTCGAACACCGTCTTGATGAAGCCTTCGGCCTCGCCGAGCGCGATCGCCTTGCCGTTGCCGATGAAGGGGAACTTGCCGACCTTCACCTCATGGCCGGCGTCCTTGGCCTTGGCCTCGGTCAAGCCGACGCTCGCGACCTGCGGGCGCGAATAGGTGCAGCCCGGAATGTTCCACGTCTCGAACTTGTGCGGCTTGAGTCCGGCGATCGCCTCGACGCAGACGATGCCCTCGTGGCTCGCCTTGTGCGCCAGCCACGGCGGCCCGGTCACGTCGCCGATCGCATAGATTCCCTCGACATTGGTGCGCGCATAGCCATCGACCTTGATGTGGCCGCGATCGGTCTCGATGCCGAGCGCCTCCAGGCCGATATTCTCGGTGTTGGGCACGATCCCGATCGCGACGATGACATGGCTGAACTCGGTCGATGTGACCTGCCCGTCCTTGCCCTTGATCTTTGCCGTGACGCCGTTCGCGCCGACGTCCAGCCCATCGACGCCGGTGCCGGTGAGCAGCTTGATGCCCTGCTTGGTCAGCGCCTTGTCCATGAACGCGGAGACTTCCTCGTCCTCCACCGGCAGGATGCGCGGCAGCATCTCGACGATCGTCACGTCAGCGCCCATGTCGTTGTAGAAGCTCGCGAACTCGACGCCGATCGCGCCCGAGCCGATCACCAGCAGCTTGGTCGGCATCTCGGGCGGCACCATCGCGTGGCGATAGGTCCAGATGCGCTTGCCGTCGGCCTTGGCGAACGGCAGGTCGCGCGCGCGCGCGCCGGTCGCGACGATGATGTGCTTGGCCTTCAGTTCGACGTCCTTGTCGCCCTGCTTGACGACGAGCGTATCCTTGGCGGTCAGCGTGCCGGTGCCCTCGAACACCGTCACTTTGTTCTTCTTCATCAGCCCTTTGACGCCGGCGTTGAGCTGCCCCGCCACCTTGCGGCTGCGCTGCGTCACCGCCTCCAGATCGAAGCCGATCTTCTCCGCGCTAAGGCCATAATCCTTGGCGTGCGTCATATAGTGATAGATTTCGGAGGTGCGCAGCAGCGCCTTGGTCGGGATACAGCCCCAGTTGAGGCAGATGCCGCCCAGCCGCTCACGCTCGACGATGGCGGTCTTTAGGCCAAGCTGCGCCGCGCGGATCGCCGCGACATAGCCGCCAGGGCCGGAGCCGAGGATTACGAGATCGAATGATTCGGACACTAAAGGTTTCCTTCCAGCAGCGGCTTGATATCGGAAGTGGTCGGCGTGGTGTTAAGGGCCTTCGGCGCGCCGTCCTCGCCCATCGCGACGAGCACGAAGGTGCCCCGCGCGGCGCGCGTGGTGCCCTCGCCGTGGCGATCACGCCGCCACACCTCGACCGCGACCGTCATCGAGCTGCGCCCGGTGCCGACGATCGCGGCGTGGAACGAGACTTCATCGCCCGCCACCACCGGCGCTGTGAAGGCGAAGCCGTCGGCGGCGACCACCGGCGCGCGCGCGCCGCTATGGCGCGACGCGACCGATCCGGCGGCAAGCGCCATCTGGCCCATCAACCAGCCGACGAAGATCGTGCCATAGGGATTGTTGTCCGCGGACATCGCCGTCGCGCGGATCGCGGGCTCGCCGGCGGGCGGCACGGGCTCAACCATCGGCCCGCGCCCCGGCCTGCGTCGTCGCGCGATCGAGCAGCCACGCACGGCGGATCGGGCGGAGCTGGAGGAGCACGTCGATCACCATCACCCCATAGGCGACGGTCCAGACCGCGCGGCCGGTGCCCGGCACCGCCCACACCGCCAGCGACGCGATGCCCACCGCCACGCCCAGCCCGAGCGCGAGGAACATCAGTTCGACGAGCGTGCGCCGCACGACCGTCTTACGCGAGCATCGCCAGCGGCGATTCGACCAGCGCCTTGAACGCCGCCATCAACTCGGCACCATCGGCGCCGTCGATCGCGCGGTGATCGAAGCTGCCGGTCGCCGACATCACCGTGGCGATGCCGAGTTGACCGTCGATCACATACGGGCGCTGCTCGCCCGCGCCGATCGCCATGATCATGCCCTGCGGCGGGTTGATGACCGCCTCGAACTGCTTGATGCCCATCATGCCCATGTTCGACAGCGAGGCGGTGCCGCCCTGGAACTCCTCGGGCTTGAGCTTGCCATCCTTGGCGCGGGTGGCGAGATCCTTCATCTCGGTCGAGATCGCCGCGACGCCCTTGGTGTCGGCGCCCTTGATGATCGGCGTGATGAGCCCGGCCGGCACGCTCACCGCGACCGACACGTCGGCGCGGGTGAAGCTGATGAGCTGATCGGGCGTGTACATCACGTTGCACTTGGGCACCTGCATCAGGCTGACGCCGAGCGCCTTGATGAGCAGATCGTTGACCGACAGCTTCACCCCGCGCGCGGCGAGGCCGGCGTTCAACTCACCACGCAGCTTGAGCAGCGCATCGAGCCGGATGTCGACGGTCAGGTAGATGTGCGGCACCTGCTGCTTCGATTCGGTCAGGCGGCGGGCGATCACCTTGCGCACGTTCGACAGCTTCTCGGCGGTGTGCGGAATGTCGGGCACGTTGGCGACGGTCGGCGCGGGTGCCGGAGCCGATGCGGCGGCGGCCGCGGCTTCAGCCTTGGCGGGTGCCGCGGCGGGCTTGGCGCCTTCGAGATCGGCCTTGACGATGCGACCGTTCGGGCCGCTGCCGGTCAGCGCGGCGAGGTCGATATTCTTCTCGGCGGCGAGGCGGCGCGCGAGCGGGCTGGCGCGCAGGCGCTCGCCCTCGGCGGCCTTGGGCGCCGGGGTCGATGCCGCCGCGGGCGCGGGGGCCGGTGCCGGCGCCGCCTGGGCCTTGGCGGCCTCCTTCGGCGCGGCGGCTTCGGCCTTGGGTGCGGGCGTTGCCGCCGCATCCTCGCCGTCGCCGGCCATCACCGCGATCACGGTGCCGACCTTCACGCCCTCGGAACCCTCGGCGACCAGCAGCTTGCCGATGACGCCCTCGTCAACCGCTTCGAACTCCATCGTCGCCTTGTCGGTCTCGATCTCCGCCAGCAGATCGCCCGACCGGACGGTGTCGCCCTCCTTCACGAGCCATTTCGCGAGCGTGCCCTCCTCCATCGTCGGGGAAAGCGCGGGCATCTTGATCTCGATCGGCATGAAGTCGTCCTTGAAATCGAATCCTGGGGCGTCCGCGTCTCTCGCGCCCCGAACCGGCCCGGTCAAGACCATGATCCGTGCAGTCAGGCTTGCACGCGACGCGCGCACGCGCCACCTAACGCGTTGAGGGGCCTTCACATGCGCATCTATCTCGTCGTGATCGACAACAATCCCGAAAGCGCGATCGCCTTGCGCTTCGCCGCGCGGCGCGCGGTGAAGACCGGCGGCGGCGTCGAAATCCTCGCGCTGATCGAGCCGCAGGAATTCATCCCGTTCGGCGGCGTGCAGGCGACGATCGAGGAGGAAGCGCGGCTCCATGCCGAGGGCTTGGTCGCGGGCGCGGCGGGCGCGCTGATCGAGGAATCGGGGTTGCGCCCGTCGATCACGGTGCGTCAGGGGGACGGTCCGAAGATCATCCGCGAGATGATCGCCGCCAATCCCGATATCGCCGCGCTCGTGCTCGGCGCGGCGCCGGTCGGCTCGCCCGGCCCGCTGATCGCGCATTTCGCCGGCGATTCGGGTGCGCTGCCGATCCCGCTGATGATCATTCCCGGATCGCTCGACGCCGAGGCGATCGACCGGCTGAGCTGACCGCCTGATCCGTCCCCCTCTCAAGCCGCGCTCAGCAGACCGCCGTCAGAACGCCATCGCCAGCCGTTCCTGCATCGAGCGCGCCGGGCCCGCCCCCATCGCCACGCCCGCCTGCGCCGCGTCGAGCAGACCGACCCGCCGGTACAGGTCCGCGCTCGCCTGGATCAGCGCGCGCGCCCGCGCCGGCAGGTCCGCCACCGCCGCCGCGTCGCTGATCGGCGCCGGGCCGAGCCGCCGCGAGGGATCGAGCGCGTCGCGCGGCGCCATTTCGCCGGCGGCGACCGCGCGCTGGGTCAGCAGCCAGGCGATCGCGTGCATCAGCCGTGTCGTCACCTTGAGCGATTCACAACTGAACGCCACGCGCGCGAGCGGCGGCAGCGCTTCACGGTCCACCCGCCCGCCATCGTCGAAATAGCTGCGCGCCTCGTCGGCCAGCACCATCGCATCGACGTACAGCACGTCGATCAGATGGCGATGGATCCGCGAGTCCGGCAGCGCCCCCCTCATCTCGGCACCCCTCATCTCAGCGTTGTGGCACAAGTCCCGCGCGCGGCGTTAGCGCGGCGGACACCGGCCGCGTCGCCGGTCGTCCCATTTCGGGTCGTCACGGTCACGCGATGATGTCGGGGATCAACTGGTCCTCGAGCGCGACGATCTCGTCGCGCAACCGCAGCTTGCGCTTCTTGAGCCGCGCGAGCTGCATCTGATCGCCCGCACCGCCCGCGGCCAGCGCGGCCAGCGCGGCGTCGAGGTCACGATGCTCGACCCTCAGCACCTCGAGCCGTTTGGCGATCTGCGCTCCGTCCATTCGTCCCCCTGCGCCGGTGATCGGCTGAGTCGCGTCGGCCCGCGCACCGCCCGACCGCCGATCACGGATCTACCGAGGCTTGGGGCGGGGGAACGGGCCGGCGACGGGAACTCTAGCAAAACCGCGGGCGGACGCGAGCGCCAAAAAACCGATCGTCGCACTTCCTTACTCGGTACGTCGAATCATGCCACACAGGGGGCAGACATTTGATCGGAAGCGTGCTTGATTGACTCCCCCGCCACCCTTTCGGAAGGAGGAAGACTCAATGCGGAACGCGCACCATATGGCCTTGGAGGCCAAGCACGCCGTCCTCGAAGAGAAGATCAGCGCCGAGTCGCATCGACCGCAGCCTGATAGCGCAATGTTGGCCGCGCTCAAGAAGCAAAAGCTTCGCGTTAAAGAAGAAATGACGATCCTTTAACGATCAGCGCGCCCGGGCAGCCCCGCTGCCCGGGCTTGAAACCGCATTCACGCGCGCGGTGTGTATTTGGGCGCGACCACCGTCTTCGGCTTGCTCCCCGTGCCGACCGGCTTGCGCGCCAGCATCGGATCGATCTGCCGGTCGAACGCGATTCCGATCCGCCCCGCCGCCGACCAGGCGACCCGCCCGCGCACCGCGCCGACCCCGCGCAGGTCGACTTCTACCTCGGTGCCGACCTCCAGACCCTGCTGATATTCCGCCATCAGCCCGCCCGCCGACAGGTTGCGCACGCGCACCGTCGTCTTGATGTCGCCGACGCGCAGGTCGGCCATCACCAACAGGCTGTCACGCGCGCCGCTACGGTCGCCCGCGCCTTCGTCACGCGCGCGCTCGCCGGCCGGGCCGCGCAGGGGATCTTTGGAGGACTCGTCCATTACCATCGCCGGATTGAAGATACTCGGACCCGCGAGATAGCGGGTTTCGGTATCCAACGTCTTAACCGCGCGCGCCGACGATCCGCCGGCCCGCCTCAATCCTCGCGCGAGACTTTCTCGTTGCGTTCGTGGCGCTCCTGCGCCTCGACCGTCATCGTCGCGATCGGCCGCGCCTCCAGCCGGCCGAGCGAAATCGGCTCGCCGGTGACTTCGCAATAGCCATATTCGCCGTCCTCGATGCGGCGCAGCGCAGCGTCGATCTTGGAGATCAGCTTGCGCTGCCGATCGCGCGTGCGCAGCTCGATCGACCAGTCGGTCTCGCTCGACGCGCGATCGGTCAGGTCCGCCTCGCGCAGCGAATCGAGCTGGAGCTGCGATAGCGTGCCCGCCGATTCGCGCAGGATCGCGTCCTTCCACGCCTGCAGCTTGTCCCGGAAATACGCCTGCTGGCGCGGGTTCATGAACGGTTCGTCCGCGCTCGGCCGATATCCGTCGTCGTCGTTCGACATCGCCGGCGGCGTGTCGAATTTCGTGGTGTCATCTAGGTGATTCAAGACCAGTCGCCATCCCATCGCTGCCAGACGTATGACGCTCAAAGCGTTCTTTTTTCACGCCCGGCTGTCCCATGATGAGCGCGCCTATAGCCATGCCGTTCCCGCTCCACAAGCAACCCGGCTCCACGGTGGATGAAAGCGCACGGGCACCCTCGTTTTCATGCCTGATCTGTACCGTGACGGTACGTTAACCACGATCCGCGGCCATCCCGCGCCCGGAATCCCGTATTGAGACCGGGATAACTCGGTTAACAGCCTTGAACTTAACACTTTGTTCGGCACTTTGGGCAAAGAGCGGCGAACCGCTGGGGTAAAGCATATCCGGTAGACGATCCTATCGGCAACGAAAGAGCGAAATCATGTCGGTGCGGATGGCCTTGGCTAAACTGTGCGCTTGCGCATGCGGCGGCGCTATCGTCGGCGGCGGCGCGGTACATGTCGCCGAGACATCGAAGGTCCGCCACGCCTATGTCCACAAGACCAAGCGCGTCGTACGCCGCACGGTGAGCCGCCCCGCCGGGCGGGTTCGCCGAGTCGTGACGCAGACGCGCGCGGTGTGCCCGCCCGCGGTCGTCACCATGACGAGCCAGGGCGCGCCGATCCCGCTGCCCCCCGCCGACGTGCCGGCGATGGGCGGCGGCGGTGGCGGCGGCGGTCTGACCGTGATCGGCGGCGGTGGCGGCTTCGGCGGATTTGGCGGCGGCTTCGCGGGCGGCGGCTTCTTCGGGGGTGGCGGCAGCGGCGGTTCGGGCGGGATCGTCATCTCCTCGACATCGAGCGGCGGCTCGACCTCGACCAGCGGCGGCTCCACTTCGACCGGCGGATCGTCGACGTCGACCGGCGGCTCGTCCACCTCGACGGGCGGATCGTCGACGTCGACCGGCGGCTCCTCGACCTCGACCTCGACGGGTGGCTCGTCCACCTCGACCTCGACGGGCGGATCGTCCACCTCCACCTCGACCAGTTCCTCCACCTCCGGGTCCACCTCCACGTCGAGCGCGTCGAGCGGATCGAGCAGCTACGCGTCGAGCAGCCACGGCTTCCCGGGCAGCAGCGGCTGGCATGGCAGCAGCGGTTGGCATGGCGGCAGCAGCGGCGGGCATGGCGGCAGCAGCGGTGGCCACCCGGCGCCGGTGCCCGCGCCGCCGATGGTGCTTCTGTTCGGCGCCGCCGCCGCTGCGCTGGTCGCGCGCAGGCGCTTCGCTAGGAAGCCCGCCGCCGAGGCATGAGCCTGGCGGGCGCCCCCACGCGCCGCGCGTCAGGCCAGGAGTCTCACCGCATCACGCGGCCCTGATCGCCGCCTCGATATCGGGAATCGGATGATCGGTGAGATCCTTGTGGATCTCAGCCTTCAGGCGCGCCTTCACCTCGGGATGATAATGCGGACGCAGACTGCCGAGCGTGCGCGGCGGCGCGACGATGATGAGCGATTCGAACGCGTTCGCCAGCGCTTGATCGCGCAGCAGTACGGCCGCGTCGGCGGCGAAGCGCGCCTCGCGCTGTTCGTGGTAATCGGGCTCGCCCATCGTCGCCTGCCCGATCACGGGGCCGCTCGGCGCGCCGCCGGCAAGGTCCGTCTTCAGCTCGTGATCGGCGGGGTCGGACTGTTCCCGCGCCTGTTCGACGACGAGGTTGGGTTCGGCGTCGCTGCCCGCGTTGCGCAGCCATAGCAGCTTGCGCCCGTCGAGGACGAGCACGGCGGCATCGTGCGGAATGTGCATGGTCGCTCTCCGTCAGTGGAACGGTAATAACGCTTGCCCGCCGGAGTGGGTTGCGCGGGCGCGGGCGCGCGGCCATAGCCACGCGCATTATGCACGACATCCGCCTGATCCGTGACGATCCCGCCGCCTTCGATGCCGCCCTCGCCAAACGCGGTGTCGCCCCCGTGTCGGCCGATCTGCTCGCGCTCGACGAGACCCGCCGCGCCCTCATCACCGAGGCGCAGGCCGCGCAGGCGCGCCGCAACGAGGCATCGAAGGCGATCGGCGCCGCCAAGGCGCGCCGCGACGACCCCACCGACCTGCTCGCCGAGGTCGCCGCGCTCAAGGAACGTTTGCCCGCGATCGAGGCGGAAGAGAAAGCGGTCGGCGAAGCGCTCACCGCCGCGCTCGCCGCCATCCCCAATCTGCCGCTCGCCGACGTGCCGCAGGGCGCCGACGAGGACGACAATCTCCTGGTCGCGACCCACGGCACGCAGCCCGCCTTCGCCTTCGCGCCCAAGGAGCATGACGCGATCGGCCCCGCGCTCGGGCTCGATTTCGAAGCCGGCGCGGCGCTGTCGGGCGCGCGCTTCACGCTGGTGCGCGGCCACGCCGCCAAGCTGCACCGCGCGCTCGGCCAGTTCATGCTCGACACGCTCACCGGCGAACATGGCTATGAGGAAGCCATCCCGCCGCTGCTGGTGCGCGACGAGGCGCTGTTCGGCACCGGGCAGCTTCCCAAGTTCGCCGAGGACCAGTTCCGCACCACCGACGGCCGCTGGCTGATCCCCACCGCCGAGGTGCCGCTGACCAACATCGTGGCGGGCAAGATCCTCAGCGAAGCCGAACTGCCGCTCCGCTTCGCCGCGCTCACCGCCTGCTTCCGCTCCGAGGCGGGCGCGGCCGGGCGCGACACGCGCGGCTTCATCCGCCAGCACCAGTTCGAGAAGGTCGAGATGGTCTCGATCGTCACGCCCGACGCCTCCGAGGCCGAGCATGAGCGGATGACCGCCTGCGCCGAGGGCATCCTCACTGCGCTCGGCCTGCCCTTCCGCCGCATGAAGCTTTGCACCGGCGACATGGGCTTCACCGCGGCGCGCACCTATGATCTCGAAGTCTGGCTGCCCGGCCAGGGTCGCTACCGCGAGATTTCGAGCTGCTCGACCTGCACCGATTTCCAGGCACGCCGCATGAACGCGCGCTACCGCCCCGCCGAGGAAAAGGGCACCCGCTTCGTCCATACGCTCAACGGTTCCGGCCTCGCGGTCGGGCGGACGTTGGTGGCGGTGCTGGAGAATTACCAGCAGGAGGATGGCTCGGTCGCGGTGCCGGAGGTGCTCAAGCCGTACCTCAAGGGCCTCAACCGCTTGGAACCCAAATGACCCGCCCCGGCGCGGGAAGGATCTGATGCGCATCCTCCTGTCCAACGACGACGGCATCCACGCACCCGGCCTCGCCGTGCTCGAACGGCTCGCGCGCACCTTGTCCGACGACGTCACCGTGGTCGCGCCGATCGAGGAGCAATCGGGCAAGGGCCGCTCGCTCTCCCTCACCCAGCCGGTGCGGCTGCGCGCGTTCGGCGAGAAGCGCTGGGCGGTCACCGGAACGCCCACGGACGCGGTGATGATCGCGCTCGCCGAGATCATGAAGGACGCCAAGCCCGACCTGATCCTGTCCGGCGTCAACCGCGGCGCCAATCTCGGCGAGGACGTCAGCTATTCAGGCACCGTCGCCGCCGCGATGGAGGGCGCGCATGCCGGCATCCGCTCGATCGCGCTCAGTCAGCGCTATGCGGGCAGCGGTATGGGCGACGCCGTCACCTTCGCGGCGGCGGAAGCCTGGGGCGAGCGCGTGTTGCGCACGCTGATCGACACGCCGTTCGCGCCGCGCACGCTCGTCAACGTCAACTTCCCGCCGATCGCGGCCGAGGCGGTGCAGGGCATTCGGGTCGTCGCGCAGGGCTTGCGCGATTACGGGCGGCTCCAGCTCGATCGCCGTACCGATCCGCGCGGTTTCGACTATTACTGGCTGCGGCTCGGGCGCATTCCCCACACGCCCGCCGAAGCCACCGATCTCGAGGCGATCGAGCAGGGCCACATCACCGTCACCCCGCTGCATCTCGACCTGACCCACCGCGCGTCGCTCGCCACGCTTGGCGAGAGGTTCCATAAGGACGCGTGATGGGGTGGTTTCCGGGTCGGTCGCGCAACGCGGCGTCGTTGGCCGTTCTGCTGCCCGCGCTGGCCGCCTGCATTCCACAAGGCGCCGCCCCCGATCCGGACGCGACGCGCTATCGCCCCCGCCAGACCCCGCCTGACCGGCCCGTCGATACGCCTCCCGCCTATGGCCAGGATGATGCACCGCCCCGCGCCGACGCGAGCGTCGCCGCGGTCCCGGCGCCGCCGCCCGCGTGGCAGGCGCGCCCGGTCCGCGCCGATGCGAAGGCGATCGACCCGACGATCTACGTCGTGCGCTCCGGCGACACGCTCCGCGCGGTCGCGGACCGGACGGGCGCCGGCTCGGAGGCGATCGCGCGCGCCAACGGGCTTAGCGCGCCGTTCATGATCCGCGCCGGCCAGCGGCTGGCGATCCCCGGCGGCCGCTACCACCTCGTCCGTTCGGGCGAGACCGGCATCGCGATCGCGCGCGCTTACGGCATCGACTGGTCACGGATCGTCACCGCCAACGGCCTCAGCGAGCCCTATACGCTGCGCGCCGGGATGCGCGTGCTGATCCCCGATGCCACCCCCGGCCTCAGCAGCGCGGCCGAGCGCGCCGCCGCGTTCCGGCTCGACGTCGATGATCTCGTCACCGGCAGCGCGCCCGCGCTCGCCGGCAACCAGCGCCCCGCCCCGCCCACACGGTCACCCCGCCGCGTGCTCGCGCCGACCGAGGCGATCAGCGAGCCGACGCGGCTGCGCGGCGTGTTCGGCTGGCCCGCGCAGGGCCGCATCGTGGCGCGCTTCGGCCCGAGCGGCGCGAGCGGCGAGCGCTTCAACGGCATCAAGATCGCGCTGCCGATCGGCACGCCGATCCTCGCCGCCGCCGATGGCGTGGTCGCTTATGCCGGCAGCGAGGTGCCGACGCTGGGCGGCCTCGTCATCATCAAGCACGGCGACGGTTGGACCACGGTGTACGGCCACGCCAGCCGCCTGCTCGTCCAGCGCGGCCAGGCGGTCAAGCGCGGCCAGACGATCGCACTGTCGGGTGATACCGGGCTGGCCGACCGGCCCGAGCTTCACTTCGAAATGCGCAAGGGCCGCACGCCGATCGACCCGATCGGGCAATTGCCGCGATCGTAAGCGCCTACCCTCCCGTTCGTGCTGAGCGGAGTGTCGCCGCCCCCTCCAACCGTTCGTGTCGAGCGAAGTCGAGACACAATGCACGTCCGCCCGGGGCATGTCCCTCGACTTCGCTCGGGACGAACGGGGCATGACGCTTCAAGACGTTGACGACGGCTCCAACACCGAAAACGCGCCGTAATTCCCCTGGAAGAACAACAGCGGCGCGCTCGGCGCCTCCACCTCCAGCGCGATGACGCGGCCGAGCACGATATAATGGTCGCCCGCCTCATGAACCGCGTCGAGATTGCAGTCGATCCACGCCACCACCCCGTCGAGGATCGGCGAGCCGTTGGCGGAGGCGCGGTGCGAGATGCCGGCGAACTTGTCCGCACCGCGCGTCGAGAATTGTCGGCACAGCGCCTCCTGATCGGCGGCGAGCACGTTGACGCAGAATTTGCCGACCTTCTCGATCCGCGGCCAGCTCGACGAGCGGCGATCGGGGAAGAACGCCACCAGCGGCGGATCGAGCGACACCGAGGTGAACGAGCCGACCACCATGCCGGTCGGCGTGCCGTCCGCCTCGGCCGCGGTGACGACACAGACACCGGTGGGGTAATGGCCCAGCACGCGGCGGAACGTCGCGTTATCGAAACTTGTGCTCACCGGCGACTCCCCGCATAATCCCGGCGCAACGCATGCGGATTCCGCGCGCGGCAATCAACCCCGCCTAGCTGCGATTGGGGCCGGCCTAGAATCATTCGCTTGCCGCGCGGCGCCGCGCGCCGTCTTGGGGGCACTCACCCTCGATCATCCGGACATGCCCGTGCAATCGCTGACCCATCTGCAACGCCTCGAATCCGAAGCGATCCACATCCTGCGCGAGGTGGTTGCCGAAGCTGACAAGCCGGTGATGCTCTATTCGGTCGGCAAGGATTCGGCGGTGATGCTGCATCTCGCCAAGAAGGCTTTTTACCCCGCGCCGCCGCCCTTCCCGCTGCTTCACGTCGATACGACCTGGAAGTTCCGCGACATGTACGCGCTGCGCGACAAGGCGGCGGCCGATGCCGGCATGGAACTGCTCGTCTATCAAAACCCCGAGGCGCGCGAGAAGGGCATCAACCCGTTCGACCACGGCCCCTTGCACACCGATATGTGGAAGACCGAGGGGCTGAAGCAGGCGCTCGACCTCTACGGGTTCGATGCGGCGTTCGGCGGCGCGCGGCGCGACGAGGAAAAGAGCCGCGCCAAGGAACGCATCTTCTCGTTCCGCACCGCCTCGCACCGCTGGGACCCCAAGGCGCAGCGCCCCGAACTCTGGCACCTCTACAACGCGCGCAAGGCCAAGGGCGAAAGCATGCGCGTGTTCCCGATCTCGAACTGGACCGAGCTCGACATCTGGCAGTACATCCAGCTCGAAGGCATCGAGATCGTGCCGCTCTATTTCGCCGCGCCCCGCCCGACTGTCGAGCGCGACGGCATGCTGCTGATGGTCGACGATGATCGTTTCCGGCTGAACCCCGGCGAGGTGCCGGTGGAGCGCTCGATCCGCTTTCGCACGCTCGGCTGCTACCCGCTCACCGGCGCGGTCGAGAGTGACGCGAAAACGCTCCCCGAGGTGATCCAGGAAATGCTGCTCACCACCACCAGCGAACGCCAGGGCCGCGCGATCGACAAGGACGGCGGCGACGCGAGCATGGAGAAGAAGAAGCAGGAGGGGTATTTTTGATACGCGACCCCGCCCCATCCCCGTTCGTGCTGAGCCCTTCGGCTGGCTGGCAAGCCAGCCGCTCAGGACAGGCTTCGGCCCAAGAGGCCGAAGTCGAAGCACGTGCCCCAAACGCCGCTGCCCGTGGCACGTCCTTCGACTTCGCTCAGGACGAACGGGCTGGTGATGTTCCCGCTTCTCACGGGCAGACGAAATGACCGACACCCAAGACCCGATCTACCAGACCGACACCCTCATCGCCGAGGACATCGACGCCTATCTCGACGCGCATCAGCACAAGACGATGCTGCGCTTCATCACCTGCGGGTCGGTCGATGACGGCAAATCGACGCTGATCGGGCGGCTGCTCTACGATTCGAAGATGATCTTCGAGGATCAGCTCGCCGCGCTCGAGGCGGACAGCAAGCGCGTCGGCACACAGGGCGGCGAGATCGACTTCGCGCTGCTGGTCGATGGCCTCGCCGCCGAGCGCGAACAGGGCATCACCATCGACGTCGCGTACCGCTTCTTCGCGACCGAGAAACGCAAGTTCATCGTCGCCGATACCCCCGGCCACGAACAATATACCCGCAACATGGTGACCGGCGCCTCGACCGCCGACCTCGCGGTGATCCTGATCGACGCGCGCAAAGGCGTGCTCGTCCAGACGCGGCGGCATTCGTACCTCGCCCACCTGATCGGCATCCGCAACATCGTGCTCGCGGTGAACAAGATGGATCTGGTCGGCTACGACCAGAGCGTGTTCGACGGAATCGTCGCCGACTACACCGCCTTCGCCACCTCGATCGGGATCGAAAGCTTCGTCGCGATGCCGATCTCGGGCTTCAAGGGCGACAACATCACCACGCGCAGCGCCAATATGCCCTGGTACACCGGGCCAACGCTGATGGAACATCTCGAAACGGTCGCGGTCGATGCCACACTCGACGCGCAGAAGCCGTTCCGCATGCCGGTGCAATGGGTCAACCGCCCCAACCTCGATTTCCGCGGCTTCGCCGGGCTGATCGCGGGCGGGGCGATCCGGCCGGGTGACGCGGTCCGCGTGCTGCCCTCGGGCAAGACGTCGACCGTCAAGGCCATCGTCACGCTGGACGGCGATCTTGACGAGGCGATCGCCGGCCAGTCGGTCACGCTCACGCTCGCCGACGAGGTCGATTGCTCCCGCGGCGACGTGATCGCCGCCGCCGACGCCCCGCCGCAGGTCGCCGACCAGTTCGAGGCGACGATCGTGTGGATGGACGAGGCCGAGATGCTGCCGGGCCGCCCCTATTGGCTCAAGATCGGCACGCAGACCGTCTCGGCTACGCTCCAGCAGCCGAAATATCAGGTCAACGTCAACACGATGGAGCATCTCGCCGCGAAGACGCTCGATCTCAACGCGATCGGCGTCGCCAACCTCGCCACCGACCGCCCGATCGCCTTCGAACCCTATGCGCAGAACCGCGATCTCGGCGGGTTCATCCTGATCGACAAGATGACCAACGCCACCGTCGCGGCGGGGATGATCCACTTCAGCCTGCGCCGCGCCGACAATATCCACTGGCAGGCGGTCGACGTCAGCCGCGCCGCGCACGCCAGCCAGAAGTGGCAGGAGCCGCGCGTGGTGTGGCTGACCGGGCTGTCGGGGTCGGGCAAGTCGACGATCGCCAATATCGTCGAGAAGAAGCTGTACGCGCGCGGCAAGCACAGCTTCCTGCTCGACGGCGACAATGTCCGCCACGGGCTCAACAAGGATCTCGGCTTCACCGATGCCGACCGCGTCGAGAACATCCGCCGCGTCGGCGAAGTCGCCAAGCTGATGACCGACGCCGGGCTGATCGTCATTACCGCGTTCATCTCGCCGTTCCGCGCCGAGCGCGACATGGTGCGGCAGATGCTGCCCGCCGGCGAGTTCATCGAGGTGCATATCGACACCCCGCTCGCCGAGGCGGAGGCGCGCGACGTCAAGGGCCTCTACAAGAAGGCGCGCGCCGGTCAGCTCAAGAATTTCACCGGCATCGACAGCCCCTATGAGCCGCCGCTCAACCCCGAAATCCGCATCGACACGACCAAGCTCAGCGCCGATCAGGCGGCGGACGTGATCGTCGAGGCGATCGTCGGCATCTGGAGCCATGACCTGTGAGCATGACCGACGCCGACCTCGCCGCGCACCTCGCCGAGACCGCCGGCACGCTGCTGCGCGCGGTGCGGGGCGCGGGCGTGTTGTCGCCCAAGGCGCTCGGGCTCGCCGGTGACCAGACCGCCAACCAGTTCCTCGTCCACGCGCTGCGCGACGCGCGGCCCGAGGACGGGCTGCTCTCCGAAGAGATGAAGTGCGACGGCACCCGGCTCGGCATGCGCCGCGTGTGGATCGTCGATCCGGTCGATGGCACGCGCGAATATGGCGAGGCACGCGCCGACTGGGCGGTCCATGTCGCGCTCACGATCGACGGTGTCGCCAGCGTCGGCGCGGTCGCGCTGCCCGACGCCGGGCTGGTGCTGCGCAGCGATCGCCCCGCTCCGGTGCCGCCCCCGCCCGCGCAGTTGCGCATGGTCGTCAGCCGTACCCGTCCCGCGCCCGAGGCGATCGCGGTCGCGGGCAAGCTCGGCGCCGAGCTGGTGCCGATGGGATCAGCGGGTGCCAAGGCGATGGCGGTGGTGCTCGGGCAGGCCGACATCTACCTCCATTCGGGCGGGCAATACGAGTGGGACAGCGCCGCCCCGGTCGCGGTCGCGACCGCCTACGGGCTGCACTGCTCGCGAATCGACGGTTCGCCGCTGCGCTACAACAACGCCGACGTGTATATGCCCGATCTGCTGATCGCGCGTCCCGCGCATGCCGAAATGGTGCTCAAGCTGCTCAACACTTGATTCTCTCCGGCACGGAGAGGGGGGTGGAGGGGGACTTCCACATACGATACGCTTGTGGAAGCCCCCCGCCGCCGCGCTACGCGCGCCAGCTTTTCGTGCCGGGGAGGATCAGGAAAGGATATCTCATGCCGACCGCACGCTGGAACGGCGCGATCATCGCGCAATCGGACGATACCGTCGTCGTCGAGGGCAATCATTATTTCCCCGCCGACTCGGTCGATCCCGCCCTGCTGGAAGACAGCGCCACCCACACGATCTGCCCGTGGAAAGGCACCGCCAGCTACAAGACGATCGTCGTCGGCGGCGCGCGCAATCCCGATGCGGCCTGGTATTATCCCGATCCCAAGGCGGCCGCCGCCGAGATCAAGGGGCGTTTCGCGTTCTGGAAGGGCGTGACGGTCGCCTGACACCCGCTGGCGCGCACACGCGAGCGCGGGTATGGAGCGCGCATGTCCACGACCTTCACGATCGACACCGCGACCAGCCGCGCCAATCCCACGCCGGCGCCGATGAAGCGGCTCACCGTGCCCGCGATCCGCAAGCGCAAGGGTGCGAATGGGAGTGGCGAGCCGCTGGTGATGCTCACCGCCTATACGGTGCGGATGGCGCAACTGCTCGATCCGCATTGCGACATCCTGCTGGTCGGCGACAGTCTCGGCCAGGTGATCTACGGCCTGCCTTCGACGCTGCCGGTCACGCTCGACATGATGTGCGCGCATGGCGCCGCGGTGGTGCGCGGCAGCTACCATTCGGTCGTCGTCATCGACATGCCGTTCGGCAGCTACGAGGCGAGTCCTGAAGCCGCCTTCGCCTCGGCGGCGCGGATCATGAGCGAGACCGGCGCGGCGGCGGTCAAGCTCGAGGGCGGCGTCGCGATGGCGCCGACCGTCGCCTTTCTGTCCGAACGCGGCATCCCGGTGATGGGGCATGTCGGCCTGACGCCACAGGCGGTCAACGCGCTCGGCGGTTACGGCGCGCGCGGCCGCAGCGAGGCCGAGCACGCCAAGATCCTCGCCGACGCGCGCGCGATCGCCGATGCCGGCGCGTTCGCGATCGTCGCCGAGGGTATCCTCGAGCCGCTCGCCCGCACGATAACCGCCGAGGTGGCATGCCCAGTGATCGGCATCGGCGCCTCGGCGCAGTGCGACGGTCAGGTGCTCGTCACCGAGGATATGCTCGGGCTATTCGAGCGCACGCCGCGCTTCGTCAAGACGTTCGACGACATGGCTGGCCGCATTTCCGCCGCGGTTGAGACCTATGCGCGCGATGTCCGGTCGCGCACGTTCCCGGGCGTGGACCAGACGTATCTGCCGAAGGACTGAGCCACTTCCCCTTGCTATCGCGGACCGCTAAGGTCCGCGCCTTCCCCGCCCGATTGGAGTTATGCGTTGGCTGTCCCGCCGAATACCGATGCCGCTTTCCTGCGCGAAGTCGATGAGGAGCTGCGCCGCGACCAGCTCGCTGGCGCGTGGCAACGTTACGGGCGGATCGCGATCGTCGCGATCGTCGCCGCGCTGGTCGCGTTCGGCGGCTATCTGCTGTGGCGCAGCCACCAGCAGTCCGAAGCGGGCGCCAAGGCCGAGACATTGCAGAAGGTGTATGACGGTATCGCCGCCAAGGATGCCGCCGCCGCCAAGCCGCTGCCCGATCTCGCCAAGGCGAGCGAGCCCGGCTACCGCGCGCTCGCGCAGTTCACCCAGGCCGATCTGCTGCTTCAGAAGAACGATCTGCCCGGCGCCGCCAAGCTGTTCGCGGCCATCGCCGCAGACAGCGGCGTCGGCCAGCCGTTCCGGGACCTCGCGCTGATCCGCCAGACCAGCGCCGAGTTCGACACGCTCAAGCCCGACGTGGTCGTCTCGCGGCTGCGCGATCTCGCCAAGCCGACCAACCCGTGGTTCGGCAGCGCGGCCGAGCTGGTCGCGATCGCCTATCTGCGCATGAACAAGCCCGATCTGGCCGGGCCGCTCTTCGCGCAGATCGCGCGCAATGAGGATGTACCCGGCACGATCCGCCAGCGCGCCGTGCAGATGACGGGCGCGCTCGGTGTGGATGCCGTCGATCAGGCTGAGGACAAGAAGGCGAAATGAAGACGAGGATATTCCTGGCCGCGACGGCATCGGCTGCACTCGCGCTCAGCGGCTGCGCCGCGCTGAAGGGCTCCGGCCGTCACAAGACGCCGACGCTCGGCGAGCGGATTCCGATCCTCGCCTCCGAAAGCGCCGCCGACGCCGACAAGACGATCGCCGACGTCCAGGTGCTGCTGCCCGAGGCGACCGCAAACGACACCTGGGCACAGCCCGGCGGCAGCGCCGCCAAGTCGCTCGGCCAGCTCGCGCTCGGCACGTCGCTGGCGCGGCAATGGACCGCGCAGATCGACGGCGGCTCGAACCGCCAGCGGCTCGGCTCGGCGCCGATCGTCGCCGACGGCAAGCTGTTCGCGGTCGATGTCGATGCGACGATCCACGCCTTCGACGCGGCGAGCGGTGCCAAGATCTGGACCGCAGACATCGCCAAGGGATCGGAAAAGAAGAACCGCTCCGCCCGCTTCGGCGGCGGCGCGAGCTTCGACGACGGCAAGATCTTCGCGACCGACGGCCTCGGCGACGTCGTCGCGTTCGACGCGAAGGACGGCAAGGAACTGTGGCGCGTCAAGCCCGGCGGCCCCTTGCGCAACGCGCCGACCGTCGCGCTTGGGCAGGTCTATGTGTTGAGCCAGGACAACCAGCTTTTCGCGCTTTCGCAGGCGGACGGCTCGATCGTCTGGTCGGGTTCGGGCTCGCTGGAGACGCAGGGCGTGTTCGGCGTGGCCGCACCGGCGGTCGCGCAGGGTACCGTCGTCGCGGGCTTCTCCTCGGGCGAACTGACCGCCTACCGCTATGAAAACGGCCGCACGCTCTGGCAGGATGCGCTGTCGCGCTCGAGCATCTCGACCTCGGTGTCCTCGCTCGCCGATATCGACGCCGATCCCGTGATCGATCGCGGCACCGTGTTCGCGGTCGGCCAGGGCGGGCGCACCGTCGCGATCGAGATCGCCTCGGGCCAGCGCCAGTGGGAGCAGAATTTCGCGGGCATTTCGACGCCGTGGGTCGCGGGCGAGTGGCTGTTCCTGGTCACCGACGACGCGCGGCTGGTCTGCCTCGCGCGCGGCACCGGCAAGGTGCGCTGGATCGCGCAGCTCCAGCATTACAAGAGCGACAAGATCGTCCCCGACGATGCGCCCAAGAAGAAAAAGAAGAAGAAGGAAAAGCACAAGAACCCGATCACCTGGTACGGCCCCGTGCTGGCCGGCGGGCGTCTGGTGCTCACCAATTCGCTCGGCCAGATCGTCTCGGCCGCGCCCGAGACCGGCAAGGTGCTCGCGACGATCAACGCCAAGCAGGGCTTCACCCTGCCGCCGATCGTCGCGAAATCGACGCTCTACGTGCTCGATCAAAAGGGGCACGTGACCGCGTACAAGTGAGCGGCCCCAACACACCGTCCGTGCCGAGCGAAGTCGAGGGACACGCGAGCGCCTCCCACAAGCCGTTCGTGTCGAGCGAAGTCGAGACACCTGCTTTGGGCTGATCCCCCGACTACGATCGGGACGAACGGGGTAGCGGACAAGCATATCGGCACGGGGGTGACGAAACCGCGCGCGTGCCGTAAGGGAGCGCGATGCCCAATCTCCCCGTGGTCGCGATCATCGGCCGGCCCAATGTCGGCAAATCGACTCTGTTCAACCGCCTCGTCGGCAAGAAGCTCGCGCTCGTCGACGATCGCCCCGGCGTCACGCGTGATCGCCGCGAGGGCGATGCGACGCTGATCGGGCTCGATTTCCGCGTCATCGACACCGCCGGCTATGAGGATCAGGACGCCGCCTCGCTGCCCGGCCGGATGCGCCAGCAGACCGAGGCGGCGGTCGCCCAGGCCGATGTCGCGTTGTTCCTGATCGACGCACGCGCCGGGATCGTCCCGCTCGACGAGGAAATCGCGCGCTGGCTGCGCGGATCGACCACGCCGATCGTGCTCGTCGCCAACAAGGCCGAGGGCCGCGCGGGCGAAGCGGGCATCATCGAGGCGCTCGCGCTCGGCTTCGGCGACCCGGTGCAGCTTTCCGCCGAGCACGGCGAAGGCATGGGCGAATTGTTCGAGGCGTTGCTGCCGCACCTCGAACGTGACGAGGAAGCGCCCCTCGAAGAGCCCGAGGATGAAGAATTTTACGAACAAGGCCCGCTCAAGCTCGCCATCATCGGCCGGCCCAACGCGGGCAAGTCGACGCTCATCAACAAGATGCTCGGCGAGGACCGACTCATCACCGGCCCGGAAGCCGGCATCACGCGCGATTCGATTGCGATCGACTGGATGTGGGAAGGCCGCCCGGTCCGCCTGATCGACACCGCCGGCATGCGCAAGAAGGCACTGGTGCAGGACAAGCTCGAGAAGCTCTCGGTCGCCGACGCGCTCCACGCGATCGACTTCGCCGAAGTGGTCGTACTGCTGCTCGACGCCACGCGTGGGCTGGAGGCGCAGGATCTGCGGATCGCCGATGTGGCGTTGCAGGAAGGCCGCGCGCTGATCGTCGCGATCAACAAATGGGACGTCGCGGAAAACGCCAGCAGCCTGTTCAACGGCATCCGCAGCGCGCTCGAAGAGGGGCTCAGCCAGGTCAAGGGCCTGCCGGTGCTCACCGTCTCGGCGGCGACCGGCAAGGGCATCGACACGCTCATCAAGGTCGCGTTCGAAACGCGTGAGGCGTGGTCGCGCCGTGTCGGCACGGGCGAACTCAACCGCTGGTTCGAAAAGGCGGTCGACGCCAATCCCCCGCCCGCCCCCGGCGGCAAGCGGATCAAATTGCGCTATCTCACCCAGGCCAAGACGCGTCCGCCCGGCTTCGTGCTGTTCGGTACGCGCGTCGATCAACTGCCGATGAGCTACCAGCGGTATCTCATCAACGGCATACGGCGCGATCTCGGCTTCGGCGCGGTGCCCGTGCGGTTGACGTTACGCGCGCCGAAGAACCCGTTCGACCGGTAGCCGCGTCACCGTCGCCCCGGGCGCAGGCCGGGGCCGCTGGGCGTTGCGCGACCCGGGTGCCCGGCACGCACCGGCCTGGACCTGCGTCGGGGCGACGGCATCGTGGATATCACGCAGGGCGGGCGGCTGAGGCGACGCGTGGTGCCTCAGCTTCGCAGCCGCTCGATCGCCTGCGCCAGCGCCACATAGAGCTTGCCCATGTCCGACGACAGCAATGTCACGCCCAGCGGCGAGCCATCGCGTTGCGCGAGAATCGCCCGCAGCATAGCTTCGAAATCGTGGATGTAGCGGTTGACGTGGTCGCGGAAGCGATCGTCATCGTCGTAGAGCCGGGCGATTTCACGCGCCTCGCCGCCGTCGAGCAGCCGCACCGCGCGGCGCGTGAACACGCCGCGATCGCCGCGCAGATAGGCGGCCCAGGCGCTGTCGGCGACTTCGGTCGAAAAGGTCTTGGCGATGTCGATAGAGGCCGAATTAAGCGCTTCGATCAACAGCGAGACACGGCGCGCGAAACTTTCCTCCTCGGCCTTCTCGCGCTCGTTGCGCGCCTGTTCGACGCGCGTCTCGACGATCGCGCTCGCCGCGCTTATCGTGGTGATCTGCTCGGCGATCCGCGCGGCGACGCGTTCGGCGACACGCGCCGCCTCTTCCGCCGCCTCGCCGATCGCGGTGAGGTTGAGGTCGAGCGAGGAGGTCGCCGCGCGCTGCATCGCGTCCGCGCTCGCGGCTTCCAGCGCGGCGGCGGCCTCCGGGATCACGCTGGCGAGCGTTTCGCGCGCGCTCGCGGCGGCGGCGTTGGCGGTGTCGCGCACACGCAGCAACGCATCGACGAGGCGCGGCGCGGCATCCTCCGCGAACCGGTTGGCCTGTCCGATCGTCGCCTCGACCGAAGCGCCAAGCTCCGCCGCCTTGCCGGCACTCTCGGCGAGCGTCGCGCGCAGCGTGCCCGCGAGCGTCTCCGCCTGGTCGCGCTGGCCCGAGATGACGAAGGCGACCGATTCGATCGCGTCATGCGTGTCTTCGGCGGCGGTGACGAGCGCGGCCAACTCGGGCCGGGCGTCGCCGACCAGACGGCGGCTCGCGCCGATCCGCTCGTCGAGCCGGGCGAGCGCGGCGGGAACCGTCTCGTCGATCTCGCGCGTCGCCGAATCGAGCGCGACCAGCAGCCGCTCGGTCGTTCCGATCGTCGTCGTGGCGATCTCGTCGCCGGCGCGGACGGTTTCGGACATGCCCTGAGCCGAGGCGCGCAACGCCTCGATCGACACGGCGAGTTCGCGCGCGCGCGCGGCCTGACGGTCATGGAAGCCGTCGAACTCGGCGGACAGATGATCGGCACCGGCACCGAGCGTCTCGACCATGTCGGTGGTGGCGTCGCGCTGCGCCGCCAGCCGCGCGGCGATCCGGTCGATCACGGTCTCGATGTCGGCGATGCGTGCGGCGAGCGCCTCCGCGCTATGCTTGGCGGCATGGTCGAGCGCGGCCTGATGCGTGCCGAGCATCGCCAGCATCGCCTCGCCCTGCGCGCTGATCCCCTTACGCGCCTCGTCGACCGCGCCGGCGGTGCGATCGAGCAGGCCGTCGACCGATGCCGACATCTCCGCGCTCACCTGTTCGAGCCGCGCCGCCGCCGATTCGCTGGTCGCCTTCATCCGCATCAGATTCGCGGCGAGCTTCTGCGCGGCACCGCCCGCGACCTGATCCGCCTCGCGCCCGCGCGCGGCGAGCGCGGCGAGCTGCGCGTCGAGCGCGGTCGCGCTCTCGCTCGCCACGATCGCGGTGTGCTTGAGCTGGTCGGTCAGCGACGCCGTCTCCTCGCCCGCGCGCGGCAGCATCGCGATCAGCGTCTCGAGCTTGGCGCAGGCATCCGCCGAAAGCGCGGCGAGCGACTTGGCGTTGGCATCGGCCCGCGCGATCTCGGCGGCGATGCCGCTGCCGATGCCGCCGAGCCGCGCGGTCGCGGTCTCGCCCAGCATGGTCAGGGTCGCGGCCTGCTCGGCGAGCCGTTCGCGATTGTCCTCGATCGTGCGCGACAGCGCCGCCACCGTGGTTTCGAGCGACGCCGCCTCGGCACGCATCGCGCGCGCGGTGCCGGCGAAGCGATTCGCCTCGGCGCGGCTGGTGCGCAACGCGAGCAACAACCCGATGCCGATCAGCGCGGGCGGCACACACAGGGCGGCGATGAAGACCGCCAGCTCCATCGGCGGCGTCTCCGCGAGGCGGTTCCAGCTCAGCGCGAGCATCGCGCCGATCCAGCCGACCGACACCACCGCGCCGAGCACCGGCAGCACCCGGCCCGATCGTGGTTCCGGCGCCTCGTCGAAATCGAGCAAGTCTTGCGGCGTGTCCGTCAGCGGCTCTTTGATATGCTCTCCGCCTCCGGCGCGGTCGCCGGCCGAAAAATCGCCCGCGCTCGGGCGAAGATCAATGATGCGAGAACCCCCGTTCATTTGCCCGTGTTTACCATGATTCACGCACCGGGGAAGCGAATTGCGAAACCTTGCCTTAACGTTCGTCGTGATATTCGCTCCATTATGGCTTATGATCCCGGAGCAATCGATGCGACCCTGGCGGCGGCGGTGGGCGACGAGCCCGAGTTGATCGCGGAGCTGCGCGGCGCCTTCCTCGACAGCGCCAACCGCGCGCTCGACCAGCTCGAAGCGGCGCACCGCGCGCCGGAATGGCGGCTGGCGGCAAGCCGGCTCAAGGGTCTCGCCGCCAGCTTCGGCGCGGTCCGGCTGATGGCGGTGGCGAACGAAGCCGCCGAGGCTCAGCCGCTCGACATGGCGATCGTGCGCCGGCTGCGCCGCGCGGTGGAGCGGCTCTAACCCCCTCCGTTTGTCCCGGGCGCAGGTGCGTTCGGCCCCGCTCGACATGGGCGGCGCGCCCATGTTTCCGCATCACCTTTGCCTTTGCCGGCAACACCGCCTAATGGCCCCCGATGCTGGCGGGCCTGATTTTTGCGACGGAAGATGCCGAGGATCGTGCGGGGACGCTGGCGGAGACGCTGCCGTTCGGTGGACTGACGCTCATCGAATTCCAGGCGCGGCTGCTGATCGCGGCCGGCGCGACCCAGATCGTGCTCGCGGTCGCGCGCATGACGCCGGGGCTGCTCGGCGCGATCAGCCGGATCGGCCGGCGCGGTGTCACCGTCGATGCGGTGCGCACCGCGGCCGAGGCGGTCGAGACGCTCCATCCGCTCGCGCGCGTCGCGGTGGTCGCGGACGGCGTGGTCACGACCGGGGACACGGTGGCGCTGCTCGCCGCCGAACGGGGCGACACCTTGCTCGTCGCCGATGACGGCGACGACCGGTTCGAGCGGATCGGCGTCTCGACCGCCTGGGCCGGCCTCGCGCTGATCGAGGTCGCGCGGATCAAGGACGTCGCGGCGATGCCGCACGATTATGATTTCCAATCGACCTTGCTGCGCATCGTCGCGCAATCGGGCGCGCGCCAGATCCGCCTGCCGAAGAGCGCGGAGTCGACCCACGGCATCGAGCGCGATTCGCAGGCGCTGGCCCGCTGGGGCAATGCGATCGTCGCGACGCTGATGGCACGGCCCGTGCGGTGGGCCGATCGCTATGCCACCGCCCTACCCGCGCGCCTGTCGCTGCCGCCGCTGCTCGCGCGCGGCGCGCCGAGCTGGGCGTTCAGCCTGGGCGCCGCTGTCGCCGGGCTGGGCGGATTGGCCGCGATCCTGTCGGGCTGGCTCGCGATCGGCCTCGTCGTGCTGCTCGCGGCGATGCTGCTCGCGACGATCGGCCACACGCTCGCCTGGTTGCGCGACGAGGCGTTGCCCGCGCGCCTGCTCGCGGTCGCCGCGCCCGTCATGGCGGCGGCGAGCCTGCTCGCGGTCGGCGGCGCCACGCACTCCGCGCTCGGCTGGGCGCTGGCGCTCGGCGCGGTCATCGCCGGCGGACTGGTCGAGCGGATCGCGCTCGCCGCCTGGCCGCACCGCTGGTGGTCGAGCCTCACCGCCGCGCCGATCGTGATGCTGCCGTTCGCGCTGTTCGGCTATCCGCTGGTCGCGCTCGGCGCCGCCGGCCTATATGCCACCGCGACGCTTGCCGCCGCGATTGAGACGCTGATCGAAAAGCCTTAAGTCCGTCTTAACGATGCCCGGTTAAGCGTGCTGGCATGTCGATCAGCGATCGCGATCCGAATCCCGGCGGAAGGGCCGCCGCCCCCACGCTGCTGGCGCGCGCGGCGGCGGCGGATTTGCGCGCCGACCGGCGGCTCACCACCGCGATCGACGATATCTTCCTCGGCGACGACGGCCGACTCGACGATCGCGCGCGCGCCGCGCTCGCCACCACGCTCGAATCGGTGCTCGGCGCGATAGAGGCCGCGATTCGCATGCATGCCGCGCGCCTGCTCACCGCGCGCGCGCAGCCGCGGCTCGCCGAACTGATCGCCGATGGCGTGTCCGCGCTCGATCGGCTGCGCGCGGCCGGGCTGCTGCGCGACCCGGAGCTGATGCACGAGCTGATCGGCCGCGTGCGCCAGGGCCTGATCGCCGACGCGCTGCCGATCGAACCGCCGGGCCGCGCCGACCAGCCGAGCCTGCTCGCCCGCCTGTCGCGCCATGCCGATCAGCGCGTCGCGCGCGCCGCCGTCGCGCTGCTCGCCGCCGAGGGGCATCGCAAGGCGCCGATCCTCGTCGGCGCGGCGCCGCGCGGCGATCTGCCGGCGCCGATCCACCGCCGGCTGGCATGGTGGATCGCCGCCGCGCTGCGCGCGCGCCCCGCCTCGGGCGACATCGACGCGCTCGACCGCGCGCTCGCCGAGGCGGCGCAGCACAGCATCGCCGCCTATGACGAGAACGATCGCCTCGAAGCGGTCGCGACTCGCCTCGCCGCCGCGCTCGACGCGGGCGCGGAAGAGCTCGCCGCGCTGCTTGGCGATGCGCTGGCCGACCAGCGGCTGTCGCTGTTCATCGCCCTGCTCGGCCATGCGCTGGGCCTCGCTTATGCCGATGTGCGCGATCTGGTGCTCGAGCCCGATGGCGAGCGGCTGTGGCTGGTGCTGCGCGCGCTGGAGCTGGACCGCGCGGCGATCGCGGCGATCGGGGTGGCGCTGTGCGAGGCCGATCCGCGCCGCGACATCGAACGTTTCGCCGAGACGCTCGACACGATCGCCGCGATCGAGCCCGAGCGCGCGCGCGCGGCCGTCGCCCCCCTCACGCTCCCGCCCGAATATCGCGCCGCGATGGTCGCGGTCGCGCGGGGGACATGGGCATGAACGCGCACGATCCGGTGCCGCCGCTGGTGCGCGGCCTCGTCGATCCCGATGGGCGATTGGTCGAGGCCGACCAGCGGCTCGAGGATCTCAACGCGCGCGCGGGCGGCGCGATCGGCGAACCCGTGGCGGTGCCGCAACTGGCGCGGCTCGCGCGGCTCGCGCAGCGGCTCGGCATTCTCGTCTCGCGTGGCGTGGTCGCGGCGGACGGCGCGGACGATCTCGATCTGTGGGTGCGCGCCGAGCCGGGCGCGTCGGGCGTGTCGCTCGCCATCACCGGCTGGCGCGGCCGCCCCGCCTGGACCGCGCCCGATGCCAGCATCGAGGCCGATCACGCATCGCTCGCCACCGACGCGGACTGGCGCTGGGAGACCGATGCGGCGCTTCGGCTGACCTTCCTCACCCCCGATGTCGGCACGCGCCACGGCTTCGATGCCGATTCGCTGTTGGGGCAGCCGCTTACCGCCCTGTTCGTGCTCGGCGAGGACGAGAGCGGTGGCTTCCCGATCCTCGGCGGGCTGGCGATGCGCGAGCGGTTCGAGGATCAACCCGCGCGGCTGCGCGCGACGGGCGAGCCGCTGCGCCTCGCCGCCGCCCCGCGCAGCAACATGCGCGGCGAGTTCGTCGGTTTCATCGGCGCGGCGGCGGTCGATCGCCCGCAGGCCGCGCGGACGATCGACGATGCCGGCGGCGCGTTCGCCGCGAGGCTCGACACCGCGTTGCGCGCGCCGCTCGGACGGATCATCGCCAACGCCGACAGCATCAACGCCCGCTCGGACGGGCCGCTGCGGCAGGATTATGTCGATTACGCCGCCGACATCGCCAGCGCCGCGCGGCATCTGATCGGGCTGGTCGACGATCTGGTCGATTTGCAGGCGATCGAGCGGCCCGACTTCCAGGTCGCGGTCGAGACGGTCGACCTCGCCGATCTCGCGCGCCGCGCCGCCGGGCTGCTCGCGGTGCGCGCCGCCGATGCGAAGGTGCGGATCGACAAGCCCGCGCTCGGCGAGGCCCTGCCCGCGCGCGGCGAGTTCCGCCGCGTGTTGCAGATCTTGGTCAACCTGATCGGCAATGCCGTGCGCTATTCGCCCGAAGGCGGCGTCATCTGGGTGCGGGCCGAGCGCGACGGCGCGGCGGCGGCGATCATCGTCGCCGATCAGGGCAAGGGCATCGCCGAGGAGGATCAGGCGCGGATCTTCGAGAAGTTCGAACGCGTCGATCCGCGCGAACCCGGCGGCAGCGGCCTCGGCCTGTATATCGCGCGGCGGCTGGCGCGCGCGATGGACGGCGAGATCACGCTAGATAGCGCCCCCGGGCACGGCGCCCGATTCGTCCTGACCCTACCGGCAGCTTGATCCTTCCCGTCCCGGCAGGGATCACCCCAGCGCGGCCGCCGCGTAAGCCTCGGGCTTGAACCCCGCCAGCAGCGTATCGCCGCTTTCCAGGACCGGCCGTTTTATCATCGACGGTTGCGCGATCATCAGGTCGATCGCCTTGTCGCGGGTGAGATCGGCCTTGTCCGCCTCGGGCAGTTTGCGGAACGTCGTGCCAGCGCGGTTGAGCAGCGCCTCCCAGCCGAGCGCGTCGCTCCACCGCTCCAGCGTCGCCCGGTCGATCCCCGCCTTCTTGTAATCATGGAACGCATACGCCACGCCATGCGCGTCGAGCCAGCTCCACGCCTTCTTCATCGTGTCGCAATTGCGGATACCGTAGAGCGTCGTCATCGTACCTCATCACCCTCGAGAAAGCGCCCGAACACCACGACCGGCTGCCGCTCCAGCCCCAACGCCTCATAGAAACCGAGCGCGGTCGCATTGCCCTCGCGCACCATCAACTGCACCTTCGGCACACCGCGCGCGGCGAACCACGCCTGCGCCGCCGCCATCAGTGCGCGCCCCAGTCCGCTCCGCCGCCGCTCGGGCGCGACGGCGAGATAATAGATCCAGCCGCGATGCCCGTCGAACCCGACCATCGCGCTGCCGATGGCGTCAGTGCCGTCGCGCGCCACCAGCACCGTCGAGGTCGCGGTGGCGAGCGCGAGCGCGAAATCGGCATCGGGGTCGTTCCACGGCCGCGTCAGCCCGCACGCGCGCCACAGCGCGACCACCGCGGCCGCGTCGCTGGCGCTCGCCTCCGCGATCATGCGATGCCCCGCAAGTGCAGCTTGTAGCCGATGTGGCTACGCTCCCAGCCGAGCCGCTCGTAGAAGCGGTGCGCGTCGATGCGGTCGCGCTGCGTGGTGAGCTGCACCATCCCGCATCCCGCCGCGCGGCACTGCTCGACCGCCCAGTGCACCAGCTCGGCGCCCAGCCCCTGCCCGCGCATGTCGCTCGCGATCCGCACCGCCTCCAGATGGCCGCGCGACGCACCTTTGCGCGACAGGCCGGGCAGCACCGCGATCTGCACCGTGCCGACCACGAGCCCCTCGAACTCGGCCACCACCAGTCGCATCTTCGGGTCCGCCGAGATCGCCGCGAACGCCGCGAAATAGCCCGGATCGAGCGGCAGGCTGGCGTCCTCACGCGCGGCCCCCTTGATATCGTCGGCGAGCATCGCGACGATCGCGGGCAGATCGTCGCGCGTCGCATCGCGCATGTGCAATCGGGCCATCCGATCCTTCCGGCAAAGCGCGGCTGATAGCATAGCTGTAAGAAGACGAAAGTCCGTCGCCCCGGCGAAGGCCGGGGCCGGCTTGTTGTTTTGCGAGCCGGCTGACCCACACCCAACGGCCCCGGCCTCCGCCGGGGCGACGATCACCCGATCCGCGCCAGCGTCGCCGCGTCCCGCGTACCGTGATACCAACGATCGAGCGCCGCGCCGAACACCGCCCCACCGCCCGCCGCCTCGAACAGCGTCAGCGAGGAGCGCAATTTCACCGCGTCGAGCGGTCCGAACACCGCCTCGGGCGCGCTCGGCGGCAGATCCTGCAGCGCCGCGGTGATCTCGCGCAGCCGCGCGCCCAGCACGGGATGCGCCAGATACGCCCGCGCCTCGTCGAGCGACTGGATCGCGTAGCGCCGCGCCATCGCGCTCGATCCCAGCCCGGCGATCTGCGGGAAGATGAACCACATCCAATGGCTGCGCTTGGCGCCGCGCCGCACCTCGGCGAGCGCGGTCGCATAGCTGTCGGCCTGCGCCTCCAGGAAGCGCTCGAGATCGAATGGATCGCTCATTCGGCGAGCAAGCTGTGGATCTGCGACACCACCGCCGCGCCCTCACCCACCGCCGCGGCGACGCGCTTGGTCGATCCGGCGCGCACGTCGCCGATCGCGAACACGCCGGGCAGGCTGGTCTGGAGCGGCAGCGCCGATCCGCCGGTGACGATGAAGCCCTTGTCGTCGGTCTCCACACACCCGTCGAGCCAGTCGGCATTGGGGTCCGCGCCGATGAACAGGAACAGGTGGCGCAAGGCGCAGCGCTTGATCGCGCCGGTCGCCTTGTCTTGGAACAGCGCGGCGGTCAGCCCGGTCGCGCGGTCCCCTTCCAGCCCGATCACTTCGGAGCCGACATGGATCGTCACGTTGGGCAGCGCCGCGATCCGCTCAATGAGGTAGCGCGACATCGTCTCGCGCAGGTCGCGCCGCACGACCAGATCGAGATGATCGACCTTGCTGGCCAGGAACACCACCGCCTGCCCCGCCGAATTGCCGCCGCCGACCAGCGCGATCCGCTCGCCCTCGCACAATTTCGCCTCGATCGGTGAGGCCCAATAGGAAACGCCGTCGCCGTCGAACGTGGCGAGATTGTCGATCGCCGGCTTGCGATAGCGCGCGCCGCTCGCGACGATCACCGATCGCGCCTGGATCGTCCCCCCGCCCGCCAGCACCAGCGCGAGCGGATCGCCCGAGGCTTGGCGCTTGGTGCAGTCGAGCCGCTCCACCGCGAGCGGCACCGCCACCTCGGCGCCGAACTTGAGCGCCTGGCTGAACGCGCGCCCGGCCAGCGCACGCCCCGAAATGCCGGTCGGGAAGCCGAGATAATTCTCGATTCTGGACGACGCGCCCGCCTGCCCGCCAGTCGCGCGTTCGTCGAGCACCACCACCGACAGCCCCTCGGACGCGGCATAGACCGCCGCCGCCAGCCCCGCCGGCCCGGCCCCTACGATCGCGACGTCGTACAGCTTCTCGGGATCGAGCTTGGGGGTCATGCCTAGGCACGCCGCCGCCTCGGTGTCGCTCGGGCGCTTCAGGATCGTGCCGTTCGGGCACACCATCAGCGGCAATTCCTCGGGCAGCACGCCGATCCGCTCGATCAGCGCATGGCCTTCCGCGTCGGTCTCGGCGTCGAGCACGAGGTTGGGGTAGCCGTTGCGCGTCAGGAATCCCTGCAACCGCACGATATCGGCGCTCCCCGGCACGCCGATCAGGATCGATCCGGCCCCGCCTTCCTCGATCAGCCCGACCCGGCGCAGGATCAGCGCGCGCATCACGATCTCGCCGAGATCGGCCGATCCGACCATCAGCGCGCGCAGATGCGCCGCGTCGAACGGCAGGGCGGTGCAGCCGTCGGCGCCCGCCACCCCGGCGGCGATCGTCGGCCGCCCGGAAAGCTGCGAGACCTCGCCGCTGAACTGGCCGGCGTGATGGACGGTGATGCCCGCTTCCCGGTTGAGCCCGTCGCGCCGCGTCACGTCGATCGTGCCGTCCAGCACCAGCCACGCCGGCGCGCCGACGTCGCCGATCTCGTACAGCGCCTCGCCCGGCGCGAAATGCCGCGCCGGCCCGCTCGCGAAGCGGCGCGCGACCTCGATCTGCCCCGCGTCGAGGGTCGGAAACATCTGGTGGCTGCGCGTGTCGAGCGTGCTCATGCGCCGAGTATCGGCGATCTGGCGGCCACCGCGCAAGCCGATACCTTCGGTTGGGTCCGTTACGGGCGCGGCGGCGGTGCCGGCTCCAGGAAACCGCGCGACAGGCCGTGATACAGCCGCTCGGGCGAGATCACCGCGCTCACCGCGTCGGCGATCAGCGCGGTCGCGAACAAGGGCAGGATCATGCCTCGGCTCGCGGTCGCCTCGCTGATGATGATGACCGCCGTCAGCGGCGCGCGCACCACGCCGACGAAATAGGCGACCATGCCGAGCGTCACCACCGCTCCGCCCGGATCGTTCGGAAACGCCGCCGCGACGAGATGGCCGATCCCGGCGCCCACCGCCAGCGACGGCGCGAAGATGCCGCCCGGCGTTCCGCTCAGCGTCGTCGCGAGTGTCGCGATCGCCTTGCCCGGCCCGAACCACAAGGAACCGCTGCCGCCCTCGACGAGATGCTTGGTCGCGTCATAGCCGGTGCCCCACAATTCCCCGCCGCTGGTGATGCCGAGCACCGCCACCACCAGCCCGCATCCCGCCGAGAACAGCACCGGGCGCGACCGCAGCCGCTTCAGCCACGGATGCCGGGGCGAGCCGAACGCCAGCACGATCCGGCTGAACAGCCCGCCGCTCACCCCGCCGACCACGCCCGCGACCGGGCAGATCAGCATCACCGACAGGATCGGCAGCGTCTGCCGCATCGTCCCGAAATAGACGTAGTCGCCCGCGATGCCGAGGCTCACCAGCCCCGAGATCATCACCGCCGCCATCACCAGCACCGCGACGCGCTGTTCGTAGGCGGAGGCGAGTTCCTCGATCGCGAAGGCCACCCCGGCGAGCGGCGTGTTGAACGCCGCCGCCACCCCCGCCGCGCCCCCCGCGATCAGCACGCCCGCGGTGATCGGCACGCGCAGCAGCCGGTGGACCGCGATCATGATCGCCGCGCTGATCTGCACCGTCGGCCCCTCGCGCCCGACCGAGGCGCCCGCGAACAGCATCGTCACGGTCATCGCGATCTTGGCGATCGCGGTGCGCAGCGACACCAGCGGCCCCAGCGAGGATCGCTCGGGCGTGCGGCTCGCCGCGATCACCTGCGGGATGCCCGATCCGCGCGCCTGCGGCACCCACCGCAGCGTCGCCCAGGTGATGATGGCGAAAATCGCCGGGCTGAGCAGCAGCGGCGCATAGGGCCAGCGCGCCACGCCTTCAGCGAACAGATGCTGCGCCCAGTCGCCCGCCTTGGCGAACAGCAGCGCGACCAGCCCGAGCGCCACCGCGCCGATGCCGGTCGCGATCCGGCGGCGCAACACGCCGAGCGCGAGGTCGCGGCCGTCCTTGCGGCCACGCAGCCAGCGCAGCGCGCGCAGGCGTGCCACCGATATCCACGATCGCGTCATCCCCCGCCTGTGACAGATGGTGCGCCGCAGCGCCACCCGTGCGGACGCGGGAGATGACGTGAAACCTTCCTGTTCTCCCGCGCACGCGCGAGTCCCGGGCCGCAAGAGCCGCCAATCGTCGTTCTGCTTGGCGCTGGGTTCCCGCGTTCGTGCGAAGAGAAGCTGACGATCCCCGCCCCGCCCGCTACGCTGCCCTATGCCCGATCTCTCCGCCATCGTCGCCGACATCGCCGCCGAAATGGCCGACGCGCCCGATCGCGGCGCGGTCGCCGATTACATCGCGCCGCTCGGCGCGGTCGATCCGCGCCGCTTCGGTATCGCCGTCATCGACGCGGACGGCGTCTGCCACATGGCGGGCGATGCCGACCAGCCGTTCTCGGTGCAGAGCGTCGCCAAGGTGTTCGGCCTCACCCTCGCGCTCGGCGCGGGTGGGGACGCGGTGTGGACGCGCGTGGGCCGCGAACCCTCGGGCACCGCGTTCAACTCGATCGTGCAGTTGGAGACCGAACGCGGCATCCCGCGCAACCCGTTCCTCAACGCCGGCGCGATCGTCGTCTCGGACATCCTGCTCGGCAACCGCCAGCCCGCCGAGGTGATCGCCGAACTGCTCCGCTTCGTGCGCGCGCTCGCCGGCGAGGACGGTATCTTCGTCGACGAGTCCGTCGCCGCCGCCGAGCAGGCGACCGGGTATCGCAACAAGGCGCTCGCCAATTACATGCGCGCGTTCGGCAACCTCCACCATGATGTCGATCGCGTGCTCGGCGTCTATTTCCATCAATGCGCGCTCGCGATGAGCTGTCGCCAGCTCGCGCTCGCCGGGCGCTATCTGATGAGGGGCGGGCGCAATCCCTCGACCGGTCATTCCGTCGTGTCGCCCCAGCGCGCGCGCCGCATCAACGCGCTGATGCTGACCTGCGGCCATTACGACGGTTCCGGCGAATTCGCCTTCCGCGTCGGCCTGCCCGCCAAATCCGGCGTCGGCGGCGGCATCCTTGCGGTCGCGCCGGGCAAGGCGAGCATCGCGGTCTGGTCGCCCGGCCTCAACGAACGCGGCAATTCGCAACTCGGCACGCTGGCGCTCGAACGGCTGGTGCAGCGTACCGGCTGGTCGGTGTTCGAGGGGTGACGGTCGGCGCCCGCGTTATCCCTTCCGTTCGTGCTGAGTAGGGATCGAGTAGGCGCTTGCGCCGTATCGAGAGCCCGTATCGAAGCACAGATCGGACTCGTGGCCTGTGCTTCGATACGCTACCTCGATACGCCCTGCGGGCTACTCGGCAGCTACTCAGCACGAACGGAGTTTCTGGATTTCAGTCCGATAAATAGGGAGACGACACATGCGCGTGATGGTGATCGTGAAAGCCACCGAGGACAGTGAACGCCCCCTGCTCCCGACCGCCGTAGCGCTCGCGGAAATGGGCGCCTTCAATCAGCGACTGATCGACGCCGGCATCATGCCGCCGGGCACCGGCATGGGGCTCAAGCCGTCGTCGGAGGGCAAGCGCGTCGCCTTCGACGGCGCGGACCGCACCGTCATCGACGGCCCGTTCGCCGCGACCCGCGAGTTGGTCGCGGGCTTCTGGGTCTGGACCGTCAAGGACATGGAGGAGGCGGTCGCGTGGGTGAAGCGTTGCCCCAACCCAATGCCCGGACCGAGCGAGATCGAGATCCGCCCGGTCTATGAGCTGGAGGATTTGCGGTAACGCCGTCGGTACGCCTCGGCATGCCCCGCCGCCAGCAACCGCTCAATCCACCGTCACGCGCCCGCGCCCGGCCTTGATTCCGGATCGCTTGACCTTGCCCTCCACGCGGCGCGTCTGCGAGGCCTTGGTCGGCTTGGTCGGCCGGCGCTTCTTGGGCACGATCGTGGCCTCCTGGATCAGCGCGATCAGCCGCTCGCGCACCTCCTGGCGGTTCTCGTGCTGCGAGCGCGACCCTTCGCTGCGCAGCACCAGCACCCCGTCGCGCGTCAGCCGCGATCCCGCCAGCACCGCGATCCGGTTCTTCACCGGCAGCGGCAATCCCGGCGAGTTGCCGACATCGAAGCGCAGGATCACCGCGCTGTCGGTGGTGTTGACATGCTGACCGCCCGGCCCGCCCGAACGCGTGGTCGATTCCTGAAGCTCGCTATCGTCGATCGAGATCGAGCGCGTGATGGGAATGGCGACCATCGCGTGATGATAGCCGATCGCGACCGCTTGGAAAACGGGCGCGTCGCGTTCAGCCGCCGAACCCGGCCTTGACGAACCGCTCGGGCAGCGGCGCCTCGGCGATGATCGGCTCCTTGCCCGCGCGCGGCACGGTCAGCGCGGCGGCGTGGAGCAAAGTCTCGCCGCCGCCGCGCCCATAGATCGGATCGCCGACCACCGGCGCGCCGAGCGCCTCGGCGGCATGGACGCGGATCTGGTGGGTGCGCCCGGTCTCGGGGGTGAATTCGACGAACGCGCGCCCGTCCTTCACCGCAATCACGCGCCAGCCGGTGCGCGAGGGCTTGCCGGCGGGGTCGCCGCGCATCCGCCAGCCGGTCGCGGCGGTGCTCACCTTGGCGAGCGGCAGGTCGATCAGCCCCGATTCGCCGTCGGGCACGCCCTCCAGCACGGCGAGATAGCGTTTCTGCACCAGCCCCTGTTCGAACGCCTGCTGGAGCCGCGCGTGCGCCTTCGGATTGCGCGACAGCAGCAGGCACCCCGAGGTGTCGCGATCGAGTCGATGCACCGGATGCGGCCAGCGCTTGAACCCGAAGGTGAGGCTGTCGAGATGGTTTTCGAGGCTGATCGAGCCATCGCGCGGGCGATCGACCGGCAGCCCGGCGGGCTTGTCGATGACGAGCGCCTCGCCGTCGAGGAAGAGAACATGGTTGGCAAGCATGAACTCGCCTTGCCACCGCAAGCGCGCGCATGCCAGAGCGGTTCGACGATGCGACGCTACCTAACTTCCGGGAAGAGACTGTTGGCATGGGCTGCGCTCGCCGCGCCCGCGCTGGCGATGGCCGCCACCCCGGAGCAATTGTGCCCCGGCCAGTGGGTCACGCCCGGCCCCGACGGCCGCGTGCTCGGGCACATCCCGTACCGCGAGGCGCCGCTCAGCGATCTCGTGTCCGCCCCCGCCGGCTTCGCGCTCGGCCAGCCCTGCTATGTCCAGCGTGACGCCGCGCCCGATCTCGCGCGGATGCTCGCCGCCGCCGCGGTCGCACCCGGCGTCGGCAACCGGCTGCGCGGCGTGTCGTGTTTCCGCTCGATCGAGCATCAGCGCGCGGTGTTCTGCAGCCAGATCGGCCCTGGCAAGAAATGCCACGACGCCGCCGAGCGCGCGCGCTCGGTCGGGCCGCCGGGGCATAGCGAGCACGCCACCGGCTATGCGATCGACTTCGGAATCCGCCCCTCGGGCGGGTGCGGCGACGTCAACCCCTGCCTCGCGCGCACGCCGGCGGGGCAATGGCTGATCGCGCACGCCCATGAATATGGCTTCGAGCTGAGCTTCCCCGCCGGCAACGCGCAAGGCGTGACGTGGGAGCCGTGGCACTGGCGCTGGGTCGGCGCGTCGATCACCACGCCGGGCGCGGCGCGCGCGCGGCTGCTGTTCGCACGCGCGCGCCGTGAATTTCCGGCCATTCCGGCGGTCATCGACGTCGCCGACGGCTGGATCGGCGTGATCCGCCCGGCCGCCCCGGCCCCCGCGCCGAGCGTGCCCGCGCCGGGATCACCGTATCTGCAAGGCCATCCGCAAAGCTATTTCATCCAGCCGCTGCCCACCCCGACGCCACAGCCGAGCCCGCTCTATCGCCGGAACCGGCGGCGGGGGTGACGCCCACGTTCGTGCCGAGCGAAGTCGAGGCACGAACGGGTGAGATAAGGCACCTAAACCGCCTCGATCACGTCCTTGGCCGGCGCGCGGCGCCTCTCGGTGAACCAGATCGCGATCAGCGAGAGTTCGTAGAGCAGGATCAGCGGCACCGCGAGCATCACCATCGACCATGCGTCGGGCGGCGCCAGCACCAGAGCGATCGCGAAACAGCCGACGATCGCATAGCGCCGCGCGCCGGCAAGCTGCTTGCGCGTAACGATGCCGGCGCGTTCGAGCAGCATCAGCACCACCGGCAGCAGGAAGGCGATGCCGAACGCGAACAGGAACTGCATCACGAAATCGAGATATTTGTCGACCGCCGGAAGCGCGGTCTGCTCGATCCCGCCGACATTGCCCTGATAGCTCAGCAGGAAGTGCAGCGCCGCCGGCACCGCCGCGAAATAGGCCATCGCGGCCCCGGTCGCGAACAGGAACGGCGTCGCGATCAGGAACGGCAGCAGCGCGCGCTTTTCCTTGCGGTACAGGCCGGGCGAGACGAACTGCCAGAGCTGGTTGGCGATCACCGGGAACGAAACCATCAGCCCCGCGAACAGCCCCACCTTGATCTGGACGAAGAACGCCTCGAACAGACCGGTGTAATAGATCCGCTTCTGCCCCGCCTGGATCAGCGGGTGGACCAGGAAGCCGAAAATCGGCTCGGCGAAATACAGGCACACCGCGAACGCGACCGCGAGCGCGCCGAGGCTGTAGAGCAGCCGTCGGCGCAGCTCGGCGATATGCTCGAGCAGCGGCGCGCGCGACGCGTCCAGTTCATCGACCGGCGCGTTCACGACGCCGCCTTGTCCAGGTTCACCGGCGCCGGTGCCTCGGCGGCCACCACGGTCGGATGCTCGACATAGATCGGCGGCCCGTCCTCGCTATAGTGGCGTTCGGAATCCGGCAGCGCGGGCATCACCGGCGGCGCATCGAGCGCGTCCGTCTGCGGCGCGTCGAGCGCGGGGGTGGGCGGATGCTCGCGCATGATGCGCTCGTTTTCCGCCGCCCATTTCTTTTCCATCTCGTGCAGTTCGGCCTCGCGCACCATCGTGTCGAAGCCGCTGCGGAACTGCTGCGCCACCCCGCGCATGCGCCCGACCCAATAGCCGGCCACGCGCATCGCCTTGGGCAGATCCTTGGGCGGAATCACCAGGATCGCGACCGTCCCCAGGACGACCAACTCCATCGGCTGGAAATCGAACATGCTACGGCGCAACCTTCTTCGTGATACGCCTTAGCGGTCCTCGCGAACCTTCTCGCCGTGTGCGTCGAACGCAGGCTCGGCGGCGGGCTTCGCCTCGATCCGGCTCGGCGTGCGCGGCTCGTCGTCCTCGGCCATGCCCTTCTTGAACGATTTGATGCCCTTGGCGACATCGCCCATCATGCTCGAGAACCGGCCACCGCCCAGCACGAGGATGGCGAGCACGCCGAAAATGAGCCAGTGAATTGGACTACCGAAACCCATCATGTTTCTCCTAGGTATCCTTTCTATCTAGTCCTCTTCCAAGGGATTTGCCACCTCGTTCGTATCGGTGCCCGCATCCGCCGCGATCTCCAGCGCGAGATCGGCCGGATCGAGCAGCCCGGCCGCGCGCAAATCCTCCAGCCCCGGCAGGTCGCGGCGGCTGGCGAGTCCGAAATGGGCGAGGAATTCAGGCGTGGTCGCGTACAGCAGGGGCCGCCCCGGCACCTCGCGCCGCCCGGCCGGGCGGACCCAGCCCGCCTCCATCAGCACGTCGATCGTGCCCTTGGAGATCTGCACCCCGCGAATCGCCTCGATCTCGGCGCGCGTGGCGGGTTCGTGATAGGCGATGATCGCGAGCGTCTCGATCCCCGCGCGGCTGAGCTTGCGTGGCTCCTCGCGGTCGCGCCGCAGCAGATGCGCCATGTCGGCGGCGGTCTGGAAATGCCAGCGCTCGCCCCGCCGCACCAGCTCGATGCCGCGCCCGGCATAGTCGCTGGCGAGCGTTTCGAGCGCGGCGCGCACGTTCGCGCCCGCGCCGACATGCGCGCGGATCGCGTCGATCGTCAGCGGTTCGGTCGCCGCGAACACGATCGCCTCCACCGCGCGGACGAGATCGTCGGGCGCGTCGCCGCCGAAGCCGGTCATCGCGGCGCCCGCAGATAGAGCGGCGCGAACGGAGACTTTTGTTGCAGCTCGACCTTACCCTGCCGCGCCAGTTCGAGCGCGGCGAGGAACGACGACGCCAGCGCGGACTTGCGGAATACGCCGCTCGCGCTGTCGGGCAGGAAACTCTCGATCACCGCCCAATCGACCGCGCTGCCCACCAGCCGCGCGACCCGCTCCAGCGCCGCCTCCAGCGTCATCACCGGACGATTGGCGACGATGTGCATCACCGGCCGGGTCCGCGCGCTGATCCGGCCGTACGCGGCGATCAGATCGAAGATCTCCGCCTGCCACAGCGCCTTGCGCACGGTGCGCAAGCCCTCGGGGCTCCCACGCGGAAACACGTCGCGCCCGATCCGGTCGCGCGCCATCAGCCGCGCCCCGGCCTCGCGCATCGCGTTCAACCGTTCGAGCCGCAATTGCAGCCGCAGCGCGAGTTCCTCCGGGCTGGGTTCGATCTCGGGGTCGCGCGGCAGCAGCAACCCCGATTTGAGATAGGCGAGCCACGCCGCCATCACCAGATAATCGGCGGCGAGTTCGAGCTTGATTTCGCGCGCCTGCTCGATGAACGCGAGATATTGATCGACCAAGGCCAGGATCGAAATCTCGCGCAGATCGACCTTCTGGTTGCGCGCCAGCGCGAGCAGCAGGTCGAGCGGTCCTTCCCAGCCATCGAGATCGAGCGTGAGGATTTCGGGTTCGCTCATCGCGCGCGCTCACCCACGGCCCGCCCCCCCGCCCACGCGCCAACCGTCACCCGGCCAACAACCGTCACCCCAGCTTTCGCGGGAACACCTTTGTTGTAATTCGCTGGAGATTGCAATCTAATTAGCTGACCTCCCGAACGCTTCTCGCTCGCAGTTCATAGTCGCGGCGAATGCTACGGGGTAGGCGGCGATTCGGCCAGGCAATTACAAGCTATCGGGCATGACGCGCGCGATGGAACCGGGAGCGACGGATCATAGCAATAATGCTGGCGAGTGCGCCGACCTTCGTCATTTCAGCATTGATTCTGTGCTTGGCTTTATGGCTCCTTCTACGGGCTTGTGCTTAGCATGAAGCTGAAGCAAATTATGGTTCAACATAAAGGAAGCCTATATGTTTGCCCTTTTGCTGCTTCTTCAGTTTCCAAATGATATTGTCGTTACCGGCCAACGCCTTGTGGAGGCACAGGAAGAATGCGCTAGAGGAGGATGCTCTCCGTTGCGCGATGCGCAAACGACCATTGCCTTGGCTGAAGTGAAGTTCAGAGAAGGGGCGTATGTGGAAGCCAAACACCTGCTTGCTACAGCAATATCACGTAATCGTAACAAGGCCGCAGAGGCACCTAGGCCTGTTGCCGCACTTTATGAGGCTTATGCGACCGTGGCGTTACACGACGGTGATCAAACTACGTATCGACGCGCAGTCGCAAACCAAGTCCAGACGCTTCGAGAAAACCTACCAGCGAATGACCCTTCCGTCGTCTCCGCAGCGACGGCCCTGGGCGACATGTGGATCGAGCTTGGCAATTATCGCCAAGCAGACGCAACCTATCGCAGGATCGAAGATGATGCCCTAGATGCCGGTCAAGCCAAGCAAGCGATGTTGGCGGGTATGAAACGTGTTTGGCTCGCTGCGGCAATGGGGAAGAAGGCGGACTCTTCTCGAAAACTCAATGAACTCGAAGCACGTCCGATTGCCAAGGAGTCGGGTTTCAAAACCGCCCTTCGTGTCTTGCGTCTCCGGCTGGCGGTGCGCGAAGAAAATGGTGCAGATATTACAAAGCGCATAAGGGAACTTGGTCAGGGCGAGGATGCCGAGCCAGTGTTAATTTGGGCACCACCCTATCAGCTTGACGCGGCAGCAGCGGCCAACGCGAATGCACGAAAATTTAGCTTGAGTGACGCAGTTGATATCAGATCAACCGATTGGGACGGCAATCAGTGGGTAGATATTGGATTTTGGATTCGCCCGGATGGGCATACCGCTGAAGCTGAAATATTGCGTGGTTCGCGTTCGCAAAGCTGGGCAAAGTCAGCGCTCAATCAAATTGCTCGCCGTCGCTACACAATCAGCGGGGCCGATACTGAGCGGCAGATGGAAGAGGGCGTCTATCGCGTAGAGAGATTCACCAGAAAATCAGAGTACATCACTCCAAAAGGTAGCCTTATAAAACGCCGTGTAGCTGTTGGTGGATTTGAAGTCCTGGATCTCACTAAAGACCCTAAAGACCCACCGTCGAATTAATTTTTACAATGATTCTTCATGAAACATTATGCAATCTCCTTATTCCTTTCGTAAATGCCTCCATTTGCCATAACGAACACTCTGCCTGCGGCTTCAACGGTTTCTCTCCGGTGAGCTACTATTATTCTTGTTATGCCCATTTTAGCGATCTCCACATTAATAGCATGCTCATGCCCCATATCCAAATGAGCGGTTCCTTCATCCATAACTAGAACTCGGGGACGTCGATAGAGCGCCCTTGCCAGAAGTACCCTTTGCTTCTGTCCACCAGATAACGATGATCCCATCTCTCCAACAAGTGTATCATATCCCATCGGCATTTTTTCAATATCTCCATGAATTGATGCTGATAAAGCGGATAATATTACGCGATCCATATCAATATCGCTATCAAACGAAGCTATATTTTCTGCTAACGACCCCTCAAATAGATTATCGCTTTGGAGAACGGCAGATATTTGCCTATGATAGTTCCTATACCCAAATTTACTGATAGGAACATTGTCTATAAAGATATCGCCGCTGGTCGGCTCAATTAATCCAACGATGATTTTTATGAGGGTTGATTTCCCTTCTCCCGATGGCCCTGTTATCGCAACATGCTCACCTTCATTGATACTTATATTTACATTATTAATAACTAGACTATCCGTGGGTGAATATCTATAAGATACATTTTTTAATTCTATTTTACCAGTTAATCTCAAAGATGATATATCCAATTTTGAAAATGATCTATCCTCCGGCGATAGTGCTATGTCAGATATTCTATCCAAATGCAGGCGCAGCATCTTTATGGAAATAATTTGATCAATAAGTGATGATGCCTTCTGTGAAAATTGCATCTTATATGCCATAAATGCAAATATCATTCCCACACTAAAGCCATTTCCAGATATGACAAATTTTACCGAAACCCAAATGGAAACAATATTCTCAATTCCGAATATTACGCTATAAATTGAACTTTGAATTATTCCAATCTTAGCTCCTCTGACATTTGCGCCTATTGCTTCTGATAAGCGATTTTGCCAAAGAACATGCCGGAACGTCTCTTGACCATGCAAGCGTAAGGTTGTCATACCACGTAGAGTTTCTATTAGCGTTGTCTGCTCCTTCCCACCCGCCACAATCGCAGCTTCTTTTGCCTCCTTCTCAAAGGAGAAGCATATAATCCTAACTACCACGTAAAAAAGAAATGATAGTATCGAAATTGCAGTGAGAATTAAATCGTAAAATAACATCATAGTTAACGTAAAAATTACCATCAAACCATCAACTATCGCCGCTACGCCGCCCTGAGTTAAAAGATTTTGAATAGGAGCAACTGACTGAAATCTTGAAAGTATGTCACCCGTATGACGCTTTTCAAACCAATCTATTGGCAGCCTAAATAATCTTCTGGCAATATTAGATGATAGGATGAATCCTAAATTAGTTCCAACTGATAAAAGTACCATCGATCTAAGTGTGGATACTCCGGAACCGATTAAAATAAACAAGCCGAAGCCAAGCGATAACACAGTCATTAAATCTAAATCTAATGATGGAATAGCGTTATCGATAGCAATTTGCATGTAATAAGGAGATTTAATTGCAAGTATCTGCATTAATATTGACAAGGCGAAAATTTGTATAATGGCACGCTTCGCGCCTACCATCTTCTTCCAAAGCTGGAATAGCTTCAGTCTTTGACGAAAATCTCCTGTTTCAAAATCCTCACTCGGACGAAGTTCGAGCGCTACTCCAGTGAAATGATTAGATATCTCCTCTTGTGTGAGCCATTTTGAACCGCCATCGGGGTTATGAATATAAGCTCGATCACGCTTGGTTCGTTCAAGCACAACATAGTGATTCATATCCCAATGTAATATAGCTGGAAGATGGAGATTGGAGATACGATCTAAGGGTAACTTAACTGCTCTCGGTATCATTCCCAAATCGTCTGCCGAAATCATCAGCGCACGCAGAGTTGTACCACGTAGGGAAGGGGGAAATCGTCGCCTCATTGTCGCCAGATCAATATTTAGGCCGTGGTAATTGGCAACCATCGATAGTGACGCCAATCCACATTCGGCGGTTTCACTTTGACGGATCAAGCCAACACGATGACGATCTGACAAGTTAAAATTTAGCATGATGACCTTCACCTCTTGCTGACAGCGAATATTGGCTGAAACAGCCATTCTATAAGAGATTGTTTTTGAACAACGATTCTTACATTAATACTCATACCAGGCAAAAGATGTTCAATTTTACCAAATGCATCTATTGAATTTCGAGACAGAGAAATCGTTGTGGGATAGACAGAAATCGCCTTTCCATCCGTTGATGTCTCGACTATTGTGCTGGATGATACAGTAAGGACTTTTCCTGCTATCGTACCAAAACGTTGGTACGGAAAAGCATCTATCGCTACGCGAACCTCCTGCCCCACCTTGATAAATCCTATAGCTGTGCTGGGAATCGAGAGTTCGCCTCGAAGGTGAGAATATGCAGGAATAATGGTCATTAATGGCCGCCGGGAATCTACGGCTTGGCCGGGGCGTGCCGTTAGAGCCGTCACCTGGCCGGACATGGGAGCTCGCACAGCATAAGAACGACTCCCTTTTGTATTTTCCAATTGTTGAACGATGCCAGCTTGAGCGCCGTCAAGTTGGGCTATTGCAACCATCGCTTGGGCATGTTGACGTTGTTTATCGGATTTTGCCTTTTCCAGGGCAGCTTTCTTTGAAGTGAGAGATTGATTTAGCTGGGATAACGACTGCTGCCGTGTAAGCACAAGATCTTCACGCGCCTGCATATCTCTCCCACTTATATAACCTCGGCTATATGCCATCTGAGCCTTATCAAGATGATTCTGTGCCGACAGTAGGAGGTCCTTTTGAGTGGATATTTGGCTATCTATCTGTAATAATTCATCTTCTAATCCAGAAATATCTGAATCAATTATTTTTTGATCAGATATATTTGAAATTATTGTCGCTTCTTTCTGAAGTATTATACTTCTTTCCTGATTATATAGTGATTCTTCAACTTTTTCAGATGACGATAATTCATCTTCACCATCTTCTTCTGATCTAATAAATGCGAGGATCGCGCCTTTTTTGATCTTTTCTCCTTCATGAACGTCCAGCCTCGTTAATATTCCATTTCGGGTAGGTATGATTGCTGCCAAGCCTGTATCAGGTGTAACAATCCCTGCTACTGTTTCCACACGTGAATAAGGCACGAAAGAGAGAAATGCTAATACCGAAAATGTGAAAAGAAATAACGAATAAGATGCAATGTGCCATGAGGCAGGCAGGGTTATTACAACTTCGCCTGACAATCTATCCGATCTAAATTCAATTACTTCTCGCCTAAACAAGAAATGTCCTTTAAATTTTAGTATCCGGCACATTTTTTGCCGGATACTAAATAGTAATAATTTTTATGGATATTATGGATAATGTATTCTTTATAAGAGGTAATATATTGACGCCATTACCGATATACGAAAATCGGCGGAGAGCCAGCAGCGGCTATCTGGTTTAGAAAACCCTGCGTATCTGGAAGGGGATAGGTAGGTTGAGCAAAGTAGTCTGTATAATATTCTGGATTTCCATCCACTATGAAATAGTGTGTTCCAACAAATGTCACATTTTCATAGGCTATTCCATTAGGGCCAGTCCAAGTGAATGCAGACCCATCGGTCAACGCATAGCCAGGCTGTGCGCCGCCGGAAACCATCTCTATTTCTGCATCCGTCAATTCTGAAATGTCTTCGGAAGATTTAAGTTCAGAAACGCCTAGCCCGGGTTATTCACGAGCCCGCCGCTCTGGTGTGTCCCGAGCTCGATCGGTGTTTGGCGGCTTGACTTGGGCGAGCGCCGGCGCCGGTGTTTTTACCGCGTCAGGAGCAATGGGCTTTTCGAGATTGAAGGGACGAGGGCTCGGGTTTCGGCGGCATGGCCGCGCTGGCTATGTCGGCGCTGGCCGAAGACCGGTGGCGATGGCTTTGAACACGCCGGCGTCGGGGCATGCTGACGCGAAGGCGACACGGATACGCGAGGCGCTCTCGATGACGCGGGCAGCGACCTTGAGCAGCCGCAGGCGCAGAGTCGCGAACTCGGCAGCGGCCAGCGCAGTGGCCTTGGGGATGGCCTGCTGGATGCGCCACATCAGCCAGTAGGCGGCGGTATGCAGGATGAGGCGCATCTGGTTGGCATTGGCCGAGCGGCACGAGGTGCGATCGCTGGCCAACTGGGTCTTGTGGCGCTTGATCAGGTTTTCGGCTTGGCCGCGCGCGCAATAGAGCGTGCCGTAAATATGCTCGGCCGAGCCTTCTGTCAGCGAGGTGACGACATAGCGGATGTCCATGCCCAGCGTGCTGGCTTCGATCCGGGCGACGACGCGGCGTTGGCCCTTCCAGCTTTGGGCGCCGTAGCGGGTCTCGGTATAATGGCGCAGGACCGGGCATTGGCGCTGAGCCCGCTTGACCGCGCAGGCGTCGGCGACGGCGACAATGATCGGATCGGCCCGCAGCGCGGCGTTGGTCGGCAAGCCGAACACGTAATCGACCCCGGCCGCCTCGCAGAACGCCATGATCTCGGGCCGACCGTAGTGCCCGTCTCCGCGGATAGTGATGTGGGTATCGGGCCAGTGCTGGCGGATATGACGCACCAGGCGCCGGATGTGGCCGGCACCTTCGGCACCCGACGGCGTCTTGCCGGTGCGCAGCAGCATCGCGACCGGACGGCCGGTCGCAGTGTCGTAGACGTGGATCGGCAGAAAGCAGCGTTCGCCGTGATGGCCATTCCAAAACGAGAGCTGCTGATAGCCGTGCACGACATCGCAGGTATCATCGATATCCAGCGTCACCGCCGCCGGTGGGACCGGATAGCTAGCACAGTAGACGCCGATCATCGCGGCCATCATCCGGGCCAGTTCGCGCGTGGTCGGTGCATTCTCCCAGCGGCTCATCGTCGGTTGGCTCGCAAGCCCCGCGCCCGATCCCGGCAACTTGCCCAGTGCCAGGCGGAACCCCGGATCGTCGCGCAGGGCGTCGAGATCGTCAGCATCCTCGTAGCCACACGTGATCGCGAACACCCGGGCGCGCAGGATGTCATCAAGGCGATGGGTCACCCGCGTCGGGTCACGCGGATCAGCGATGCAAGCCGCAAGCCTCCGGCAAATTCCCATCGCTCGCTCGGCTTGCGCCAGCAGCAGAACGCCGCCGTCCGAGGTCAGCCGGCCACCGTCGAACTCGGCTGTGATCTTCTTCCCGCCAACCGCTGGAAACGAAAATCCCGGTGCGCTATCATCGCTCCCGGCGGGTGTGGTCCGTGGCATAAATTGCCTCGCTGCAGGACTGGTATAGACACCCATTTTCCTACCGCAAAGCAAAGGCTTACGCCACTCCCGCCAACCCATTCACCCGCCCCGGTGAATAAGGCAGGCTAGGTTGCTCATCTGAATCTCCAGAGTATTTTTACGGCGAATATTGCCGTGCTATATACATCTCATCGGTTAGAGAGAGCGTCAAGCCCGATACATTTTTATAGCATGAATTATTAAGTAACTGATAAAATTCAATATTTTATCCTTTGTCCCACCTTAATGGTACATCGTATTTTCCGTTTGGTTGTGCTAGCAGATTTTTGACATGCGGCGATGGCGTCGCGGTTTTCCTGCCGCATGTTGGCGGCATCCACGATAGCCTGCCATCCCTCCGGGTTCCCGGCGCGCATCATACGAATGCCTGCATTCCACAGCGTCGGCTCGCCCATGGTGTGCCGCGCGACCCGTTCGGGCCAATGCCAGCTTTGCGGGCCAAGGCTGGCTGCCCAACCCGGATAGAATAGCCATAGGAGCGAAATGGCGAGGATCGTCCCGCTGATGGCATAGAGGATATGCCACCGCTGTTCCTCCCTGGTGCGGAGCGTGCCGATGCCCCTGTTCATGGCGGCGATGGCCTCGCGATGAAGCTCCCGCGCGTCCTTGATGGCGATCCTGTCGGCCTCGCGCGCGGCTTCCGCCGCCGCTATGATCCGCTCGGCCATGCTCTCCGGGGTCATCTTGAGCGCTTCGGACTCCTTGATCGCCTTCATATGCTTGGCAAACTCCGCGATATCGCCGTTGATTCGGCCCAGCGTGGGATTGTAGTCGGGAACGTCGAGGCTCTGCTTCTCGACGGCGACGTGCTCCAGGGCGTGGGTCATCATCGCCATGCGCCCTTCAAGCCGTTCCTCCATCTCGGCCACGCGCGCCACAAGGCGCGCAAACGCCTCCACCGCTGTTCCCGCCTGCGGCTCACGGCCCGGTTGGTTCGGCTTCGTCTCGTCATTGTCGTCCATATCGTTTCCTCCTGGTTTATCGTTCCATGCCGCGGCTGATGTCGCGGCCATGATCGAAGGGGATGGAAGCGGCGAGGTCGCGGCCGATGCTGCGGCCCATGTCGTGACCGATCTCAAGGCCAAGCTCGCGGCTGCGCAGGCCCAGCACGGATTCAAGCTGGGCGTCGCGCTCAAGGCTCTTCGCCATGTCGGCCATGTGCTGCGCGGCGGTTTTCGCGCCCCGGAAATCGCCGTCGCGCACCAACTCCCCATGGGCGCGCTGCAATTGCTGCCAGCCCTCTATGAAGCGGTCGGCGCGCTGGAATGGGTCGATGCGGATTTCCGCTTCCATCTGCATCGCCCGTATGGCGGCCTGGCTGCGCCCTTCCGCCGCCTCGCGGATCAGTTCCGGGCCGCCCCGGAACGCGCTGTTCAAATCGGTGGAGCCTTGGGGCCGGATCGCGTCCAGAGCTTCACGCGCCTTGTCCAGCGCCTCGCGCTGGTGGGGCATGGCGTCGATGCCCTGCGCGCGGGTCTGCCGGATCGCGTCAACCGCCCTGGCGTAGCGCTCGACCGCGCCGCGCAAGCCGCTTGCCCGTAGCGGCTGCGGGTCGCGGTCGTGCTGCTGCTGGCGGGCAGGATCGGGCTGGGACACGAAACGGCCAAGGTCGAGGCCGTCGAACATGCCGCGCCGGGGTTCGGGTGCGGCCGATGCCCCGCGATCCTGACCGGGCAGGGAGAGGCGCAGCCCGTCGAAGATCCCGCGTGCCTTCTCTGCGCCTGCACGGGCCATTTCCGCGATGCGCTCGCCAAGGCCGATGCCGCGCCGTTCCGCAAATTCCTTGGCCGGATCAACGCGTGCATAGTCGCTCGCCATGTCCTTGGTGCGCTCGCGGGACAGGATGCGGACAAGACGGGAGTCGTCCTTGAAATCATCCCTACCATAATGAAGCTGCACGCCGTCCCGATGGCGGGACATGCCGACGTAAGCCCCGTGACGATTCATGCCCGGCGTTGCCAGCACATGCGCTCGATCCACGGTCATGCCCTGGGCCTTGTGGATCGTGGCCGCATAGCCATGATCCACATGGGCATAATGTTTCGTATCGAAGGATACGGAACGCCCGTCATCGGTGCGGACGGTCATGCCCTGCTGGTTCACCTGCTCGACGGTGCCAAGTGTACCGTTCTTCACCTCAAGCCCGCGCTCGTTCTTGAGGAACATCAGACGGTCGCCGGTTGCAAAGGCGCGGTCGCCACGTTCGGTTTTCACCAGCACGTCATCGCCAAGCTCGCCCGCCGCCCGCATCCGATCGCGCGCCGCCTCGTTCAGTTCGCGCACCTCGTCATTGGTGTGGGTGAGGATGATGCGGGTTTGATCCGGCATAGCGATGCGCTCACGGTCCCACCGCTCGACAAGCTCGCCGCGTGCCTGTTCGCGCGTCTCGGCTGCATGGACCATGCCGCGATCCGCATAGGCCCGGATCGCCTCGCCGGTCCTGCCGGTCGCCAGATGGCGGGTGGCGTCCTGCTGCCAATCCTCATGCTGGCGGCGAACCTCGGTGATCTCGACGCCGCCATGACGCTCATGGATGGCGCGGAACGCCGCGCCTGCCTCGATCGCCTGCAACTGCTCGGCGTCACCGACAAGCACGACCTTGGTGCCCGCCGCTTCGGCGTGAGAAAGAACACGCTCCATCTGGCGCGTGCCGACCATGCCCGCCTCGTCGATTACCAGCACGTCGCGGGACGTGAGCAAATCGCGCCCCTGCGACCAGCCATGTTCCATGCTGGCGATGGTCCGCGACGCGATGCCGGAGCCGTTCTCAAGCCCTTCGGCGGCGATGCCGGACAGCGCCGCGCCGCGCACCTCGAACCCCGCGCGCTCCCACGCCTCCCGCGCCACGCCAAGCATCGCGCTCTTGCCCGTTCCGGCGTAGCCGACGACAACGCTCAAGCCGCGCTCGCCCGTCACATGCTCGAACGCCGCGCGCTGCTCTCCCGTCAACGCAAGCCCGCGCTGCTCGGCCTGCGCCAAGGCGGCGGCGCGGTCCTTCTCATCCACGCGATGCCGTTCGCGCTCGGCCATCAATTCGCTGGCGCGCTGCAACCGCTGCTCGGTCTCGATCATCTCGCGCGACGTGAACCGCTCGTCGCCGCGTCCGTCCTTGCCCAAGGCGACAAGCTCCGGCGACGCGCGAACGGCGCTCATCGCCCGGTCATATTGGTCCTTCCCGTCCGTATGCCGATGCACGAACATCGCAACGTCGCGCTTGGTAAATGTGGCTTGCTGGTGGGTGATCGCGTTAAGCGCCACGGAAGGGTCGACAATGATGCGTTCGCCGTTGCGCTGCGCGATGGCGCGGTGATCCTCGATGCGCTCGGACTCAAGCCCGCGCTCGTCCATGCGCTGCGCGGCCGGGCCAATCTTGTCTTGCGGTTCAAGCCCGATCCCCTGCGCCTCCAGGGATCGGTGATCTATGCGGGCGTCTATATCCAGTTCGGTAAGTCGCGTGTTGACGTGATCGGCCCAACGCTCGCGCCATTGCTCGACAAGCTCGGTGCGGTTCCAGTCGCGGACCTTCGCGCCAAAGCCCTGCTCGTTCACCTCGCGCATGGTGAGCATGACATGGGCATGGGGCTTCGCCATGCCGTCCGCCCCAATATCCCAATGGATATTCAGGTCCGCGATCATGCCGCGCTCGACAAACTCTTGGCCTACGAAGTCGCGGGCCAGTTCGATGCCCTGGGCCTGCGTCATCTCGCGCGGAATGGAAAACTCGACCTCGCGGGATAGCTGCGCGTCCTTGCGCTTCTCGGTCGCCTCGACCTCGTTCCAGAGCGTTTCCCGATCCGCAAAGCGTTCGGGCGCACCTTCGGGCAGAAGGATTTCCGAGTGGACGACGCCCGACTTGTTTGTGAAGTCATGGTCGCGGTCCAGCCGTTCGTCGTGCAGGCGCTCGGCGGCACGATAGGCCGCCGCCGCGACGGCGCTGCGCCCTTGCGCGCGGCCAATGACCTGAGCCGAGAAATGGAAGATCGCCATAACGATCGTCCATTTACTACCCTGAGCGCACGTCGGCACGACGTATAAGCGCGCCCTCCTCGAAATAAATCCGAGCAGGGACTAGGCGGTGTCATCCCGTCCCAGCGACTCTACTGCGCTACCGCCTGCCTTCTTCTATCATGATCGCATCGTCACTCAATGGAGACTTTACGATGCGCAAGCCCAAGGACTTTGATTTGGAACTGAAAGCCCTTGCCGACAAGGCGAAGGCGATCAAGGAACGCCGCGTGCGCCAGCTTGGCGAACTGGTCGCGGCAACCGGAGCCGACGCTCTCGATGCTGACTTGCTCGCCGGGGCGCTGTTGCACGCCGCCGCCAGCAAGGATGCCGCGACAAAGGAGGGCTGGCGCAAGGCGGGCGCGGTCTTTTTTCAGGGCAAGGCACGCCAGCCTGCGCCGCGATCTGAGCTACAGTCGGAAGGCGCTCTACCGCTTCAGGGGGGCGCGGCACCGCGTTGAGGCGCGAAAGGCGAGAACGGACACGCGGGAATGGATGATGAAGCGGCGTGAGAGAACGAGGATGCTCATTGAGTTGGGCGGGCTGATCGTGAAAGCGGGACTGGTCGATCTCACCGACGATGATCGGGCCACGCTATATGGCGCATTCCTTATGAGTGCGGAGAGGCTTCGGGGTGAGGAACGGACGACGGCATTGGCGCTGTGGAAGCGTAAGGGCAAACGTGCGTTCGAGACGGAGAAGCAAATGCCCCGGAATGAAAAGGCTTGATGAGCATCGACATCCGCCAGGACAAAGCGAATGGGCAAAGAGTTACGCAAAATAAGTCGGCGCGATTTGCTCAGGAGACGGCATGCGATCGATCAACCCGCCCCGGCACATTGGCTATTGTCGAACATCTCAAGATATTGCTTAACAGTCTGGTTCATACCGATTGATTTGCGCCGCTCATTGACGCTGGCCGGGTCCTCAAGGTCGTTCGGCTGCCATTGGCCGGAAATGCACCTGACCTGCGTGCCATATCGCTGAGGCCGATGATCAAATTCCAGTGCGATGCGATCATAGAGCATTGCGTAGGCTTGCCCCTCAGCTTCGCCCTCCGCGACCAATTTTTCGAGCCGGACAAGAGTGTTTCGCATCAGTTCCTGGTCGTTGACAGCATGTTGGACGATCAGGAACGCGGCCCGGGCGGCTTCCTTGCCATAGACGCTGGTTCGAAACCAACCTTCAGCGGGCATCAGCTTTTTCAGTTCAATCTGATACTGGAGATCGTGCCGCCCGATCTCCGCGAAAATCTGGTGCCGTACGGATGCGCGACTCGCTTCGGGAAAATCGGAAAGATCAACCCTCATAAAGGCCATACGGCCCGCCTGGTCGAGCTTTCCAAGTCTTATCAGCTTTTCGGCAACGGTCGTCGCTGGCGGCAGCTTTGCATTTTCTGCTTCCACATCTTTATAAGCTTGCTCAATTTGCCTCACAAATTGTTCGGCCGGCGGGGCCGAATGAGGCGCTGAGACTGCAAGCAAGAGGGACAAGGCGAAAATCATGGTTGATCCTTCCGTCTAGCGTGTTCGGAAGTTACGCGTCATCTCGCACGGTCAGGACGACGCCATAGCGCGCATCGGCAAGATCGAGGCCCGGCCAAGGCCTCAAGGTTCGCCCGATCAGGGCAATATGTTGCAGACCCGAGAGGCGGAAGCTCCCGAGTTTCAGTTCACTCGCCTGCGTGGCATTTCGCTGCGTTACCACCGCATCACAATAAAGGCTGTCCTTTCTGAGATAGATGACCTGCGGATCGACTTCCATTGTCGTGCCGTTGTAAGCCCAGTTCAGACATAACCTCTGTTTGATTGCCTGGGTGACCAGTGCGAGCGCATCCACTTCCTTTTCTTCGGGAGACTTCGCTTCGGCTGCCGGGCTCGGGATGACCTGTGGCTGAACCTCTTTGTACTGCGGCGAACGCATGTTCAGGCGAAGAGTTTTGCGTGGCCGGTCTGTCATGCTCAAATCATTGTCGGTTCGACAGGCTGGGGCAAGCCTTCTTCTCTCCATGCCTGTCTTCTTATACTGTCCCGGCTTGGACCGAACGTGATACAAGTCGGCAATGCTGATTGATCCCGCCTTTCCCATGGTCCTGCGTAATGACGCCGTGCGCCTTCATCGCAATGCCGTTCGGCGGGATTTCACGATCAGCGCGGATACCTATGACCTCTACGCGCTGTCGGGTCTTAGCAGAGGAGAGCAGAATCTCTGGGCAAAATTTTCTGCGCTTGGACAGGGCGAGCCACGATATGATCTGCTGCAGAAGCTGATTGCGCGCCAGCCCGCTCTTCGTCTGGGATTGCTGCTCGACGATCTCGCCGAAGCCTTGCTCATCGTGGGCGTCGCCGATCTTCGCACGCGCGAAGGCGCGCTGCTGGTGCTGGAATGGATAGACGACAATTTCGGCGCGCCGCTGCTTCCACCATCGGTTTTAAATGATTTCAGGCCCAAATTGCGGGCGCTTCGGCGGCGACGTTTTGGCTGGGTGGTTCCACCGCAAAGCAGGGGCAAGGACCATGGAGCGGCAAGAGAAGGTGATGGCCCGATGGAATATCCCCGCGTGTGGCTATCGGAAGCGCAACTCGAACGTTATCGCGCCGATGCTGATTGGGCCGCAATTTTTGATGACGACAGGTCTCGCGGTGCATAGAGCGATGCGCCATGGACGAACATTTTCAGGCGATCATTCTCGCCGTAGTGGAACGTGCGCCGCAATGGGTCCGGCGCGATCTCGAAGCGAAGGATATCGGTGTCCGCGCGCGTGCGGAAGAGACGCTGGCGGCGATGATTGCCGCTGCCCTCAAGGGTGAAACGGCACAAGCGACCCGAACGGCTGCAACCATGGCGGACTGACTGCCCTCTACAGCTCCGTGACGTCTGCTTCTCCACGCTGTATCATGCTTGCCCGATACCCTCGGGAGATAGCGCATGGAAGACGCGGATATCGACACCGACCGGATCGATGAAGCGGTCCTGGCGCTGATGTTTCTCACGCTGCACAGCGAGGACCGATTGTTCGGCACGGCGAGAGCCTGGAAATCCTTCGACTGGGACGCGCTGGATCGCCTGCATGCGCAGGATCTGATCCTCGACCCGGTGGGCAAGGCAAAATCTGTCGTGCTGACACCCGAAGGCCGCCGCCGCAGCGAGGAACTTTTCAACCGGATGTTTGCCAAGGGCGGCTGATGTTTCAGATGTCAGCGCCCAGCGTTCGCAACCAATCCTCAAAGCGCTTTGGGCCAATCTCGATCGTGTCGAGTACGCTCGACATGCGCTTGACGACGGTCTCCCTCGTGGTCCCCATCTTCGCGGCGATCTGATCCAGGGTCAGTTTGTCGGCAGAGAAGAGAAGGACAGTTTCCCGCAGCGGTTCGGGCAAGGTTTCGATCAGCACGATGGCAACCGCAACGTCATCGTCCATCCGTCGCTTCCACATGACTGGTATGTCGATGCCCATGGCGCGCAAATGATCAGCGCAATAGTGGCGATGCCGTTCGCGCAACGCCCGCTCTGCGGGGCTGATCTGGGCGGCGCGCCAGCGCCTCGGCCTGTCACCATCGAGCATGGCGACGATCATCGCCAACGCCTCCGACAAACAGGCCATGACGGCCGTCATCTCGATGGACAGGCGGCGGGCTATTTCTTCAAAAGCGAGATCGTCGTTCTGATGCATCCTTAGTATCACGCGGGAAAGCACCGGCAGGCGCTTAACGGCATCAAGATAGGCCGCACGCATTTCCGCCGTGGGGTCGGAGGTGGCGTCAGGCGAACTGCACATGATCCGCCTCCTGCGAAATCTCATTCAGCGCATCCAGCCGTTCGACGCAGACCGACTGCACCAGCTTGTAGAGAGCGGCGGTGCAATCCATTGCCCATGCCACCTCTTCAGGCGCGATCCGGTATGTGCGCCCGTAGCGGACCTCGACATAGGCGCGCCGGATACAGCCGAAGACACGCCGCTCGAACGGCGTTTCCTGCGGCCATGCGAGGACAAGACGGCTGTCGAGATATTCGGCGACCTCGCGCAGTTCGTCGAGGGCGTGCGTGCGTAGCCCATTGAGAGTCAGCGACCAGGCGACGCATTGATAGAGATGCTCGTTGGCCTGATGCAGCAACAGGGCCGCCATCGGCGCATTGCCGCGCTGTTCGAAGAAGGCAGCGCCTATGAGAAAATCACCGGCCCGTTCGTACCAGCGTGTGAACTCGGTATGCCCGCGCTCTCGCCGCCGTGCGGCAGGCAGCCTTCGCGGCGCTTCGAGGCGCGCACTGCTGGCCTGATAGAGCGCTATACCGTCGCTCGCGATCGTGACGAACCACGGGACGCCATGAACGAGGGCGTGGTTCACATGGCTGAGCGTGTGAACGCACAGCCGGACCGGGTGAAGTATCTCGCCCACTTCCCATGCGCGCCGCAGGCGGTCGCGGATCGGGGCCCAATCATCCCGGCGCGCAGCAATCCGGTTATGGTTGACGATGACCAGAAGCCGGATGGGCGCAGGCGTGAGTATGGGGCTCGCCCCCAGATCCCGGGCCGCGTGCGCGCCGTAGAGGATAAGCTTGTCGATGCGGGCCGTCCTGTAGCGCTGTGCCCGCTTTTGGGCGCACAGGTCATCGAAGCCCTCGAACAACAGGGCAGTGACCCGGCGCAGTTCCTCGCGCATGGAACCGGAGAGATGGTCGAGGTCGGTATGCAGCATCATGCTTCCTCCCCCGGCAGACCGGCGTAGCCGGTGATGGTCCCCACATCGGCAACGAGCGTTGCCGCCGTTTCGACGATTTCGGCGGGAGGGAGTGCAACGAGAACCGCTTGTGCCTGATCCGGCTCTCTGCCGCCGTGATGATAGTCCGATAACGGCGTAATCAGCCGTTCGAGTTCTGCGCTGGGCGGACCAAGCCCATTTGCACGAGCATGTTTCAGCGCGGCTTCCAGATCGAGCCCGATATGCCTTCGGTTCCAGTCATCGCCGTAGCCTGCATGGAGCAGCAGGGCTTTGAGCGCGAACTCCGTGGCATAGGCGGCCTCCTGCACGACCTTCGAGGCACGGTCGCGCGCATGGGCCTCGACCATCATGCCGACATGATCCACGGCGCGGCGGTAGAGGGTGACGGCAAGCAGGAGGTCGAAGTCGCCGGGGCGGTGGTAGAGATCGAGATTGTGGCGGGGATGGTTGCCAAGGTGGGAACGCAGGGATCGTGGCCGCACCTCGTCGCCAATCTCGGCCAGAAGCGTGCCGAACGCCTCGGCAAGGATCATCCTCGCCTCGGCCTCGCTTGTACGCAGGGGGCGGGATATCCGGCCAAGGTCGAGGCCATAAGCACGGTAGCGCTGGAAGGCGATCCGTTGCGGCTCGTCCAGAATTGTCAGAGCCGCCGTAATGCGGTCGTGGGCCGCTAGGCCTTCAGCATTTCGCGGCGGGTCCATCGTCCGATCGAACAGGACGATGCCGCCCTCATAGCGCTCCGCCAGCCATGGATTGGTCAGGGCAAAGCGCTCGGCCTCATCGACGGTGAAGACGGATAGCTCGACCTCCACGGCCCGCACGAGTTGGGACTTGAGGACGGCCTGGGCGCGGCCCCAATAGCGCTCCTTTCCCTTGTAGGCCTCATGGTCGACGAAGGCCCAGATTTCCAACAGGAGTGGATCGCGGCCCCATGTAATCCTTGCTGATGCATCGGCATTCTTGCCCACCAACATCAAGCCTTCGAGCGTGCCGCGCCGGGGTGCGCGGTCGCGCCGATCGATGAAATAGGCGCGAAGCACGCGCACCGCGCGCTCGATCGCCAATCTGGGATAGCGATCGAGGTGCAACACGCGGGCGACAACGCGGTCTCGCATCTCATTGTGATCGGGCAACTCGCGATCATACTTCGCGTCAGCGGCAAGCGTCGGCGCACCTCTGTCATGGTTCTCGTCCATGGGAACCTCCGGTCCGCATCCAGGCGGATGAGGCGGAAGGAACGGGGCGGATGCGGTATACGGTCCCGAAACTCCCGCGCACTGGGCACGGGAGTCACCGGGGCTGCGAACATGATCCGAAGACATGCGCCGCCGTTTTTAGCCCGAAGGCCTGGACATATACGACGGCACCCCGAAAACGATCTGTTTTCGAGGAAGTCTATTTCGGATCAGGATTCGCAGTCCCGGCGCTGCCCTGTGCGCAACGCATGGGCAGCCTATCAGAAAATGACCACGAAACAAAGAGTCGGCTGAAGCGATGGGCTTTGGTTCGGTTTCAAAGAGAGCCGATCGTCAATGCCACTTGGCGCACTATTCGCGCCAGCGAATGGACGCCTATCCGTCAAAAACGCTGGCCTTTAGCGCAACCAGGTAGTTCAATTTCTTCGAATCGCAGTGGGAGGCCCATTTGATCCTGTTTGCCACTTTATTAGCCGTCAGTGTCGCTATACCGATTCAAGCAGAAGGGTTGGATGGAAACTGGGCCTCGGATTGCACTCCAATCGGCAAGGGCGGCCGACATGGGATCATCACCCGGATCGCCATCAAGGACGGGGCGATAGAAGCCAGTGCTCGATTATATGCCAAGAATGACTGTCAAACACCCACGCTGGACGTGGACTATCATGGCATAGACCTCCAAACGAACAAGAACGAGGACGGCATCCTGTTTCATCATACGGTGGCATCGATCACGCTGACGCCACTGTCCGAGGCAGTCGTAGCCCAGTATAATCTGGTCGATGGGGAGGTGCATGGCTGCGGATTGAAGGGGTGGGCGCTCAATGTCCCAAAATCGGTCGCGGGGCGGACATGCGATCCGTTCTACTTCGCGCAGGAGCGAACAACGCTGTATGATAAAGCCTGGATCGCTGACGGCGCGGTTCAGTTTGCAAGTCTGCCTATGATTTGGACCAACACCGACGCGGGTCGGCGCACAAGTAAGCCGCTTCCCATCCGTTACAGCCGGACAGCTTCGAAATGACCGTTGCGAGAGGCTTTCTATGGCCCCAGTAGTTGGACAGCAGTGAAATATTCCGTTCATCGCAAAACCGCTCCTCCGGCATTTTGGCGGTGGAGCGGTTTTTCAGATCTGCGTTCGTCAGGCTCGTCCTTGGTGGCTCTTCCCGCCGAGCGGTAGAAACCCCGGAGGCGATACCGCCTTCGGGGTCATGCAAGGTCAAGCGGCTTGCGCCATCGGCTGATCCACGGTTTCTGCGGTATCAAGCAACGAGGCAATCTCACTCCACTGCTGGACGCTGCCAACGCCACCCCGCTCAGTATAGGTGGACGGCAGGAAGGTCATCCAGCGCGGCACCCAGCCATCAACCTTCGCCCGCCCGTTGGTCCCGGCAACGCAGTCGCGCACGATCTGCCGCTGGACCTTGGCGCTTTCTCCGGCATTTGCGGTTGCGACCGTGTTACCGGCGACATCCGCGACGATCTTGCCCATAATCTCCTTGTCGCGGATGCTGTCGAGCAAGGCGTCGTCGGCCTGCCAGACCGCCGCCATATCTACCTTGAGCAGCACGCCCAGCAATTCGACCATCGCGCTTCCCGCCGTCAGCGTCTCGCCCATGACGACAGTGAGGACCGACATGACGGCCTCATCGGATAGCCCCAACAGGCGGTTGAACAGCCCCGGCAAGCCATGATCGCCTGCATAGCCGCCCGTGACGGTGGGCGTCTCGGGATCGAAGCCGAGCAGGTCCAGAACGGCGCGCAGCTTGGCATCAAAGATGGCTTCCGATGCGCTAGCCTCCACGCTCTCCGCGATGGCATCGGTATTGGCTCGCTGCTTCTCGACATCCACCCGCCACAGGGGCGAACCGACAATGGCATGGGCCAGCATCAGGCGAAGGGCCATGGCAGGCTGCGAAATCAGGGAAGCGCGCACGGCGGCATGCCGGTGAAGATCGATATAGTTCTGGATAGGAGCGCTGACCTCAGGGCGCACGGGCTTGGATAGGTTGTTTTCTCCTGCCTCGCGCTTACGGGCTTCCTTCCCGGCGATGTAGCCCTCATGGAAGGTCACTTCGCCGCGATGGCTGATCGCCACATAGACCCGACCGCCTTTCTGCTTCTGGCAGCGCTCATGCTCCCATGTGTGGAAATATTCGCCGCGCCCCATCACGACAACCTCCGGCCAACCTGCCTCCCGGAAAGCTTCCGCGCGTTCCTCGGTCGCCGCCATTTGCGCCGTCCAGAAATCGGCGGCACAGGCGAAATAGCTGTCCTCGCCGAACAGGTCGGAGACGACCTCGCCGGAATAGCTCGCAACATCGAACAGCGCGACCTTGGTGGAAATGGCCGCACCGCCCATGAGCCACGCCTTGAGGTTCTGGCCCAAGGGGGCTTGGTCGCTCTCGCTGTCAAGCAATGCCAGCCATTCACGCTGCTGCGCCTTCGTGGCAAGGGTCAGGTGCCGCACGGTGACGGCATCGATACGATCAGCCCGATAGAGATTGCGGATGCGCGGCATCAGATTGCCCAGCGCAAGGGTCCGCTTCACCTGTAGCGCAGTCAACCCGAAGGTCAGAGCGATGTCGTCCACGCTGCGCCCCTCCCGAACAAGCCGGGTGAAGGTTTCGTGGCGGGTCATTTCATCGGGGTCCAACCTTGCGATATTCTCGATCAGCGAGGCTTCCAGCGCCGCCGCGTCGTCACCTGCTTCCATCACCGCACAGGGCAGCGGATCGACGGCCCCGCTCTCCTGCACGATGGCCAATGCGGCATGATAGCGCCGCTTGCCTGCTACGATCTCGTAGCTGTCACCATCCTTCTCCCGCACGATCAACGGCACGAGGATACCCCGTGCGCGCACCGAAGGCAGGATGTTGGTCAGATCAGGAGCCTTCTTTCCCCCGCGCATGTTGGCAGGCGAAACCGAGAGACGGGCAATGTCGATATGCTTGAGTTCCATGTCCTTTACTCCTCTTCGCATCATCCCGGCCCCGGAATGCGGGGTGGGCGGCAAGAGCGCACCGGCAGGCGCGGCGGCAGAGGCGGGTTGCACCCCCGGGGTCCCCATTGCGCTTGCGCAATGGGGTGGCTTGTAGGGCTGGAACGAAGAGAAAGACCCGGCGCAGCCGGGTTGCGGCCCGCCGCGACGCGCCTAAAGGGTAGCGACGCCCACACCGCTTGCCGGAGCCGGTTTTACGCCATCGCGCGCATGCACGATGTACGCATGGAAGCGGCGCAGCCACTTCCCCCGCGTCATGCGATCGTCACGCCGTGAGGCGCCGAGACACAAGCGCAGCGTGGCTCGGTGGAGTGAAGCGGAATAGAGCGCGGCCCGCGCCATGGCGTGGGGACGCCCGACTTCCTTCCTGACATCCAGATTGGATAATATTTTCGCGTGTCGTCCTGAGCGCTGGCGGGAAGGGAGGTACTGGCGTAATCTGTAAAAAGGCAGTGCGAACGAACAAGCCATTAACGAGTTTTTAATAATGATGCCGGAATTTCTTAAGGCGTCTTGATTTCTGTCTCCACCGTCAAGACGTACTTCGATCGGCCCCGGCGTCTCCCCCCGGCTATGACGCCGGGGTCAATCGACCACCCCATATTGCCACCTATGATGGCGCCTCTAGCCAGGCGGGGGACCTGTATTTTCGCGTCTTACCGGAGGAGGAGGACCGTCCATGCTTCAAATGCCGTTCAGCAAGGAGCGGATGGGCGCAGAAACAGCAACGCGCATCGCCTCTCGGTTCTTGCACTGATGATGCCGCTGGCTTCCAGCTTGCCGACCACGACGCTGACTGGTTCGTTCAGGGGAGGCACCCCTTTCCCTGAAAACACGATGCCGTGAGCGGTCACTTTGTGAATGGTGATCGGGTTTACAACCGGACCACAATGAAGCTCAGCTGCCATTGCACCGGGCTTTGCTTCAAATGCTGATATGATGGACGCGGCGTCCACAAATTTTCCTTTTGCGAGATAGCCTCAATTGAGAAGTGGCTCGCTGAATCTCCGCTGTATGACCGTGGTTAACAAGGGTGAGCGGCCGCATGCGCAAGGCCGATTGGCAGAGGTTCTTTCGGACCGTTCGTCCATAATGGAAAGGAGACGGGACCTTCAATTGATTTGCGCGCTCCATGTGGGTCAACAAGGGCTTTCCGACATGTTCACCGAGATATTTGGTGCCTTTATCGGCTCGAAGATCGACCAGCAGGATGGCGACAGCGGTCTGAAAGGCGCTGTGCTGGGCTATGTCACGCCCCGGGTGGTGGGAGCCGTGGTGAAAGTCGGCGCATTCGCTGTAATCGGATATGGGGCGGTCAAAGGTGTCCAAATATTGCGCCGATACAATGGGGACGGGTCGCGGCCGGGGCTGAAGAAAGGCATATGATGCCTGCCTGACCCGCATATATGCGGGTCAGGCATTGCGTTATCCGCCTCCCGACGCAGCGGCCGGTTTAAGCGGGATACGTGTTGCCGCCGTTCCGCTCTCGACACCAGCTTGTAGCACGGATATCGTCCTCCTGCTCCCGCCCCATGGCATTTTCGCGGCGATCGTGGCGGGAGTACTCCTTCTGTAGTGTTACGCAGTGATTTACCTGCGAGTATGGTTGTGCCTGCTATCCTAACAAGGCCTGCTCATGTCTTGAGGCGGGCCTTTTTTCACGCGATCTTATGTGAGAACCAACATGGGCTGTCAGGTAACCGCCTTCAGTCCCTGGATGATCGGCAGTAACCGCAGGGCTGACCACTTCGAGGCTGCACGCCGCGCTCCCAATCCCACACAAGATTGCGCGACAGATTGAGAGATGCGGCAAGCACCATTGCATTTCGATTGAGGATTTAACCAGTCTTTTCGTCTTAACTTATGGATTTTTCGTCCATCGCAAGCCTAGGAACAAAGCGCGTCCCCTGATCTGCTCCGAAGTGGAATTTTTCATGTCGATGACGCCTCGCTCAAGCTACTTCGCTTCATGGCTTCGAAGCCCGTTGTATGACTTCTTGATTCCTGATTACTCCTGTTGTGCATTCACCGTCATGCATCTGTTCGATGAGGTGCAAGACATCAGAAGCCCCACCAAATCCATATTTCCCAAGGCTATTGTCGCTTTTTCCCTGGACGCTGTGTTTTCCGCGCGAGCCGTCTGCAAAGCCGTGCAAAGCAGCCTGCAGAGGCAAAAATTTCAGTCACTCAAACAGTTCATCCTGCATACCTATATTTCTTCGAACGACCGACAAATTTGTCGTCGCGCCGATTTTGTGCGGGGTGGCCGGGCGGTAACATGATCGAGGACGCCATCCCTGGTCAGTTATCGATGCGCAATAAGGCGCGCGAGCGTGCCCGATGGCTGGCCGATCATATCCTGCCCCACGAAATCTGGCTGCGCGGTCGATTGCGTGTTGGGACCATGGCGGGATGCGATATCGACGATGTGATTCAGGAAAGCTATGCGCGCCTCATCATGCTCGATAGCGTTACACATATTCTCGAACCGCGGCGTTATCTGCTCCAGATAGCGCGCAACGTCCTGCTTCAGTACATCCGTCATTCGAAAGTAGTACCTATTGAACTTGTTGGCGATCTGGAGATTTTGCATCAGGCAGCCGACGAGCCCTTGCCAGACCGCCAAGCCGAAGGGAGGCAGGAATGGCAAATGTTTCAGGATGCCATAGCCTCGCTTCCACCCCGGTGTCAGCAGGTTTATCGTCTGCGCAAGATTGACGGCCTGTCCCAGCGCGAAGTTGCCCAGAGGCTGAAGATGAGCGAAAGCAATGTCGAGAAGCATCTTGGCCGGGGTGTCGAGCGGCTGATGGCAATGTTCGGTCGGAGCAGGCAAGGTTCCCGTCCCGATCGCGCGAAGCGTGAGGATGAGGATAGGGAACGGCATGTCCGAACCCGGAAATAATATGGAGATCGACCGGATCGCGGCCGACTGGGCCGCACGGGAGGATTTGCGCCCGCTGCATCAGGATGAGGAGCAGGAGCTTGAAACCTGGCTGCAGCAGGATGCGCGCCATCTGGGCGCCTATGGCCGTGCCAAGGCGATATTGCTGCGGACCCAGGCCGTGCAGGCGGACCGGCCGATGGCGCTTGATCCTTCACTTCCCCTTGCTGCGCAGGAAGCGCCTTTGCCGGCCGTGCCCGACGATTATGCAGCCGCCTCGGCCCGGATGGCGCGGCGGCGCCTGTTGCTCAGCGGGCTGGCGGCGTCCGTCGTGGCGGTCGCGGGCGGATCGGTCTGGCTTCGCGGTCGGGGCGGGCTGGAAGCGGGCCAGCTTTACCGGACCGCCCATGGCGAGATCAGGACCATTCCGCTGGAGGATGGTTCGGTCCTGACGCTCAACACCGCCAGCGCGGTGCGGGTGGCGTTCCGGCCGGAGGCACGCGATGTCGAACTGATCGAGGGAGAGGCCTTTTTCAAGGTCGCCAAGGATCGTGCGCGCCCCTTTACCGTGCGCAATGCCGACCGGGCCGTCCGCGCCGTCGGCACCGCCTTTTCCGTGCGCGCCTTTGACGATGCGGTACAGGTGCTGGTGCAGGAAGGGCGCATCCGTTTCGGTCCATCCCGCCCGGACGCGGGGGCGCAGGCGCTCTATGCGGACGCCAATATGGAAATTGTCGACCGTCTTGGGCAGGGCAAGCCGTTGGTGCGCACAATGTCGCCGTCAGACCTCGCCCAGTCCCTGGCCTGGCTGGACGCGACCCTGTCGTTCAATGAAACCAGCCTGCAACAGGCGGCGCTGGAATTCCGCCGCTACAGCAGCACGCCGATATTGCTGGCACCCGGCATCGACCATATGTCGATCACCGGTCGCTTTTCTTCGAACGACCCGGTCGGCTTCGCCGAAGCTGTCGCCCAGGTGCTGGATCTGAAGGTCGAGCGCACCGCGCAGGGCATCAAGCTCAGCCCGCACGAGGGGCGATGAGATTTTTTTGACCGGCATGTGTGGATCGGGCATTCGGCCCGCATCTTCCCCCTTGCCCTCCCGAAAGAATGGCGGGCGATCGAAGGGGGACTTATCATGACGTCGAGAGCGCGATCCTATCTCTTTGCCGGTGCGGCCATTGGCCTGTTCTTCAGCCAGCCGGCGCTGGCCCAGCAACGCAGCTTCAGCGTGCAGCCGCAGCGCCTGTCGAGCGCCATTGCCGAACTGGCGCGGCAGGCCAATGTCAGCATCGTGGCACCGCCCACCGGTGCCCTGCGCTTTTCCGACTCCCTTCAGGGCACGATGGATGTGCCTCAGGCGCTTGCCCGCCTTTTGAAGGGCACCGGCCTTGTCTGGACTGTGGGCGCCAATGGCGTCTACCTCGTCAAGCATGAGGATGTCCGGCCGCGTCCCGCCAGCTTCACCTTCGTCGGCACCACTGCCGCCGCCGCCGCCCCTGCGGCCACCTCTGCCCGGCTCGCGCCGCTGGAGGCGGACGAACCAATTATCGTCACCGGCACGCGCGATCCCAATCAGAAGGCGAGCGCCAGCACCAGCCCGATTACGGTGATCAGCGGCGACAAGCTGGCCGCCACGGGTCAGGCGGATCTGCGCGACGCGCTGGTCCAGCTCTCGCCCTCGATCACCCGCTCCAGCGTCACGTCGGGCAACGCCAATATGGTGGACAAGATCAGCCTGCGCGCGCTGACCTCCAATCACACGCTGATCTTGGTCAATGGCAAGCGTCGCCACACCACATCCGTCATCACTGACGCGACGGGGCCGGAAGACGGCACGGCGCCGGTCGACATCGGCCTCATCCCCACTTCGGCCATCGACCATGTCGAAGTGCTGCTGGACGGCGCGGCGGCCATCTACGGGTCGGACGCGATTGCCGGCGTCATCAACATCATCCTCAAGAATAACGATAGCGGCCTGACGCTCACGACCAACAACGGCCTTTATTATGAGGGCGACGGTTTCACCTCCGCCTCCACCGTCAATTGGGGTACGAAGCTGGGGGAGGATGGCTTCCTTAGCCTGAGCGGCGAATATCGGCATCAGGATCACACCAACCGCGGCGGGCCGGACACGCGCGTGGGGGAGAAGGTGAACCGCTACTTCGGCAATTCGGAACAGGACCGGATCGCCCTGTCCTATAATGCGGGCTATAATCTGTCGGACAGCGTCCAATTCTATTCCTTCGCGACCTATGCCTATCGCAAGGCCGGGTCGTTCCAGAATTATCGCGTACCCACCCTGCTGCCACAGGTCTTCCCCAACGGCTTCAGCCCGCTCAGCCAGGTGACGGAACATGATTTCAGCATCACAGGCGGCCTCAAGGGCAAGCTGTCGGGCTGGGACTGGGATCTCAACGCCACCTATGGCGAAGATCATACCGACTATAATCTGTACGACAGCGTGAACGTCTATCTCTACAATGACACCGGCAGCACGCCGACCCAGTTCAACGTCATGTCCTACGCTAATTCGCAGCTCACGCTGGAAGGCAGTCTGCGCCGCTATATCGACCTGCCGGGCCTGGCCGAACCGCTCAACTTCGCGATCGGCGGTCAATATCGCCGCGATACCTATGATGTGAACCCGGGCGAGCCGGCTTCCTATTATGGCGCGGGGACGCAGGGGCAGTCCGGTCTTCAGCCCAGCAGCTATGTGCGCGCCTCGCGCGACATCAAGGCCGCCTATATCGACCTGTCGGCCAAGCTGGTACCCGGCCTGCAACTGGCACTCGCGGGCCGTTACGAGGATTATAGCGATGCGGGCGATACGCTGACCGGGAAGGCGTCGGTCCGCTATGATTTCAGCCCGGCGGTCGCGGTGCGCGGTACCATCAGCAATGGGTTCCGCGCGCCCAACATGCAGGAACAATATTATACCAGCCTGGGCACCACGCCCAACGGGGCACAGGGCGTTCTGGCGGTCAACTCCATCGCGGCCCGCCTGCTGGGCGCGCAGCAGCTCAAGCCTGAAAAATCGACCAACTATTCGCTCGGCATGGTCTTCCGCCCGGTCGACCGGATGACGATCAGCATCGACGGTTATCAGATCTCGATCAAGGATCGCATCGTGAAGGGCGGCGCCTATAACGGGCAGGCGGCGATCGATGCGCTCGCCGCGCAGGGGATCACCGTGGACTCCAGCGTGCTGCCCTCGGCGGTGTCGGCCCAATATTTCTCCAACGGCGCCGACACCCGCACCCGCGGCCTGGACATCGTCGCCAACTACCGCACCCTGTTCGACGGCTTCACCGTCGACTGGGATGCGTCGGCCAATTTCAACAAGACGAAGATACAGCGCGTCGGCATCGACCTTAACGGGCGGTCGCTCCTGACCCGGCAGGGTCAGGCCTTCCTGTCTACCTATTTCCCCCGCAACAAATTCATCTTCGGCGGCCATCTGGAGGCCGGGAAATGGGATTTCGATCTGCATGAAATCCGCTGGGGTAAGGTCAACACGCTGCGTCAATATGTGACGGGGGCCGATGCCTATTCCACCACCGTCTTCTACGAGATGTACAATGCGCCCAAATGGCAGACCAATGTCGAACTGGGCTACAAGCTGATGGAATCGTCCAAGATCGCCGTCGGCGCCAGCAACCTGTTCGATGCGCGGCCCAGCGTCGTGCCGCTCAACACCCGGTTTGCGGGTGTCGCCCTCAACGATACCGGGATGCAGCAACTGGGCATCAATGGCGGCTATTATTACATGTCGCTCAAGCTGGGTTTCTGATCGGATGACGATGGATCAGGGGGGGCATGGCGCCCATGGTGACGCCGGCCTGGGAATGAACAGCGACATTCCCCGTTACGATATTGTCGATGGCAAGGCGTCCGTGATCAGGCGGCCGCTGCCTTTGGCTGGCATGGATGCCGGGGCCGACGACCCCGGCTATCCCCCCGCCCTGACGGGTATGCGCGGCAGCGGCGTGCCGCGCGCCTATCTCAATGGCCACGCCCTGCGCGAAGGCTGGCTGATGGACGCGCTTCCAAAGGCAGCGGTCGATCCGCAACATTATGATCTCGTCGTCGTCGGCGGCGGGATCAGCGGACTGGCCGCCGCCTATTTTTTCCAGAAGCGCTGGGGCAAGGACAAGAAAGTCCTGATCCTCGACAATCATGATGATTTCGGCGGCCATGCCAAGCGTAACGAATTCACCATCGGCGGCGACACGCGGCTGTCCAACGCGGGCAGCTTCAACATCTACGAACCGGGCACCGATGCCGAACGCGAACTGTTCGCCGACATCGGCGTGGATGTCGGCGCATTGGCCCGCGACAATGTCGATACCGGCTTTTATTTCCGTCAGGGCATGGGCCAGTCGGTCTTTTTCGACCGCGAGAATTTCGGGGCCGATACGCTGCTGAAGGATCCTGCGCCCTGGACCGATTTCGTCTTTCTCTACAGCCCCAATGTCCCGCCCGATGCGGATGCGCGCTGGGTGGCCTTCATGCGCGACGCGCCGCTGCCTGAAGCGGTCCGTCAGGACTTATTTCGGCTCTATCATGACCGGGTCGATTATCTGCCTGGCGTGACGGTGGAACAGAAGGTCGAAAAGCTGACCTATATGAGTTACGCCGATTTCGTGACGCAGGTCGCCAAATGCGATCCGATGGTCGTCACCTATCTGCGCGACCGCGTGTTTGGCAGCGGCCGTGGCCTCGACGCGACGACTGCGCTGGCAGGCTATATGCGCAATCTGCCCGGGCTTGACGGCATGAACCTGCCGCCGCGCCGCGAACGCGCCGCGCGCTATCATTTTCCCGAAGGCAATGCGACCATCGCCCGCCTGCTGGTGCGCAAGCTGGTGCCACAGGCGCTGCCGGGTAACAGCGTCGCGGATTCGATGACGCAGCGGGTCGATTACAGCAAGCTCGACCGCCCCTCCAACACGGCGCGCATCCGCCTCAATTCCACGGTCGTCAATGTCCGCAACGTGACCCGCGCCGGTCAGGACGGGGGGCAGGACGGGGTCGACATCGTCTACATGACTGACGATCAGGTGCATCGGGTGACGGCCGATCGCTGCGTGTTGGCCTGCTGGTTCCACGTCATTCCCTATCTCTGCCCGGACATGCCGTTGGAACAGCGTGAAGCGCTGCACTACAACGTCCATGTGCCCAATCTCTGGGTCAATGTCTGGCTGCGCAACTGGGAAGCGTTCAAGCGCGCCGGGGCCTGCCTCATCAACGCACCGATGGGCTATTATGCCTCGCTCGCGCTCGAATTCCCGGTGTCGGTGGGCGATCACAAACATTCGCAAAGCCCAGACCAGCCCACCAAGTTGTCGATGCTGCGCGGCTATGGTTCGCCCGGCCTGCATATCAAGGACCAGTTCCGGCTGGGCCGGATCGAAATGTATGAAACGACATTCGAAACCTATGAGCGCGAAGCGCGCAAGCAGTTGCAGGCGACGCTTGGCCCCTATGGCTTTGATGCCGCGCGCGACATTGCGGGCATAACCGTCAACCGCTGGGGCCATGGTTATTCTTACTGGTATTCCCCGCTCTACGACGATTTCCTGAAACAGGGGGGCGAGCCGCCCCATCTGCGCGCGCGCAAGCGCTTCGGGCGGATTACCGTGGCCAATACGGATGCCGGTGGCACCGACACCACTGCGCTGGCCATCAGCATGGCCTCGCGCGCGGTCGATGAATTGCGGGACGAGTGAGCGCTATGCAGGGCAAGGATATTTCGCGCGCATTGCTGGGGCGTCGGGCCTTCATGGCCCAGGCGCTGGTCGCATCGGCCGTGCCGCTGGTGGCGATGGGCGCCACCCGGCGCGGCCGGAACCTGCTGTTCCCCAGGGAGCCGATCCGCTTCGCCATCGAGAAGACCAATCTCGACCTGGGCGGCGGCGTGATCATCCCCACCACCACTTATGGCGGTACCGTGCCGGGCCCCCTGCTGCGGATGAAGGCGGGGGAAGAGGCGCGCATTCAGGTGCACAACCGCTCCGGCGCGGACGAACTGGTCCACTGGCACGGCCTGCATGTGTCGAGCGAGATGGACGGCGCGGAAGAGGAAGGCAGCCCCATCCTCAAGGCCGGGGCGTCGGGCGAATATGCCTTCGTACCCCGCCCGGCGGGCACCCATTGGTACCACAGCCATATGATGGCCCATACCGACCTCAACCGGGGTGGCTATTCAGGCCAGTCGGGCTTCCTGTTCGTGGATGATGGCACCGATCCGGGTTTCCATGATCAGGAACATTTCATGGCGATCCATCACTGGCAGGGTCGCTTCCACCAGATGGGCCGGCCGATCGGCAATGTCATGGTCGATTATGCCCATGCGACCTTCAACGGCAGGCTGGGCAGCGCGGCGGACCCCATCAAGGTCAAGCAGGGGCAGCGGGTGCTGTTCCGCTTCCTCAATGCCAGCGCCACGCAAAATGTCCGCATCGTCCTGCCGGGCCATCAGTTCCGGGTCATCGCGATGGACGGTACGCCGGTGCCCAATCCCGCCCCCGTCCGCGTGCTCGAACTGGGCGTGGCGGAACGGGTGGATGCCATCGTCGACATGAACAATCCGGGCATCTGGCAAATGGGGTCGACCGATCCGGCCGAACGGGCGGCGGGCCTGACCCGGGTGGTGGAATATGCCAATATGTGCGGTGCGCCCGTCTGGCGCGAGCCGCCGGGCTTCGACTGGAGCTACCGCCGCTTTACCGATCCGGCGGCCCGGCCTCCCGCACCGGTGGACGGGATTTTTTCGCTGGTCTTCGCTAAAGAATTTACCTCGCCTGCCAGCATGGGCGGCCTCGACCTGTGGCGCATCAATGGCAAGAGCTTTCCCGACACCCCGGTGATCAAGGTGCGCGAGGGGCGCCGCTACCGCTTCCGCCTGATGAACGCCACGCGCGAAGCCCATCCCTTCCACTTCCACCGCCACAGTTTCGAAGTCACCGCCATTTCGGGCGTACCGGTTAGCGGACTTGTGAAAGATACCGTCATACTACCGGTGTACGGATCCCTAGAGATGGACTGGACTGCCAGCAACCCAGGATTGTCTCTGTTTCACTGCCACCAGCAAGTCCATATGGATGCGGGGCTTATGCAGATGGTCGAGTATCTGTGACAGCGCGCATCAAGCGCTATCCAGGTCGAGAACCACCCTGACTTTAATTTCGCCCTTATGCATACGGATGGGGAAAATCGTCGGGCGGCAGCCCATTGAGCGATACTGTCCCACCGCGCCGCGCCTTATCCGTTGCCCGCTGGAAGGCTTTCGGCGAGACAGCGGTAACGAGCGCCCCTTGCGTACGTATCGACGGCAGGATGCTGTTGGGGGCCGGAATCTTCTTTCCCCCGCTCATGTTGGCGATGAGAAGATTTGCGGGGTGATCCTTATATCGACACCCAGCAGGCCTTTGGGACAGGTGTTGGATGAGCAGTTGAAAGCTAATCCGGCAAATTCACCTATTTTAGATGAAGCCGAAAGAATAATTTCCGAACTCGAAGCAGGGCATCGCGTCGACAAGGCCAGCATAAGTCCCGTCCTGCTTCCATTGTTTCACCCGGCGGTTCAGGGATTTCTCATCAGTCAGTTTGCCATCGACCCGGCAAAGCTTGCTGCAAAATGCTCGAAGCCGGTTCTGATCCTTCAGGGCGAGCGTGACATTCAGGTCGGTCGCAGGGATGCGCAATTGTTGAGAGGCGCGCAGCCCAAGGTCAAACTGATCCTGTTACCCGCCACCAATCATGTATTGAAAGAGATAGCCTCCGATGATCGGAGAGCCAATATTGCGACTTACTCAGACCCCGGCTTGCCGTTGGCTCCCGGTGTAGTGTCCGCTATAGCGGACTTCATCAAAGCACCCCCTCGTTAAGACAAGCCTGCCAACGTAAAAGTCATGCATTGATCCGAGACCGGACGAAGGCCGCGCGCTCCGACACGGATGCAAGAGGCAAGTGGACGAGTTGGTATCCCAACGACGTGTACGTATCAACCATGGCGTCGAAAGTGGCCTTCGCTTCCATTTCGCTCTGCATCCGCTCGGCATCCTGCCTGTAAATCGCAGGCCAGTGCGGCGCGATGAAGACCTGCTCGGCGTAGCGAAGGACTTCTACCGCGTGCATTACCGTGAGGGGAACGTCCAGACCGTTGAGTTGGAGGTACCCCACGATATCGGGAAGACCCCGGTCGAAGATGACAGGCCCTTCGCACAAAGCTGCTGCTTTGTAGGCGTGCAATTCCCAGTCCAGCATCATACTGGCGAACGCAGCGCGATCCGCCCAAGGGAGAGCCGTGCCCCCGTTTGCGACCTGCTCCTGAATGATCGCACGCCCCCCTTCGGGCATACAGCATAGCCCCTGCATCGCGAGCAGTCCTACCAGGCTGGTTTTGCCGGAACCCGGTCCGCCGGTGATGATATGGAAACGCGCGGACATGCGTTGCACCTCCAAGCCGCTCGCAGGCTTAACGGTCGTTGATTTGATGGCACCCGAACCTGCGCGATACCCGCGCCGCCGCATTCGGCATGGCATCACAGCCTCTTGCGTGAAGGACGTGATTCGCGCAATCTTCTTCCTTGGCGGGCAGGCCATCGGGGAAAGGACCGATGGATATGCCGAATACATCATAGCTCAAATGGTCTGACGCGGATCGGCGAGCGTAAAAAGCGTGGCAATCAGGCAACAATGCCTGAGAAAAACGCATGCGGAAATGAAGCGGGCAAGTTCCCGCCAAGTCCCGCTATGGCCGCCGATGTCCCTCTACGTCCCTCCATAGCCCTACAATTGGCATCCGGCCTACAGCAAGGTCGGGGGCGCGCATCTTGTCTTGCGCGGAAACTGCGCCATTCTGGGCTTTAGGGGGCATCGCCAACGCATGATTTGAAAGCCTCCCCTATGTCGAATGCAGAACGTATTATCCGTCTCGATACCGTCCGCGCCCGCACCGGCCTTTCCCGGTCGACCATCTACCGCAAGATGGCGGACGGAACCTTCCCTGCCCAACTCAAGATCAGCGTTCATGGCGCGGGCTGGCACGAGTCCGCCATAAATCGCTGGATCGCTGATCCCGCTGGCTACAGGGCCAACAACGACAACCCGCCATCGCAGGGAAAGGCGGGCCATGGAAAGGGATGACGATACCGCGCCCCCTGATCGCCTGCGTGTCGCCAACGACAATGAGCCTGACATCCGACCACCCGCTCTGGACGTGGAGGCGGCGCTGACGCGCATAGCGGAGGCCATTGGGCGCCACATCGCGCGAGAGCATGTCCGCGCCCGAAAAGCAGCCAATGACAATGAGCCGGAGACAAGCAAATAATGGATTCATTGACATCGATTGACAATGATGGTATATAAGCCATCATGAAGGCGGAACCGTTGCTCAATGAGCGGCACCAGCTTGATGCAGTCTCCTTCGTGGAACTGCGGATATGGCGGGTGCCGAAGTCGGTGAAGGGGTCGACGCACGATCTCAAATACGCCCTTGCCTATGTCGTCGATAGCGTTTGCGTGCTGCGCTACGACAATGAGGCAGGCAAGGGTGATCACCGGCACATCGGCGGGGTGGAAACGGCCTATGCCTTCACGACGCCCGCCGCGCTGCTGGCGGACTTCTGGAAGGATGTGGATCAATGGAAACCGACATGAACACCGTGACGCTCTCGGTCGCCTGCCGTGAAGAGGTGACGCGCCGTGCGCTCGCCGCGTTCGAGGGCAAGGCCCAGGGCGCGCATCACAGCTTTGCCAGCCCCGATCTGCTGTGGCAGACGTTCACGCGCAAGCGCTGGGACCTTATTCAGGCCATGACCGGCCAGGGCGTCATGTCGATCCGCGAGGCGGCGCGCCGTGTCGGTCGCGACATGAAGGCGGTGCATGGCGACGTGCAGGCGCTCCTTGCGGCAGGCGTGATCCGGAAAGAAGGGCGCGGCATCGTGTTTCCCTTCGATGCCGTCCATGTGGATTTCATGCTGACCAAGGCCGCCTGACGGCGCGAAACGGGAGATATGTCATGATGCGTATTGCCCTCTATGCCCGTTACTCCTCCGATCAGCAAAGCGCGGCCTCGATTGAGGATCAGCTTCGCGTGTGCCGCGAGCGCGCGACACGCGAGGGCTGGCATGTCGTTGGCGTCTATGAGGATGCCGCGATCTCAGGGGCCAGCATGATCCTGCGTCCCGGCATCCAGTCGCTGGTGCAGGATGCTCAGGCGGGCAAGTTCGATATCGTGCTGGCCGAAGCTCTGGACCGGGCGTCGCGCGATCAGGCGGACGTGGCGACGCTCTTCAAGCATCTCCAGTTCGCGCGCGTTCCCTTGGTGACGCTCGCCGAAGGCGAGATTTCGGAACTGCATGTCGGTCTCAAGGGCACGATGAACGCGCTGTTCCTGAAAGACCTTGCCAAGAAGACCCATCGCGGGCAGCGCGGGCGGGTCGAGAAGGGCTTTTCGGCGGGGCCGGTCGGCTACGGCTATCGGGCCGTTCGCCGCCTATCCAGTGAGGGCGAACTGGTGCGCGGCGAATGTCGGATCGAGCCGTCAAAGTCGCCCATTGTGGAACGCATCTTCCGCGAGTTCGCGGCTGGCAAGAGTCCGCGCGCTATCGCGCGCGATCTTAATGCCGATGGCATTCCGGGGCCATCAGGCCGTCCGTGGAGCGACACCACCATACGCGGCAAGCGCAGCCTCGGGATCGGCATCCTCAACAATGAACTCTATGTCGGCGTGCGCGTGTGGAACCATAAGCAGGCCGTCAAGGACCCGCGCACCGGCCGAACCGTGCGCCGTCCCAATCCTGAGGCCGAATGGGTTCGAGCCGAAGCGCCCCAACTACGCATCGTCAGCGATGATATGTGGCAGGCGGTAAAGAATCGACAGGACGTGCTTGGTGAGCAATACAAGCCGATGATCGACGGCGTCCACGCGGCGCAGGCAAGCCGAATGCATCAGGCCCGCCGTCCGGTTACTCTGCTGTCTGGTCTGGTCGAGTGCGGTGTATGCGGCGGCAAGGTCGGTCTGGCGGTCAATAGGCGCTTTGGCTGTATCAATCATCATCGCCGCCATACTTGCGACAACAACCGAACCATCCGCCGCGAGAAGCTGGAAGAGCGGGCGCTTGCGGGCCTGCGCGAACGGCTGGTGTCGCCGGACAAGGTGCAGGCAGCAGTCGCCTCCTATGCCGAGCATATCAACCGCGAGAACCGCGAGGCGCGCGCGCAGATCGAAGCCGATGCCCGCGCGCTGGACAAGATCGAGCGCGCCATTGCGGGGATCATGACCGCGATCGAGGACGGCCTGTATCAGCCGACGATGAAGGCCCGCATGGCGGAACTGGAACGGCAGAGGGTCGAAATCGCCGCGCGCATGGCACAGGCCCCGCAGGCAATTCCTGATGTGCATCCCGGCATCGCCGAAATCTACAAACGTGAAGTGGACCGGTTCTGCCAAGCGCTCGAAGACCCGGAAACCCGTCTCGATGCCTTCGACGCCATCCGTTCACTCATTCATCGAATCGTCCTGCATCCAGGCGAGAAGCGCGGCGAAATCCATGCCACGCTACATGGTGCCCTCATGGGCATCCTCGATTTTGCACAGGAAACCTCTCGACCCGCTACCGTTGTTACGACAAAGGTGGCCCAGGGTTCGCTGGGGTGACGGAGTGGACCCGTTCCGGGAAGGATCACGCCAGCGCCAGCAGCGCGTCGCGCTTCGCGATCAGATCCGCGAACGCCACGCCGCTTCGCCGCCCGGCCACCGAGGCCATCGCGCGATCGAGCCGCGCGCGGGACACATCCGAGATCTCGCCCAGCCGCGCCGCGATCTCGACCATCTCGTCCATCCGCCCCCAGCAATCGAGCACCACGTCGCAGCCCGCCGCGATCGCCCCCGCCGCTTTCTCGCCAGCGGTCCCCGACAGCGCCTTCATGTCGATATCGTCGGTCATCAACAGCCCGTCGAACCCGATCCGGCCGCGAATGATCTCCTCGACCACCACCGGCGAGAGCGTCGCCGGGCGCGCGGCATCCCAGGCATCGAACACGATATGCGTCGTCATCCCCATCGCCGCGCCCGCGAGCCGGCGGAACGGCTCCAGATCGACCTCCAGTTCAGCATCGCCCGCCGTGACGCGCGGCAGTTCGAGATGGCTGTCGACCAGCGCGCGGCCATGCCCCGGCATATGCTTGACCACGCCCACCACCCCGGCGCGCGCCAGCCCGTCGAGGATCGCGCGCCCCAGCGCCGCCACCCGCATCGGCTCATGCCCGAGCGCGCGGCTGGCGATGATCTCGGCGGTATCGCCCTGCGCGACATCGAGCAGCGGCCAGCAATCGACCGTCACGCCGACCTCGGCCAGCATCGCCCCGGTCGCCTCCGCATGCGCGCGCGCCGCCTCGATCGCCGAGATCGGCGCGACATCGTAGAGCGCGTCGAACGCCGGCCCGGCGGGAAACGCGGGCCACTCGGGCGGCCGCATCCGCGCGACCGGCCCGCCCTCCTGGTCGATCAGGATCGGCAGATCGCCCCGCCCGGTCAGCGTGCGCAGATCGTCGGTCAGCGCCCGCACCTGCGCGCGGGTCTCGATGTTGCGGCGGAACAGGATGAAGCCGACCGGCTGGCTCTCGGCGAAGAACCGGCGTTCGTCGGCGGTAACGGTAAGGCCGGACAGGCCGAAGATGACGGGCTTCATGCGAAGCGCATATCAGCGGCGCGTGCTCAGTGCCACCACCCCAACCGTTCGTGCCGAGCGTAGTCGAGGCACCCGTGCGTAACCGCCCGCCCCGTTCGTGCTGAGCGAAGTCGAAGCAGGTGCCGGAGGCGGAGCGTATGTGGCACGTGCTTCGACTACGCTCAGCACGAACGGACTGACGGTTTCAGCCGCGCATATCAGCGGCGCGTACTAAGTGCCACTACCCACCGCTCGTGCCGAGCGTAGTCGAGGCACCCGCGCGTAACCGCCCGCACCCGTTCGTGCTGAGCATAGTCGAAGCACGCGCACACACACTTCGCCTCGGGCACGTGCTTCGACTATGCTCAGCACGAACGGCGTGGCGGTTTCAGCCGCGCCGGCCGTTCAATCCCGCGCCACGAAGCACGCCTCGCCCGCGACCTTGAGCTTGCCGCACAATTCGCTTGCCTGGCTCGCGCTGCCCGCGTTGACGCGCAGCCGATAGGTGGTGGCGCCGTTGACCTCGGCGACCTGCACCGATTTGCCGAGCGGCGCGAGATACGGAATCCGCCCCGACAACTTCGTCCACGCCGCGTTCGCGGCCGCCTCGGACGGGAAGGCGCCGAGTTGGACGAGCGCGCCGCCGGCGGTGCCGTGCGCGACCGGCGGGGTCGCCGTCTTCGCCACGAGCTTGCCGTGCGAGGGCGGCAGCGCCACCACCGCCTTGCTCGCGCCAGCGCTTTCCTTGGGCGAAGGCGCCGCCTTTTTGCCGACGATCGGCGCTTCGGGCAGCGCCCTGACGTTGATCGAGGCGTTGCCGGTGCCCGCGCCGTTGCTCGTCGCGATCGCGCTGTCGCCTTCGCCCTCGACCTTGAGCCCGCCCGGCTCGTCGGGCTTGACCTTGTAATCGCCTTCCTGCGCGGCGATCAGCGCGCCGTTGCCACCGGCATCGCGCGCGCCGCGCAGCAGTTGATAGCCCAGGATCGCCGCCGCGATCACCGCGAGCAGCGCCGCCACCACCAGCACGATATGCAGCGCCGATGGGCCTCTGTTGTCATAGTCCTCGGCGGTTTCGAGCCACGGCAGCCGGTCCCCGTCGTCCGCATCGATCTTGCCGAAGGCCATCAGTTCATCTCCTCGACAGCGACGACCCCCATGATGCCGAGGCCGTTGCGAATGATCTGCCCGATCGCGTCGGCCAGGAAAAGCCGCGCGCAGGTGATCGCGGGATTATCCGCGATCAGGAAGCGCCGGTCCACCCGGTCGTTGCCGACGTTCCATTGCGCATGTAGAGACGCGGCCAAGTCATAGAGATAGAAGGCAATTCTGTGCGGCTCGCGCGCCGTCGCGGCGGTCTCGACGATGCGCGGGAACTGCGCGGCGAGCTTCACCAGCGCGAGGTCTTCCGTGTCAAGCTGGGACAGGTCGACGCCGTCGCACACGATATTCGCCTCCGCCGCGCGCCGGTGCAGCGAGGCGATGCGCGCGTGCGCGTACTGGACGTAGAACACCGGATTGTCCTTCGACGCCTCGACGACCTTGGCGAAGTCGAAATCCATCTGCGCGTCGGCCTTGCGCGTCAGCATCGTGAAGCGCACCACATCCTTGCCGACCTCGCGCACGACGTCGGCGAGCGTCACGAAATTGCCCGAGCGCTTGGACATCTTGACCGGCTCGCCCGCGCGCAGCAGCCGCACCATCTGGACGAGCTTGACGTCGAAGCGGGTCTTGCCCCCGGTCAGCGCCTGCACGGCGGCGGTGATGCGCTTGACCGTGCCGGCATGGTCCGCGCCCCAGATGTCGATCAGCGCGTCGGCCGACTGCGCCTTCTGGTAATGATAGGCGAGATCGGCGCCGAAATAGGTCCACTGCCCGTTCGACTTCTTGATCGGCCGGTCCTGATCGTCGCCGAACTGGGTCGAGCGGAACAGCGGCAGCACCACCGGCTCCCAATCTTCCGGCTCCTGCCCCTTGGGCGCTTCGAGCACGCCGTCATAGATCAGCCCGCGCGCGCGCAGTTCGGCCTCGGCCGCCTCGGGCTTGCCTTCCGCCTGCAACTCGGCCTCCGACGAGAACAGATCGTGGTGGATGCCGAGCAACGCGAGATCTGCGCGGATCATCTCCAGCATCGCCGCCACCGCCGCCTTGCGGAACAGGACGAGCCAGTCCGCTTCCGGCGCGCCCACGAAGCGGTCGCCAAATTCGGCGGCGAGCGCCTGCCCGACCGGCACCAGATACTCGCCCGGATACAGCCCCTCGGGGATCGTGCCGATATCCTCACCCAGCGCCTCGCGGTAGCGCAGATGCACCGACCGCGCGAGCGTATCGACCTGCCCGCCGGCATCGTTGACGTAATATTCGCGGATCACCTTATGCCCGGCGAATTCCAGCAGCGCGGCGAGCGCATCGCCCACCACCGCGCCCCGGCAATGCCCCATGTGCATCGGCCCCGTCGGATTGGCGGAGACATATTCGACGTTGACCGTAATGCCCCGCCCGATCGTCGCGCGCCCGTAATCGGCGCCGGCATCGCGGATCGCCGACAGTTCGGCGCGCCAGCTATCGTCGCTGAGCTTCATGTTGATGAAGCCCGGCCCCGCGATCGACACGTCCTCGACCTCGTCGAGCCTGCGCAATTCCGCCGCGATCTTCTCGGCGAGCGCACGCGGGTTGGTTCCGGCCGGCTTGGCGAGCACCATCGCCGCGTTGGTGGCGAGATCGCCGTGGCTCGCATCGCGCGGCGGCTCGACCGTCACGGGCGCGCGGTTCAGCCCGGCGGGCAGATCCCCGGCGGCAACCAGCGTATCGAGCGCCGCGTCGAGATGCGCGGCAAAACGGGCGTAAAGGGTCATCTGAATTCCGGTCGTATCAAGCGAGCGCGCGCCTTAGCGGAACAGCGGGCGCGGTTCAAACGGCGCGCCATCCGGTGGCGCAGGCGATTCAAGCAGCCAACTGTATCGCGTTTTCCCGCGAACGCGGGAATCCAGAGCCAAGCAAACTACGCTTTCGGTTCCTGCTGCTTTGGACTCCCGCGTTCGCGGGAGAACAAGAAGCGTCTTAAAATTCCGCAACCGCCAGCATCACTTAATCTCGTCGATCCACCCCGGAAGCTCGGTCAGCGCCGCCAGCCGCCGGAAGCGCGGATGCTGCTCGGGCGTATCCCCCGCCTCATGCTGCCACGCATCCGGCTGCGGAATGTACGCCGCCCACGCCCCCGCCCCGAGCGCAGGCAGCACGTCCGATCGCATCGAATCGCCCGCCATCACCGCGCATTCGGGCGCAACCCCGAAGCGGTCGAACAGCCGCTCGAACGTGGCGACCGATTTGTCGCTGACGATCTCGATCGCGCTGAACAGCTCGCCCACCCCCGATGCCGCGATCTTGGTTTCCTGATGGAGCAGGTCGCCCTTCGTCACCAGCACCAGCCGCCCGCGATCGGCGAGCGCGGTCAGCGTCTCGGCGGTGCCGGGCAGCAGCTCGACCGGATGCGCGAGCAGATCGCGCCCGACCGCGAGGATATCCGCCACCGCGCGCCCCGCCGCAGCATCGCCGAGCAGATCGACCGCCGTCTCGATCATCGACAAGGTGAAGCTCTTTGCGCCATAGCCATACTGCGCGAGGTTGACCGCCTCGACCGCGTGCAGCCGCTCGCACGCGACCCCCGCCTCGACGAACGGCGCGAGGATCGCCGCGAACGCCGCCTCCGCGCCGTTGAAGTGGCGCATATTGTGCCACAAGGTGTCGTCGGCATCGAGGCAGATGAGATCGATCGTCATACCCGCTTCGCTAAAGCCCGCCCGTCGCTCACGCCAGCCCGGTCACCGCCTTGCCGCCGCGCGCGCCCGGAAACAGCGCCGCCATCGCCCGCCCGCCCGGCAGCCCGAAGTGCGCCGCCGTCGCGCCGGCAATGAAGCCGTCCAGCGCCATCGTCGCGCGCAAGTCGCGGTTCTCGTACAACGCGCCCTGCCCCAGCCCCGGCCAATCGGCGATCACGCGCCCGCCCTTCACCGCGCCACCGAGCAGCATCGCGCACGCGCCAGTCCCGTGATCGGTGCCGCCGGTGCCGTTGACCGCGACGGTGCGACCGAACTCGGTCGCGACCAGCACCATTGTGTCGGCCCACACCGGCCCGAGCCCGGTCTGGAGCGCGCCGATCATCGCGTCCAGCCCCTTCAACTGCGCCGCGAGCCGCCCGCGCTGGTTGGCGTGGGTATCCCAGCCGCCGGTCTCGATCATCGCGATCCGCGCGCCATCGGCGGGGGCGAGCAGCTTGGCGGCGAGCGCGCCGGTCGCGGCGGCGGTCTTGCCGTTGTCGGCGGCGAGATCGCCGGTAAGGTTGCGCGTCGCCAGCGCCTCGCTCCACAGCCCGTGCAACTGGCTGTCGCCCGCATAGAGCATCGACACGCGCTGCAGCAGATCGTCCGACGCCTGCGGCAACGCCGAGGGTGCATAAGACGCCACCTCATGCGGCCCGCGCAGCGCCATCGGCACCGCCGTCGCGATCGCGATCGCCTTCGCTTCGCCGGGCGAGAGCAGCCCGAGCATCCGGTTGAGCCAGCCGTCCCGGAGTTGATACGCGCTCGCCCCGCCCGTCTCGAGCACGTTCTGCCCGTCGAAATGCGACCGGTCGCGATAGGGCGAGGCGACCGCATGCGCGAACAGCGCCTGTTTCTGCCCGTACAGCGCGTTCACCCCCACCAGCGCCGGGTGCAGCGCGAAGGTCGCGTCGAGCTTGGGCGCGGTCGCGAAATCCTGCGCGAAGGCCCCCCGCGCGCCCGCGAACGCCGGATCACCGACCGGCGCGACGATATGCAGCCCGTCCGCCGCGCCGCGCTGGATGATGAAGATGAAGCGGCGGTCGGTCGCCGCCTTGGCGAACGCCATGCGCGGTGCGAACGCGGCGGCGAGGCCGAGCGCGCTGGTACCGATGAAGCTGCGACGGTCGAGCATGTCCTATCTCCGCTGGAATTCGGGCGCGACGAGCAGCAGCGCGAGCGCCTGCCCCTGGCTTTCGGCGCGCGCCAGCGCCTGTGTGGTGGCGGGGCTGAGCGCGCCGGGGAACAGCTTCGGCGCGAGCGAACGCGCGTCGATCGTGGTCGGCGCGCGTTGCGCGAACCGCTCCGCCGCCTCGACCCGCCGCATCACCGCGTCCGATCCCGCCCAGCTCGCGGCGATATCGTCATAGCCGACCGGCTGGCCGGGCTTCCACACCGGCTGGCCGAGCTGGGTCATCAGCCCCGTCACCGCCTGCGCATCCACGGTCTTCTGCCCGAGAGCGCGCATCGCCCCGATCGACCATTCCCAGGGGGTACGGAACTTGGCCGGCGTCTCGACCCACGCCTCGGGCGAGTCGATGATCGCACGGTACACGGTCGGCAGATCGCCGTGCGATTGCAGGTACGCCGCCTGCAACCGCGAAACCATCGCCGGCGGCGGCGAGTCGCCGGCGAAATGCCGCGCGAGCTTGGTGGCGAGATGCGTCGCGGTCGCAGGGTTCATCGCCACGTCGTCGAGCACCGCCTGCGCCTGCGCGACGCCGCCCGCCGGATAGACCTTGCCCAGGATCGTGCGATCGCCGGGCTGGTGCATCGCATCCACGAACAGGAAATCGCCGGGCAGGCCGTCGGTGCCCGCGAGCTTCGCCCCCGGCGCGCGACCGATCCCCGAGACCGTCCAGCCGGTCATCGCGCGGGCGAACTCGGTCACATCGGCCTGCGTATAGCCGCTGCGCACGCCGAGCGTGTGTAGCTCCAGGATCTCGCGCGCCAGATTCTCGTTGAGGCCGACCTTGCCGCCGCGTTTCTGCCCGATCACGCTGTCCGGCCCGACCGACACCGCCTGATCGAGATAGAGCAGCATCGCCGGATGCCGTTCGACCGCGCCGAGCATGTCGCCGAATTTGCCCAGCACATGCGGGCGGATCGCCTCGAATTCGAGCGTGCCGGCCAGCCCGGTCAGTTCGAGCTTGTCGGCGGAAACTGCGAAATGATTCGCCCAGAAATACACCAGCCGCTCGACGAACGGCGTGTCGGTGACGAGCGCGGTCTGCGCGCGCGCGCCGATCGCACCGGCATAGTCCTGCCGCCCGGCGCGCCGCGCGAACTGCGCCGCCGCGCGCATCGCATCGGTGCGCGGCGGGATCGCGCCGGGTGACGCCGCCTTCGCCTGTTCGCGCAGCGCCCGCTGGTCGCGGAAATAGGCGGCAAGCTCGGCCGACACGCCCGCGCTGGTCGGCGCGGCGAGGATCGCGTCAGGCTTGGGATCATATTTGGCGAACTGCCCGGTCAGCCACGCCTTCGGGTCAGCCGGGACCGGCTGGTCCGGGCGATTGCCGAGGCCGAAACGGTTCAAAGCGATACTCGCGGCGCTCATCAGCCATGCTCCTGCGCCCCCGGTCATCGCTACATAGGCCGGAATTGTCGCAAAATCATGCCGCGCCCGCGTTCTGGCGTTCGTTTCGTGCAACTGGTCGCGCAATCTTTGCGGTTGGCGATTTTGCTGCACCGCAATATCAGGTCTCTCGACAACGAGAAAATACAGGATGCTGATCTGGCTTTCGAACCCAACCGAAAGGAAAGATCATGAACAAGACCCTCCTTCTCGCCGCTTCGCTTTTCGCGGCCGTTTCGACCCCCGCTCTGGCCGACACCGCGCCGCAGCACACCTTCACGCGTGATGGCGACACCTATGTCTACACGACCAAGCAGGTCGCTGGCCGCACGATCATCTCGGGCCGCGTGCTCAACACCGGCGACACGTTCGAACTGGCCGTGCGCGGCAACCGCGTGACCGGCTTCACCGGCCGCCGCGAAGTCGCCTTCAACGTGCCCGCCGCTTCGGCCCGCGCCGTCGCTTCGACCGCGAACTGATCCAACAACAACGCCGCCGCGCGGAAACCCCGCACGGCGGCGTTCGTTTTCCTGGCGGGCGCCCGCCCACGGCGCCGCCCCTCGCCCCACGCCCCTCCGTTCCTCCCGAGCGAAGTCGAAGGACAAGCTCCGGGCGCCAGCGTCTCGACTGCGCTCGACGCGAACGGTGGTGATACGATCCGGCCCGCCTGCACAGCAACGCCGCCGCGCGGAAACCCGCACGCGGCGTTCGTGTTCCTGAAGACCGCCCACAGCGCTGACTCTAGCGCCTCCCCACCGTTCGTCCCGAGCGAAGTCGAGGGACAAGCCCCGCGCGCGAGCGTCTCGACTACGCTCGACGCGAACGGTGGTGATACGATCCGGCCCGCCCGCACAGCAACACCGCCGCACGGGAACCCCGCACGGCGGCGTTCGTGTTCTTGGTGAGCGCCCGCCCACGGTGCCGACCCTCGCCGCCCCCCCGGTTCGTCCCGAGCGAAGCCGAGGGACTGGCCCAAAGCGCAGGTGTCTCGACTTCGCTCGACACGAACGGTCGGGGGCTGTGACGCGAACGACGATGGTAACGCCCCCGCCCGCATCGGGCGGGGGGCATCCGCATCAGCCGAACAGTTTGGCCGCCGTCTCGGCGATCCGCTTGCCCTGGTGGCGCGCGCCGCCCAGATCGACGTCGCTCGGCTGGCGGCTGCCGTCGCCGTCGGCGAGCGTGCTCGCGCCATATGGCGTGCCGCCATGGACTTCCTTCACGCCCATCTGGCCCTGATAGCCATAATCCAGCCCGACGATCGTCATGCCGTGATGCATCAGGTTGGTGATGATCGAGAACAGCGTGGTCTCCTGGCCGCCATGCTGGCTCGCGGTCGAGGTGAACGCGCCGCCGACCTTGCCGATCAGCTTGCCGGTGAACCACAGCCCGCCGGTGGTGTCCCAGAAGCTCGCCATCTGGCTCGGCATGCGGCCGAAGCGGGTCGGCGCGCCGACGATGATCGCGTCGTATTCGGCGAGCTTGTCAGGGCTCTCGATGACGGGATGCGCGGTGTCGGTCTTGAAGTGCGCGGCTTCGATCGCCGCCTGTGGTGCGGTTTCCGCGACGCGGCGGATATCGACCTCGGCACCGGCCGAGCGCGCGCCTTCGGCGACGGCGTCGGCCATCTGCTCGATATGGCCGTAGGACGAATAATAGAGCACCAGAACTTTAGCCATGTGTATGGTCCTTCGTCTAATCTCCCCTCCCGCTTGCGGGAGGGGCTGGGGGAGGCATGTCCTGAAACGCTAACGGGTGAGGTTGGACACGCCCTCCCCCGCCCCCTCCCGCAAGCGGGAGGGGAGTACCTTACTCCGAATCGACCAGCACCAGTTCGGCGTCCGCGATCGCGGTGATCGCGATCGTCTCGCCGCCGCCGATCGCGACGCCGTCGCGCGCCTCGTAGCGGACGCCCGCGATCTCGATCGCGCCGGTCGCCGGCACCAGATAGGCGTGGCGGCCCGGGCCGACCGCGTGGGTGATCGTCTCGCCCGCCTTCAGCGTGGCGGCGAGCAGCCGCGCGTCGGCGCGGATCGGCAGCGCGCCAGCATCCTCCGCGAAGCCGCTCGCGAGCGTGACGAACTGGCCGCTGCGGTCGTCCTTGGGGAACGGCTTGGCGCCCCAGCTCGGCGATCCGCCCGTGCGCTTGGGTTCGATCCAAATCTGGAAGAGCGTGGTCGTCTCTTTCTCCAGATTATATTCGGCATGGCGCACGCCGGTGCCCGCGCTCATCACCTGCACGTCGCCCGCGCCGGTGCGGCCCTGGTTGCCCATCGAATCCTGATGCGTGATCGCGCCGGTGCGGACATAGGTGATGATCTCCATGTCGCGATGCGGATGCGGCGGGAAGCCACTGCCGCCGGCGATCTCGTCGTCGTTCCACACGCGGATCGCGCCCCAGCCCATCCGGGTCGGGTCATAATAATCGGCGAAGGAAAAATGGTGGCGCGCGTTGAGCCAGCCGTGATCGGCATGGCCCAGGCTCTCGAACGATCGTTTCTCGATCATGGCGGTGCTCCCGAAGGACTGACTATGCCGGGAAGATAGAGATTTCTATCAACTCGTAAATGGAAACACTGGAAACCAATCGTTTCCAACGATAAGCATTCCTCCCCTCCCTGGAAGGGAGGGGTCGGGGGTGGGTCGGCTCGTGGCCGACGAAACATATCCTCGCGAACCAACCCACCCCCAGCCCCTCCCTTCCAGGCAGGGGAGTGAAGAAGGGACATCCATGCGCCTTCCCGATCTCGAAGCCTGGGCGATCTTCGCGAGCGTGGTCGAACACCGCTCGTTCAGCGCCGCCGCCGATGCGGTCGGCACCTCCAAGGCCACCATCTCCAAGGCGATCAGCCGGCTCGAGGCGCGGCTCGGCCAGTCGCTGTTCCACCGCACCTCGCGCCGGCTCACGCTCACCGAAAGCGGCACCGCGCTGGCCGAACACGCGCGCCGCATCCTCGCCGACGCGCAGGCCGCGGAGGAAGCGGCGCACGACGCCGCCACCGCGCCGTCGGGGCTGATCCGCATGACCGCGCCGACCACGCTCGGCATGGTCCAGCTCGCGCCGATGCTCGCCGATTTCCTGGCCGCGCATCCCGGCATCGAGATCGACCTCCAGCTCTCCGACACCAAGGTCGATATCGTCGCCGAGGGGATCGACATCGCGTTGCGGATCGCCAACCTGCCCGACAGTTCGCTGCGCGCGCGCCGGCTCGGCCCGATCCGCACCTTCGTCGTCGCCGCGCCCGCCTATCTCGACCGGCGCGGGCGCCCGACGCATCCCGCGCAGCTCGGCGAACATGCCTGTTTCGCCTATACCAACGTCTCCGGTCCGTGGCGCTTCACCGGCGCCGACGGCGAGGAGGCGGCGCTGCGCCCGAGCGGGCCGATGCGTTCGAACAGCGGCGACGCGATGCTTCCCGCGCTGCGCGCCGGGCTCGGCATCGCGCTGCTCCCCGATTTCATCGTCGGTGAGGATCTCGCGCGCGGCACGCTCGAGGCGATCCTCCCCGGCTGGTCCGCCCCGCCGATCGCGCTCCACCTGATGACCCCGCCCAGCAACCTGCGCCCGGCGCGCGTCGAAACGCTGATCGCCTTCCTCACGGAGCGGTTCCGCGCCGTCTGCGTTACCTGACACCATGAACCGCCTCCGCCCCGACGCAGACGATACGCGGTTCGTGCGCCGCTGCATGCTCCTGATCCTGATCGTCGCGGTGCTCGTCGCGCTGTGGAAAGCGAGCGACCTGCTGATCCTCGCGTTCGGCTCGATCCTCGGCGCGATCGTGATCCACGCCTTCGCCGATCTCTACGCCGAACGCCTGCGCCTCGCGCGCCGGGGCGCGCTCGGCCTCGCCATCGCGACGATCCTCGCGGCGATCGCCTTCCTCGTCTGGCTGTTCGGCATCCAGTTCGGCGCGCAGATCAACGCGCTCGTGCTGCGGCTGCCCTCGCTGCTCCAGCAGCTCGGCGCATGGGCCTCGCAGAGCCCGGTCGGCGCCAAGATCGTCGATGCGGTGCAGGCCGCCTTCGCCGGTTCGCGCGTCGCGCGCGACATCGGCGGGCTGGTGACGGGCGGCGGCGAGCTCATCCTCAACTGCCTGCTTCTGCTAATCGGCGCGCTGTTCTTCGCCGCCGATCCCGGCATCTACAAACGCGGCGCGCTGCTGATGATCCCGCGCGGCATCCGCCCCGCCATCTCGGACGCGATCGACGATGTCGAGGGCAACCTCCGGCTGTGGCTGCGCGCCGAACTGATCCTGATGACGACGATGGGGCTGCTCGTCGCCTTCGGCCTATGGCTGTCGGGCGTGCCGTCCTGGGCGGCGCTCGGGCTGCTCGCGGGGCTCAGCGAATTCGTCCCCTATATCGGGCCGGCGGCGGCGATGCTGCCCGCGCTCGGGCTGGGCGCGAGCGTCGGCACCGGCCCGCTGGTCGGCGCGCTCGTCACCTATGCCGGCGTCCGCCTCGTCCAGACCAACTTCCTCACCCCCTGGGTGCAGAGCCGCGTCATCGCCATCCCGCCGGCGATCACGGTGTTCGCGATCATCGGCATCGGCACGGTGTTCGGCCTGTTCGGGCTGTTCTTCTCGGCGGCGCTGCTGGTGGTGATCTTCACGCTGGTACGCAGCCTGTATCTGCGCGAGATGCTGGGCGAGGATGTCGCCGCGCCCGAGGATTAACCGCGCGACTCGTGGATACAGGCCGGTTAGCGCTAAATTAACCTTTTGCGTTCACATCCGTTGCGGTTACTGTAACCGTCTTGAACGCGCCGAGCCTTAAGGGGGCGTCCGGGCCGCGAGACGACAGGGGAACTGCCAGATGCGCGTGCTACTGATTGAAGACGAGCCGACCACCGCCAAGGCGATCGACTTGATGCTCTCCGCCGAGGGGTTCAACGTCTATATGACGGACCTGGGCGAAGAGGGCATCGATCTGGCGAAGCTGTATGATTACGACATCATCCTGCTCGATCTCAACCTGCCCGACATGAGCGGCTATGACGTGCTCAAGAAGATCCGCGCCGCCCGCATCCAGACGCCGGTGCTGATCCTGAGCGGCATCAACGAGATGGATTCGAAGGTGCGCGGCTTCGGCTTCGGCGCCGACGATTACGTCACGAAGCCGTTCCACCGCGAGGAACTCACCGCCCGTATCCACGCCGTCGTGCGCCGCTCGAAGGGCCACAGCCAGTCGGTGATCCGCACCGGCAAGCTCGCGGTCAATCTCGACGCCAAGACGGTCGAGGTCGACGGCAGCCGAGTCCATCTGACCGGCAAGGAATATGCGATGCTCGAGCTGCTCTCGCTGCGCAAGGGCACCACGCTCACCAAGGAAATGTTCCTCAACCACCTCTACGGCGGCATGGACGAACCCGAGCTCAAGATCATCGACGTCTTCATCTGCAAGCTCCGCAAGAAGCTCAGCCTCGCCTGCGACGGCGACAATTACATCGAGACCGTCTGGGGCCGCGGCTACGTGCTGCGCGAGACCGAGGACGTCGTCGCCGCCGTCGCCTGACGCGCGCGCATACCGGCTACCGCGAGGCGGCCGCGATGCCGGGGGGCGTCGCGGCCGCTTTCGCGTTTGCCGGGAAGGACGCGGATTTCAGATCAGCAGCGACAAGGAATTGCCGAAATTGTGAAGCAGGACGGGCAGCACAATGCTCCCGGTCCTCAGCCGCAGCCACACCGCGATGAAGGACGGCAGCGCGGTGAGCGCCATCGTCATCGCGTCGAACGAGAAATGGCCGCCGGAGAAGCCGAACGCATGCGCCATTCCGAACAGCATGCAGGATAGCACCGCCCCCCAGCCCCACTCGACGCCAAACAACCGCAGCCGGCCGGTGAAGGCTCGGTCGAGCGCCAACAGCAGGATGCCACGGTAGAAAACCTCCTCCTCGAAACCGGGCATGGTGAGTTGGAAAGCGATTTCCTCCGCATCGACCTTGCCGCCCGGAAAAGCCAGCGCGACCGCGAGAAAGAAAGCGCAATACAGCGCGGCGACCGGCACCGCCGCCTTCAGGCTGCCGGCGTCCTGCGAAAACCTCAGGCCCGAGCGGCGCCAGCCGAATGTCGGAAGCGCGGCTATGCCCAGGCTCGCGGCGAGCGCGAGCAACTTGCCCTGCCAATTCCAGTCCCCGCCGACGAGATCCGGCACCAGGCCATAAGCGCGCGTCATGCAGGCATCGTTGACCGCCACCACGAGGCTCGCGACCAGCAGCCAGCGCGGAGCGAAGGCCCGCCGGTCGACGAACCCGATCGCGCCACCCAGCACCAGCAGGATCACCACCGTTCCACCCAAGCCGATCAAGCCATCCACGCCGCCGCCCCCGGACCCGTATTGCCGATGCAACACGGCATATCGGTCTGAAGTCGTCCGGGCAATGGCGGGTTTGCGGGACGGACCAACGCTCTCGAGTCCGGCCATACGTGGGGCCGCCGGGCAGCCTTTCTTCCGGTTAGCCGCCGGTGGGCTTTCGGACTGGGTGGCCGTACATTTGTGGCGGGAACGGGGAAACTGGTGGCAAGCCGACCTCGTGTATCCAATGCGCTAGCGCGCTCGATGACGGCGGCTATGATGGATCGATGCTGTACCTCGCCCTCAAAGCCGCCATTTCGGGCATCCTCGTCGCGCTGGCGTCCACTCTGGCCAAGCGCTATCCCGGCCTCGGCGCCTTGATCGCGTCGCTTCCTTTGGTTTCCGTTCTGGGCATGATCTGGCTTTGGGGCGAGCGACCGGATGCGGCGAACATGGCCGCGCACTCGCAGGCGACCTTTTGGTACGTCCTGCCGTCGCTCCCGATGTTCCTCGTGATCCCCGCTGTGTTGCGACACGGAACACCATTCTGGGCGGCTTTGCTTATTGGATGCGGGCTCACCGTTGCGCTGTACGCTGCCATGACGTGGATCGCTCCTCGCCTCGGCTTGCAACTCTAAATGGCCGACTGTGGGCGGCAGCCATCCATCCGCCTTGTCGATCGCGAACGCCGTGATCTGGTGGAAAACGGGCGTTGGACACAGCGGTGAGTAGCCTTAGGTTAGGCTCATGGCACGAGCGCAGCACACCTTCGTCAATCGAAAGGATCGTCCGATCTATGTCTCAGTCGAGCCTTGGCCAAAGTGCTTTGAACTGGAACCCGGCGATAAGCTGACACTCATCTGGGACGGCCCAACTTCTGGCGACACGTTGGAGATCGACTTCATCAACGAACGCGAGTTGGTGGTCTGGCCGAACGGAAACATCGACGATATTCGGTACCTCTTCAACGGCGAACCCGGTGAGGATCGAAGCTGGACGTTCAAGCATCAATGATGTCCGCTGTTGGGCGGGAGCCGTCATCCGATCGCGAAGGTGTCGAGAACGGCGAAAAGTGGCGGATAGCGGAAAGGCAGCTTCAGGTGGACAGGTGGCCGGAACTGACGTCAGGTGCGGGTACAGAAGGATGATCTCATGCGGTTCGCTGCGTTACTGATGTTTAGCGTATTGGGTTTGGACGCCGCTGCTGCTGCGGAACGGCTAAATTTTTTCCGAGTGCGTCAGGGCTATGCGACGGGTACCGTGAAAAATGGCGTGGCCCGCGTTCATAGCCAGGTAGATCGAGGGGCGCCGCAGGGGATGGCCGGTCCGATCGCGCTTTACCAAGTTGCCCGGCTAGCGCGAGCCGCAGGCGAATCGCATTTCGTCATCGTCAAGAACAGTTGCGGGGCGCTGGTGATCAGCGGCGTTCGAACCAGCGACATGTGCGACGTGAAGGCGCGGTTCGGCGCGGCAACACTCCCCGAGGATGTGACAGCGCCGGTGAAGGTCGCGGACACCATCGCAGAATTCGAAGGAAACGCTGCCTATTATCGGCCTTACTGAACGGATTGATGCCATTGGCCGGTTCAGGATGACATCCGACCGGCTAAATGGCCGAGTTGGGCGGGAGCCGCCGGGCCGCTTTTCTCCCCCGACTGCGGAAGGGCCGCTTTCAAGCGGCCTGACTTTGGCGGTGCCTGGCGCGGCGGAGGAGCCCTCCGCCGCGCTTTCACCGCAGCGTCGGATTTCGGGCGCGCTCCGGGCTAAAAGGTCGTGATCGTACCCCCGCGTTACCCCTTTCGGGCGGCGGCTCGTACACGCGAATGTCTCGTCCTGGTGAGGAGCAGACTGGCCGCTTCTTGGCGACCGATCGCTTGAAGCAGACGCTCGTTCAGCTACGGATTGATTTAGATGCGCTTGAAAATTGCGCTTGGTCTCGGAGAACATCGAGCGGTGCTTAACCTGAAAATGAGTTCGCTCAACAAGATCGTCGCGGACACACCCGGGCTGCTCGTGAACGGCGATTGGGTGTGCATTAATATCGATACCCGCACCGCCTGGCCGACCAAGCCGCAATCCTTCGTATTCGACGGGCGCCAAGTTTGGGTCATGCCACTCACGACGGACCACTATCCGGGACTAGCCGCGAACAAGCCGGCCGATATGGACCGCGATGAATGCTTTGCCCTGCTTCACCGCGCCTTGAGCGTCTTGGCTTGGCTTCAGGATACGGGCGCAATCGTCGTCCACATGAGCGGCGGAAATTTGCCGCGCATGATGGGGCGCCAGCAATCGAGCGGCAACGCAATTCGCGATGAATTTGATTTGTCTGACTTGCCGGCGATTGAAGGCGGGTCAGGAAAGTTGGCTTTGGCTCTTATCCGCGAAGGCCGCGGCCTGAACCATCCCGGCTATTCCTTTTTGTCGTTCTTTCGCGCGCTCGAAACGGCAATCCCAAACGGGCCAGCGCGGGGCGCTTGGGTCACTGCGAACATCGATCGCGTTGAGGGCCACCGCGCGAAGGACGCACTCGATAAACTCAAAGCTGTCGTTCAAGGCGACATCGGCAAACATCTTCGGGAATCTGGTCGGCATGCAATCGCGCACGCGAAGTCCGACCCTATCATCAACCCCGACGACCCGCGCGATGCCCGGCGATTGGAAGCGGAACGGCCGATTATTGAAGCATTGGCGGTGTTGGCGATCGAAGATCATCTAGGAATTCAGACGAGCCATAAAGCTTGGCGCGAGCACCTGTATGAATTGCGCGGTTGGAAGGGCATTCTCCCGCTTCCGGTCGTCCAAGCCAGCCTGCTCCCCGAACCGCCGGACGTGCAAGCCCACATCGACCTTCCTCAAATCAATTTTCGGTTGCGACGCAGCGACCCGTTTCCGCTGCTTGAGGGTATGATGCCGGTGCATGCCGGGCTGTCGAACCAGCGCGTTGAATTGGTCTACCGCAGCGTCGATGGCTTGGCCGAAATTATGTTTTGGCTGAACTTCACGGAGGAACGTCTCGAATTCGACCTCGACCATAGTTTCAAAGTGTATGACGACGGCAGTGTCTTGGCCGCTAAGAATGGGAAGGAGCGATGCCGGTTTATTTGGGACTATTTCGGCAACGGAGAAATTCAGATTTGGGACGCGGACAACGGGGCACTGATCTCCCGTGTCGATGCCTATCTTCCGCTTAACATGATGGCGAACTTCGATGGTCATATGGCGGAGCTCGCTGCATGGGATAAATTCATTGCAGACCGGGAGCAAGCTGGGGCTGCGAACGAATAACCGATGTTGGGGGTGCTTAGCCGCCGTATGAGGCTGCGATGAACAAGCGTCCGGTTCGCGGGAGATGGGAGGACGGTCTGAATGACCGTATGTGGGCGCAAGCCGCCAATGCGACCTCCCGCAACGATCCTTGATCGAGACGCCCTTACGCTGCCCGGTACGATTACCGCGATCCGCTGGTTTGGCACTCGCCGGCCTGCACTTCCGCTGCGAGCACGCCTCTTAAAATCGTCTCCGATCTGCGCTGACCGTAGCCGTGCCCATAGGCGGAAGACGTGATGGCAACCACAAGATGGCACGCTGGGATGACGTAAATCTTGTTGCCGCCATTGCCCGATGCGAACGACACCGGAAGGGCCTTGCCTGCGACGTGCTGCACCTTTCCGTACCAGAAATAGCCGTACTGATCGGCGTAGGGATCATCTGCCCCGATGCTGACATGCGGGGCGAGCATCGCCGCGATCCAATGGGCGCTGACGATTTGGCGCCCCTGAAACCGTCCATTGTTGCGGACCATCTCGCCGATCGATGCAAGCTCGCGCGGTCAGGGAAAGATTGCCCTGACCCTTCGTCATGCCGGAAGCGTCGCTCTGCCAGTTCCAGCGGGTGATCCCGAGCGGCCGGAACAGGCGCGCGCGCGCAAAGCTGCTCATCGTCTCTCGGGTCGCCTTCGCGACCACCACGCCGGCCGAGTAGGCGGTCGCCGAATTGTAGCGATAGCGCGTGCCGGGCGCGTCGGCGGATGGAATGTGGCGGACGAAGGCCATGGGATTGCCCGACGCATCCATACGATCTTCGTTACCGGGAGAGGCGGGGTCTTCATCGAACGCCGCCAGGCCGGAGCGCATCGACAACACATCGCGAAGGGGGACCGCGCCGATAGCGCTGCCGGACGCCTCCGGCCAGTATTTCGATACGGGATCATCAACCGAAGCGATCGCGCCGCGGTCGATGGCGATGCCCACCAGCAGGGCGGTAATGCTCTTACCGGCTGACCGGATATCGTGTAGCTCGCTCGGGGATGCCCCGTCGTAATATCGCTCCGCGACCCGGCGGCCGTCACGTACGACGACGACGCCGCGAAGGTCCGGATGCTCGTCGCGATCCCAACGCGCCAGAACGGCATCCAGGTCGGGTCGCCCGGATGCGTGAGCGGGGGCGGCGAGAAACCCGGCAAGCGCAGCAAGCCCAAAGGCGACACCAACCCTCATCCCCTCCCCCACCGCAGCCTTGCGTCCTGTCCCTAGCATCGCGCTCTGCTGCGGGTCAGCCCTTCCCGAAACCATGCGCGCCGATCCACGCGCCGATCTTCGCCACCACCGCGTCCTCGATCCCGTAATAGCCATGCGGCGTCAGCGAGCCGCAGGCCTTGGCCGATCGCGTCACCCCGCCCGAGACCATCAGCACGCGCACGTCGCGGCTCGCCTTCATCGCGGCGGCGATTCTGGGCGCGGCCTGCGGCGGCGCGACATCGCAGCGGTCGTCGCGGTTGGCGACGATCAGCGCGGGCGCACGCACGCGCTCGGGGCTGGCATCGAACACCGTCTCCCCGCTCCCGCCCCGCACCGAGACCGATTCGGTCAGCACCACCCCGGCGATGCTGCCGGCGGGCGCGTGCGCCGCGCCGTTCATCGCCGCGATCGCGCCCTGGCTGGTGCCGAGCAGGAACACCGGCCCGGCGACCTGCCGATGCGCGAAGCCGACCAAATCGCCGACAAGCCGCGCATAGCCCGGCGAACTGCGCACGCCGCGAAGATTGGCGCGGTCGATCGTGTCGGGGATCAGCACCGCATAGCCGCGCCGCGCCCACAGCGCGCGCGTCCGCACCACGAAATTGTCGCCGTGCCGGATATCGCCGTCGCGTTCGAGCCCGACATCGCCCGCCCCGCCCGGCAGCATCACGATCGTCCCGCGCGCGTGCGGCGGCATCACCAGCAGCGCCTTCTGCGTCGCGCCGCCCGCCAGCGGCAGATCGAACAGCCGTTCGGAGACGCCCTGATCGTCCCCGCGCGCACGGTGCTGCGCGAACCCCGCCGCCGGCAGCAGCGCCAGCGCGAGCGGCGCCAGCAGCATCGGTGTGATCTTCGAACGCGAACCCATCATGTCATCCTTCACCATCACCCCCGCCCGCGCCTTGCGCCGCCCGACATGGCGCCCGCATGACACGCGCGTGTGATCTCGCGTCGGAATCGGCGCGCCCCTGTCCTACACGCGCCCGCGCTGGCATGTTCGCGGCCGCGCTTTCCCATCGTCGCCGCCACCGCAATCGTGGCAAACGTCGCTCGGGCTGTCACGTTTCGTCCCGCGCGCGGCATAGGCAACGTTAGCCATCTTTGCCGCGCTACTTGCGGACCCACACCTTCTCGCCGCCCACCCAGGTCTGCAGCACCTTGGTCGCACGCAGATCGCCGGGCGAGGCGAGCAGCGGGTCGCGATCGACGATGATGAAGTCCGCGCGCTGGCCCGGCGCGAGCCGTCCGAACTTCGCCTCGGCGAACCCCGCATAGGCCGCGTCCATCGTATAGGCGCGCCACGCCGCCTCGCGCGAGATCGCCTCCTGCGGCTGCCACCCGCCGGAGGGCTGGCCGTCCGCCCCCTGCCGGGTGAACGCCGCCGCCCAGCCCGCGAACGGATCGGGGCTTTCGACCGGATAGTCGGTGCCGAACGCGAGGCCAGCGCCGTTCGCCAGCATCGATTTCCAGGCGTAAGCGCCCGCCAGCCGCGCCGGCCCGAGCCGCGCCTCGGCCATCACCCGGTCCGACGTTTCGTGGACCGGCTGCATCGAGGCGATCGTGCCATATTTGCCGAAGCGTGGCAGATCGGCGGGGTCCACGATCTGCGCATGTTCGACGCGCCAGCGCCGGTCGCCCTTATAGGTCTGCGCCATCTCATCGATCGCGTCGAGCACCTGCGCGTTGGCCTTGTCGCCGATCGCATGGACCGCGACCTGATAATGATCCATCGCCGCGCGGCTCATCAGGTTGCGGATCACGTCGTCGCTCATGAACCCAGCGCCCGACTGGCCCGGCGCATCGCTGTACGGCGCCTTCAGCCACGCGCCGCGCGAGCCGAGCGCGCCGTCGGCGAACAGCTTGACGCCGCCCATGCGGAGCTTGTCGTTGTACAGCCACGGCGTCGGCCCGGTTCCCCCGATTCGGATCGCGGTTTCGACCCCGCCCGCGTAGCTCATGATCCGTACGCGCAAAGCGCCAAGATCGCCCATCCGCCGGTACGAGAGCCATTCGTCGAGGCTCGTGCCCATGTCCGACGTGGCGGTGATGCCGTAACTCAGCAGCGTCTCCTGCGCGCGCAGGAAGGCCGCGTCTAGTTCCTTGGGCAGCGGCTGCGGCACGACTTTCTCGACCAGGTTCTGCGCGGCGTCGACGAACACCCCGCTCGGCGCGGTACCGGTCTTCTCGATCCGCCCGCCGGCCGGCGAGACGCTCTTGGGCGTGACGCCCGCCGCCTTCATCGCCGCGCTGTTCGCCCAGCTCGCATGGCCATCGACGCGCGACAGCCACACCGGCCGGTCGGCGACCACCGCGTCGAGATCGGCGGCGGTCGGGAACCGGCCCAGCCCCCACGCCTCCTGATTCCAGCCGCCGCCGATAATCCACTTCCGCTCCGGATTGGCGGCGGCATAAGCGGCGATCTTCGCCTTCGCCTCGTCGAGCGAATGTGTGTCGGACAGATCGAGTTCGAGCGCGCGGAATCCCAGGCTCATGACATGGCCGTGCGCATCGACGAAGCCGGGCAGCAGCACCTTGCCCTTCTCGTCCGCGCGCCAGTCGAGCCGCTCCGGCCGCTTGTCACCGGCTTGCAGCAGCTTGAGAACCTTCCCGTCCGGGCTGATGAGCAAGGCGTTGAAGCGGATAACGCGACCGTCCTTGTCCAGCGTCATGCCGTTGACGTTATCGACCAGCGCATCGGCGAAGGCGGGAGTGGGGGCGAGCGCGACGAGCGCGACGAGAGGGATGAGCGAACGCATATCGATGTGCGATAAGGCGTGTTCCTTCGCTGCGCCAGATGGTCTAGGGCGCGCGCTCGGCCGCGCTCTGGCCGCGCACGGAACGAACGATGGCGACGCAAGCGAAGATGGACACGGAAACCCTCCCCGTCACGATCGAGGATGTGCGCGCCGCGCATGCGCGCATCGCCGACGCGATCGTCCGCACGCCGACCTTCATCAGCCGCACGCTCTCGAACCTGACCGGCGCGACCGTCTATCTCAAGTTCGAGAACCTGCAGTTCACCGCCGCCTATAAGGAGCGCGGGGCGCTCAACACGCTGCTCCAGCTCGGGCCGAACGCGATGGGCGTGATCGCCGCCTCGGCCGGCAATCACGCACAAGGCGTCGCCTATCACGCCAGCCGGCTCGGCATCCCGGCGACGATCGTGATGCCGACCACCACGCCGACCGTGAAGGTGATGCAGACCGAGAGCCACGGCGCCAACGTCGTTCTGTTCGGGCAGACCTTCGATGCCGCTTACGCCCATGCCCGAGAACTGGAGGCGGAACGCGGCTATACCTTCGTCCACCCGTTCGACGATGCCCGCGTGATCGCCGGGCAGGGCACGGTCGCGATCGAGATGCTCGCCGACGTGCCCGCTCTCGACACGCTGATCGTGCCGATCGGCGGCGGTGGCCTGATCTCGGGCATGTCGACCGTCGCGCGCGCGATCAGCGCCGAGCGCGGCGGAGCGCCGATCGAGGTGATCGGCGTGCAGGCCGAGTTGTTCCCTTCGATGTACAACCGCATCCACGGCACCGACATGCCGTGCGCCGGGGATACCTTGGCCGAGGGCATCGCGGTCAAGGAACCGGGCACGATCACCTCGGGCATCGTGCGCTCTCTGGTCGATGACATCGTGCTGGTGAGCGAACGTAGCCTCGAAAGCGCGGTCAGCCTGTTGCTCCAGATCGAGAAGACCGTCGTCGAGGGCGCTGGCGCCGCCGGTCTTGCCGCGCTGCTCCAGCACCCCGAGCGGTTCCGCGGACGCACCGTCGGTATCATCCTGTGCGGCGGCAACATCGACACGCGGCTGCTCGCCAACGTGCTGCTGCGCGACCTTGCCCGCTCGGGGCGGCTGGCGCGGCTGCGGATCGTGCTGCGCGACCAACCCGGTGCGCTCTACGGCGTGGCGCGGATCTTCGAGCAGGAGCGAGTCAACATCCTCGAACTCGCGCACCAGCGGATCTTCACCAACTTGCCGGCCAAGGGGCTCAGCCTCGATGTCGAGTGCGAGACGCGCGACCTCGCGCATCTCGAGCGGCTCAAGGCGGCGCTGCGGACCGAGGGCTATGAGGTGAGCGCGGTCGAACTTGGCTGACGGTGCGGATGCCGCGTGTCTTGCGCCCCGTTCCGGGGCGCGGCTCCGCGAATCGGCACGACAGGACGCTTTCGGCGCGTTAACTCTCTTTGGTGGTAAAGCCGCTTTTCATCACGCGTGGAGCGATTCATAAGAGCTTCCAGCCCCGCATCCGTGGCGGCGGTGAAAGGACCATCCGGCGGTGAGTGCGCCTTTTCGTTTCCCCCGATTCTTCGTCACAAGCCCGTCGCCGTGCCCGTATCTGCCCGGCCGCCACGAACGCAAGGTCTTCACCGAACTGCGCGGCCCGCACGCCGGCGATCTCAACGACGCGCTGGGGCGGATCGGCTTCCGGCGCAGCCAGTCCGTCGCCTACCGGCCGAGTTGCGCGGGCTGTTCGGCGTGCGTGTCGGTGCGCGTGATCGCATCCGAATTCGCGCCGAACGCGACCCAGCGCAAGCAGATCCGCCGCAACGCCGATCTCGACATCGCGGTGTGCCGCCCGTGGGCGACCGAGGAGCAGTTCGACCTGCTGCGCCGCTATCTCGGCGCGCGCCACCCCGGCGGCGGCATGGCCGAGATGGACGAGCAGGATTATGCCGACATGGTCGAGCATTCGCCCGTCAACAGCTTCGTCATCGAATATCGCGAGCCGGCGGCGAGCGGCGCGGCGGGCAAGCTGATCGGCGCTTGCCTGACCGACCAGCAGGCTGACGGCCTCTCGATGATCTACAGCTTCTTCGACGCCGATGCCGGCGCGCGGCCGGGCTTCGGGAGCATGATCATCATGGATCATATCCTGCGCGCGCGGGCCGCGGGGTTGGCCTATGTGTATCTCGGCTATTGGGTGAAAGGCTCCGCGCGGATGGCGTACAAGACGCGCTACCGCCCGATCGAGGCGCTCGGGCCGAAAGGCTGGGCGCTGCTCGTCGACGAGGACGCGACCTACCATCCGCCGGCGCAACATTATTCGATGCTGGCCGACGAGATCGCCTGACCGCGTTCGGCGCAACGTGGCAAAGGTTGTCCATCCGCGTCGCGGTTCGGCGGTGCGACGTTTGGCCATCCCCGGCGCGCGGGCACGCGCCGCGCGGCGCGTTGAAGGAGGCGAGACTGTCGAGGAGCATGGCCGCCGGTCTGCCGGAAACGGAGCCTGTAGGACAGGCCGGCCGCCAAGCCGGGATCAGGCGCCGTGTTGCCGCCACGTCACCGGGATGCGCAGATAGGTGACGCCATTTTGTCGGGCTGGTGCGAGATGGCGAAGCTGCTGCGCGTAATGCCGTGGAACCGGCGCGGCGTCGCTTGAGGCGATCATGAGCGGCGGCGCCCGCTCGTGGGCATGCTTATGATCGAGGCCGGAATGTCGATGCTGGGCATACGATATGCCCCCCAATGTTTAAGCGCGGCGTATGAGCAAGCCGCCCTGTGAGCCAGAAAGCCCCCGACCTGGTATCACGCGAGCAATGACCGCGCGTGACCTGACAGTCACGCAATGCCCTTCCGACGCAGCGAGCGGGCCGTCCAACGTTGGATGTGAGCCGTCTAGCCGCTTTCGGGAAGAACAGGTATCGGATAGTCGATACGCCTGCAGAGATGAAAGAACTTCGCGCGCGACAGCGCCGCTCGCCTTACGCACGCGGTAATTGAGAGAGAGCAGGAGGGCTATGGGGTCACAGCGCGCTCATCCTCGCAAATCTCCGCAAGTTGCAGATCACGGGGTCGGCGCCTCTCGACCAACACATATAAAATGATAAGCTTATGAAAACAGGGAGGCTGAATGTGACGCTGTTCGAGCTTGTGAAGGTCGCGTTGGATGAGTTGTATGACGAGGGCAAAGCGCAGCACGGCGCATCACTTGATGACAAGATCAAGGCAAAGATTAGCTACCTAGCGGGTGGTTACAGAGGCCTGACCGATTCCAGCCGACGAGCGATCAGCTATCGCGATCCTGCGACCCGTTTTGCCTACGTGATGAAGTATGTCGCGACACACGGCGATTACGTCGTCCAAACTCTCGAAGCTCTCCGCGACGTGAATGGGGGCAAGGTATTTAGCGCTGAGTCTGCTCGCCTATCGTGCGTCGGCGGTGGGCCGGGCAGCGACGTTATGGGCGTCCTAAAGTACCTTTCGGAAAACAAGAAGGAGCCTGTCAAGAAGCTGACGTGTTACCTTTTAGATGGAGAGCAAGCTTGGGCAGATACGTGGACCGAGATTGGCGACGCACTCCAAAGCCCGGTGCCCATCAATGTCAATTTTCAACCTCTTGATGTGACAAAACCTGAATCGTGGAATAGTCAAAAGAAGTTTCTTTTGGCCGATCTGTTCACATTCAGCTATTTTGTCTCAGAGGTGAAAGCTTTCGATAAGGGCGGTGTTGTTGGCGATTTTTGGGACAAGATATTCACAGAGGCATCTATTGGAGCTAATTTTTTATACATTGATAACGGCCACAAAGAGTTCAATGAATTTTTTGATAGTTTTTTGAGGGGTATAAAAGACGTAGAGTGCCTTTATGAGGATGATAACCAATGGACAACACCTCGCGGCTCCGAGCAATCCGACGAACTTGGTGAGTATAAAACCAAATTTGGCCAAAGCCCTAAACTTAAATCTATGATCTCGACCCGCATACTTAAGAAGATCAAATAGTGGACCTATTCTCTGCCTTCACCGATCTTGAGCGGATACCACTTCCCGGTGCCGAGGTCTACTATCAGTCCTCGTTCGATATCGGCTTACCTCACGACGTTATTCTTAAACGATTGATCGACGAAGTGCCTTGGCGGCAAGAAGATGTGAAGTTTTGGGGAAAGACGTTCAAACAACCTAGGCTTGTCGCTTGGTTTGGCGATGAGGGTACGGCTTACCGTTACTCCGGCATATATCTCAGCCCATTACCTTGGACGGATATCCTCATTGACATCAAACGGAGAGTTGAAGCTGTAACAAAAAATAAATTCAACAGTGTATTGCTAAATTATTATCGCGATAACAACGATAGTATGGGAATGCACAGCGACGATGAGAAAGAGCTTGGACATAATCCGACTATTGCGTCGGTGTCTCTGGGGGCTGAGCGCCCACTTCTCCTTAAGAGCAAACGCATTCCCGAATCTCGGACAATCAAGATCGTTCTAGCTTCGGGAAGCCTTCTGATCATGAAGGGAGAAACGCAGCATAATTACCGACACGGTATCGCAAAAGCGCGTCAGGCTATAGGGCCAAGGGTCAACCTGACATTCCGAACCATTCTCGTATAGTCGGCAAAGGCCCTGCCGCATGTTACGTTGCCGAGTCAGCGTTGCGACACTCTAAACCAAACTCCATTTTCGCATATCCGTATGGCGTCGCGAACGTCTGAGTTGCGGGCGACCGCCGCCCTCGCCGACCGGCGCCGTCGCCCCCCGGCGAGCCGTGCCGGCTCACCCGAACCGGAACTGTCCCGCGATCGCGAAGTGGAGTTCGTCGTTCTCGGCGAGGAAGCGTTCGAGATATTGGTGCAGCCCGCCCGCGATCACCGCTTTCGAATGGGTCTTGAGCATGCGGGCGTGGCGGTCCCGCGCCATCTGGTCGGCCTCGCCGTGCAGGCCGGTGCGCCTGGCGAGCAGATCGAGGATCTCGACGGTTTCCTCCGCCGAGGCGGCGAGGCTGCGCGGCAGCTCGGCGCGGGCGATCAGCAGGTCGATGACGTTCGCGGGCTGGAGGCCCTCCGAATAGAGCCAGCGATAGGCGGTGACGGCGGAAACGGTCTGCAGGATCGTCGTCCACTGATCGCGATCGACCACGCCGCCGACCGGCTCGCCGGCGGGCAGCAGGATGTGGTATTTGACGTCGAGCAGCCGCGCGGTGTTGTCGGCGCGCTCCACCGCCTGCCCCAGCCGGATGAACCAGGTCGTCTGGTTGCGCAGCATGCGGTGGATCGCGCCTTCGAAGCCGCGCGTCGCGGTCTTGACCGCTTCGGTGAGCGCGAGCGTGGCGGCGGCGCCGCCGGGCATCGCGCGGTTCTGGAACAGCAGCCACGCCTGATTGATGCCGGTCCACGCCTCGCGCGTGAGCGCGGTGCGGACCGCGCGGGCGTTGTTGCGCGCCATGTCGAGCGAGCGGACCAGCGAACCCGAATGCGTCGCATCGAGCGTGAGGAAGCGCGCGACCGCATCCTGTCCGACCTCTTCGCCGGTCTTGGCGAAGGCGGCGACTGTATCGGTGACGGCGAGCGCGCTTTCCCACGCGACCCGGCCTGCCGGGCGCGGTGAGAGCGCGTCGAGGCGGATCGTCGCCTCGACGAGCCGCGCGATGAAGTCGGCGCGCTCGACATAGCGCCCGAGCCAGTAGAGCGACGAAGCGGTGCGCGCGAGCATCAGTTGCCGCCCATGCGCTGGGTCATGCCGCCGATCGACTGGGTCATGCCGCCCGGCCCCTGCGCTTGCAGCATCGCGCCGTCGTCCATCAGGACGAAACTGTCCTTGGTGCCGCCGCCCTGTGACGAATTGACCACCAGCGACCCTTCCTTGAGCGCGACGCGTGTCAGCCCGCCGGGCACGACCTGGACCCCGCACGATCCGGTGAGGACGAACGGGCGGAAATCGACGTGGCGGGGCGCGAGCCCCGCGTCGCCGAGCGTGGGGACGGTCGAGAGCGCGAGCGTGGGCTGGGCGATGTAGCGGTGCGGCTCGGCGATCAGCGCGGCGCGGAACGCCTCGATCTCGGCGCGGGTCGCGGTGGGGCCGACGAGCATGCCGTAGCCGCCCGAGCCGTCGACCAGCTTGACGACGAGATCGTCGAGATTGTCGAGCACGTAGCGGAGCGCCTGGGGTTCGCGGCAACGCCAGGTTTCGACATTGGGGAGCTTCGCCGCGCTGCCGGAATAATATTTCACGATCTCGGGCATGTAGCTGTAGATCGCCTTGTCGTCGGCGATGCCGTTGCCGGGCGCGTTGATGAGCGCGACGTTGCCGGCGGCATAGGCGCCGATCAGGCCCGGCACGCCGAGCATCGAATCGGGCCGGAACACGCGCGGATCGAGGAAATCGTCGTCGATGCGGCGGTAGATCACGTCGACCTTCACCAACCCGCCGATCATCCGCATCCAGACGACATCGTCCTCGACGACGAGATCGGCGGCCTCGACCAGCTCGATCCCCATCGAATCGGCGAGGAAGCTGTGTTCATAATAGGCCGAGTTGTAGTGGCCCGGCGTCAGCACCACGCAGACCGGCGCGGCGACGCCCTCCGGCGCGACCGAGCGCATCGTTTCGAGCAGCCGGTCCGGGTAGGAATCGACCGCCGCGACGCGGAAATGGTGGAACAGCTCGGGGCACAGCCGCAGCATCGCCTCGCGGTTTTCGAGCATGTAGCTGACGCCCGAGGGCGTGCGGGCATTGTCCTCCAGCACGAAGAAGTCGTCCGGGCCGGTGCGGACGAGGTCGATCCCGCAGATATGCGCCCAGATGCCGTGCGGCGGGCGGATGCCGGCGATCTCGGGGCGAAATTGCGGGTTGCCGAGGATCAGGTCGGCGGGCAGCACACCGTCCTTGAGGATACGCTGCGCGCCGTAAATGTCGTCGAGGAAGGCGTTGATCGCCTCGACGCGCTGGACCAGCCCTTCGGACAGCCGCGCCCATTCGCTGGCGAGGAAGATGCGCGGGACGATGTCGAAGGGAATGATGCGTTCGCTGGCGTCGCTGTCGCCATAAACGGCGAAGGTGATGCCGAGCTGGCGGAAGGTCGCTTCGGCGGACTGCTGGCGGCGGCGCAGATCCTCGGGAGGCGTGCCCGCGATCCAGGTGCCAAGCGCCGCGAGTTCGGATCTGGGTATCGTCGACCCGGCCTGCCCCATGATCTCGTCGAACGCCTGACGTATTCCCATCGAACCGGTAACGCTCCTATGTGCCGTTGGCCCCATGCTGCGACGGATTATTGCGGCGCACAAGACGGTTTCTTGCGGAGAAACCTTCGGCGTGGACGCTCTTGTCGAAATCGTCCCGCGCCTCGGCGACGATCCGCCGCAATAGCGCCGGATCGACGAACGCCGCAGTGCCCGCGCCGGCGCGGGCGCGGGCCGCGCGGCCGAGCACGTCGGCGATCTCGGGGTGCATCGGCAGGACGATGTCGGCGGGCATCGCGGCCATGCGCGCGAAGCTGCGGCGATAGTCGGCGACGATGCCCGGATAGGCGCGGTTGCCGCGCAGCACGTTGCCCGCGACGGTGATGCTGCACGGGAACACCACGCGCAGCGTACGCCCGCGATCGGCGACGGGCATCGACCATGTCGTGCAGCCGGGCGTGTGGCCGGGGGTGAGCGTGGCGGTGATGCCGACGCCGCCGAGCCGGATCGTCTCGCCGTCGCGGACGATGCGATCGACCGGCACGGCGGGGAAGCGGGTGTGGCCGTTCTCATTGTCGGCTTCGTGCCGGCCGCGCCGCAGCGCGGGCGCGTCGGCGGCGGAGGCGACCAGCCGCGCGCCGGTGTCGTGGCGGAGCGCGGCGAAGGCGGCGGCATGGTCGAAATGCGCGTGCGAGTTGAGCATCAGCTTGAGCTGCGCGGGCGCGATGCCGATGCTCTTGAGGTTGCGTTCGACCAGCGGCGCGCTCTGCGCGAGCGGACCGCTGACGAGGATCGCGCCGGCGTCGGTCTTGATCGCATAGACGGCGAGCCCGCGCGTGCCGACATACCAGATCGGGCCGACGATGTGGAACGGCGCGACTGGCTGCGACCAACTGGCGGGGGACTCCGCCAGCGCGGGAGTCGCCACCAGCGCGAGCAGCGCGACAAGGGTGCGTCGGATCATAGTGCGGCCAGCATCCCAGAGGTCAGCACCTGCGGCAAGACCTGCGGTTCGGCCGCGCCGGGGGCGTAATAGAGGTACAGCGGCACGCCGGCGCGGTTGTGCGCCTCAATGAAGCGGCCGAGCGCGGCGTCGCCGTTGGTCCAGTCGCCGACCAGCACCGCGACGTTCTTTTTCGCGAACGCAGCGCGAGTCGCATCGGTCTCGATCGCCGCCTTTTCGTTGACCTTGCAGGTGAGGCACCAGTCGGCGGTGAAATAGGCGAACACCGGGCGGTTGGCGGCGCGGAGCCGTGCGAGCCTGGCGGTGCTGAACGCTTGCTCATCGGCGCTTGCCACCACCGGGGCCGGGGCATGGAGCCGCGCGGCGGAGGCGCTGGAGACCGTCACGACCGCGACGATCCCGACCAACGCCGCGACGCCGAAAGGCTTGCCCTTGCGCTGGCGCAGCCCACCCCACCACAGCAGCAGCGCGACCGCCAGCGCGGCGACCATGCCCGCGGTCAGACCATTCACCCCGACCTGCCGCCCGAGCACCCAGGCGAGCGCGATCGCGGTGAGCCACATCGGGATCGACAGGATGCGCCGGAACGTCTCCATCCAGCCGCCGGGCTTGGGGAGCAGCTTGCGCAAAGCGGGCACGAAACCGAGCGCGAGGAACGGCAGCGCGAGGCCGATGCCGAGGCCGGCGAACACCGCCAGCGCGGCATACCAGGGCAGCACCAGCGCCGCGCCGAGCGCCGCGCCCATGAACGGGCCGGTGCAGGGCGTCGCGATGAACGCCGCGAGCGCACCGGTCGCGAACGCACCGCCCGCCCCGCCCGCCGCGTTGACGAAGCGCGGTGTCGGGATTTCGAACAGCCCGGCGAGATTGAGCGACAGCGCGACGACGAGCAGGAGCAGCACGACGATCGCCCGCGGGTCTTGCAACTGGAACGCCCAGCCGATCGCGCTGCCGCCGGCGCGCAGCGCCAGGATGACCGCTCCGAGCGCGACGCACACCATGACCACGCCCGCCGTATAGGCAAGCGCCTCGTGCCGCGCCGCACGCTCGTCGAGATGGCCGCGCGCGAGGCTCAGCGCCTTGAGGCTCAGGATCGGGAACACGCAAGGCATGATGTTGAGGATCAGCCCGCCGAGCATCGCGCCGCCGAACGCAAGCAGCACGGCGAGCAGCGCGCCCGGCGCGGGCGCCTCTGCAGGCGCGGCGCTCGGCGCGGCGACGATACCGGGCTTGCCATCCACGACCAGCCCCTGCCCGCCGCCGATCGCCAGCACGCCACTGAGCGTGCCGCTCCCGCCTGCGCCCGGCTTGGTGGTGATGACGATCCGGTCGCCGTCGCGCGTGATCGTCTGCGGGGCGGCATAATCGACGAGACCGGTCGAGGCCGGATAGAAATAGGCGTCCGCGAGCGGGGCGCCCCCCGGATACGGCACCGCGATCCGCAACGCGCCATTCGCAGACTGGACCGTCGCCGCCGCGCCGAGCGGCTTGGGGATGGCGCGCCGCCACGCGTCGAAACGCGCGCGGGTCTCCGCCGTCGCCGCGCCGTCGCCGACGGTCAGGTCGGTCGCGAGATCGGCGGCTTCGGGCACGCACACGGTCTGCGTGCAGACGAGGTACGACATGTGGAGCTTGACCGGCAGCGCGGTTCCGGCCGCCAGCCCCGCCGGGACATGCAGCTTTACCAGCGGCGCATAGGGTTTCTCGAACACATAGTTCATCAGCCCAGCGACAAGCAGCCGCTCGGGCACCGGATATAGCGGCGGATCGGCGGTGACGCCCTTGGGCAAGCTCCAGTCGAGTTTCGCCGGGAAGCCCGCATCGCCCGGATTCTGCCAATAGCCGTGCCAGCCGGGCTCGGGCCGGGTGTCCAGCGCAAGCGTCACCGTGCTGCCGGCCGCCGGTGTCGCGCTCTCCGCGACCAGGCGGATCGCGAGGTGCGGACCCGCCCCGAGCGCGCCGGGGGCATCGGCGCGCGCCGCGCTCGCGGCGAAGACCGCCAGGATCGTCACGAACAGGTAATGAAGCGCACGCATCGGGCAGTCCTTGTCGGCAAACCACGTCTCGGCCATAGCCGCGCGCGGGAGTGCTTCGTTACGCCGCGAAAGGAAAGCCATGAATCGCCTCACCTCCCTAATCGCCCTTTCGCTCGCGCTCGTCGCCGTACCGCTTGCTGCGCAAACCGCACCGCAGGCGCCCTCGCCCGAGACGCCGCCCAAGCTGATCGTGGCGATCTCGGTCGATCAGTTCTCGGCCGATCTGTTCGCCGAATATCGCAACCATTTCACCGGCGGGTTCGCGCGGCTGCTGACCGGCGACGTCTTTCCCGCCGGTTATCAGAGCCACGCCGCGACCGAGACCTGCCCCGGCCATTCGACGATCCTCACCGGCTTCCGCCCCGCTCGCACCGGCATCATCGCCAACACCTGGTACAACCTCAAATCGCCGCTCGCCGACAAGGTGATCTATTGCGCCGAGGACGAGAGCGTGCCGGGCAGCACGCATGACGCCTATACCGTCACCGACCAGCACCTGCTGGTGCCGACGCTCGGCGAGCGGATGAAGGCGGCGAATCCGGCTTCGCGCACCGTCTCGGTCGCCGGCAAGGACCGCGCGGCGGTGATGATGGGCGGGCACAAGGCGGCGCTCGACCAAATCTGGTGGTGGGATGGCAAGGCCTTCGTCAGCTATGCCGGGCGCAAGACGCCGGAGATCGTCACGCGCACCAACGCGGTCGTCAACGCGCGCATCGCCGAGGCGCAGCCCGCGTTCGAGGTGCCCGATTTCTGCGTGAGCCGTGACCGCGCGATCCCGATCGGCGGCGGCAAGACCGTCGGCTCGGGCCATTTCGAGCGCGAAGCGGGCAACCGCACCAAGTTCCGCGCATCGCCCGAGTTCGACAACGCGATCCTCGCGCTCGGTGCTGGCATGGTGCGCGAGATGAAGCTCGGCCAGGGCCCGGCGACCGACATCATCGACATCGGCGCCTCGGCGACCGATTATGTCGGTCACACCTATGGCACCGAAGGCGCCGAGATGTGCATCCAGCTCGCCAATCTCGACCATTCGCTCGGCGAGCTGTTCGATCAGCTCGACCAGACCGGAGTCGATTACCTCGTCGTGCTGACCGCCGATCACGGCGGCCATGATTTGCCCGAGCGCAACCGCGAACATGCCGCGCCGACGGCGGTGCGGATCGACCCCGCGTTCACCACCAAGGCGGTGAGCGACTCGGTCGCGGCCAAGCTCAAGCTGCCGGGGCAGGTGCTGTTCGGCGATTCGGGTTCGGGCGACATCTGGGTCGACCCCAAGCTGAGCAAGCCGCAGCATGACGCGGTGCTGGCCGAAGCGCTCAAAATCTATCGCGCCAACCCACAGGTCGCCGCCGCCTTCTCGGGCGCCGAGATCGCCGCCTCGCCCGAACCGAGCGGGCCGCCGGAGACCTGGCCGCTCATCATGCGCGCCAAGGCATCGTACAATCCGCGCGTCTCCGGCGACATCGTCGTCGCGCTCAAGCCGCGGGTGATGCCGATCGCCGACCCGACGCACGGCTATGTCGCGACCCATGGCAGTTTCTGGGACTATGACCGGCGCGTGCCGATCCTGTTCTGGCGCAAGGGCATGACCGGATTTGAACAGCCATTGTCGGTCGAAACGGCCGATATCGTGCCGACGCTCGCGGCCGCGATCCACCTACCGCTGTCGGCACCGCTGCCGGACGGGCGCTGTCTCGATCTCGACGGCGGGGTGGCATCGACCTGCCCGTAAGGGCGGCACGCGCACCCGTTCGTGCCGAGCGTGTCGGAGCACTTGCCCGAAGGGCTGCCGCTTCGGACGCGCACTTCGACTTCGCTCAGTGCGAACGGTGGGTTTGCTGTGCTCAACCGCCTCGACCTGGGTAAAGGTGCCGGCTCGACCCGGTTCTTGAATCCTCCCCGTTCGTGCTGAGCTTGTCGAAGCACGTGCCCCGAGTGCCGCGCTTGCTTTGGGCACGCCCTTCGACACGCTCAGGGCGAACGGTGGGTTCGTTGCTCTGCGGTTGATCGACCCAGTGCCGTAAACTCATACAAAAGCTTGTCCAAGCGCGGCTCGGCACGGTATAGGCATTGCTTGCTGCGAGTTCATCGCAATAGCACGTGCGCGCGAGCGATGGTTCGCGGCGACGCGCATTTTGCCGTGTCGCACACCCTTCCCCATTGGGCGCACCATTGCTAAGGCCACCCGCGACTCTTGCATTCGCCCTAACCGGGGCGCGCTCGTGCGGCCCACCCGGCCGTCTTCCCGCCGCGCTCCCGTCTCGGGGCTTCACTTGGGAAGGACTAGCATGACCGCCATCGGCCAGGATACGCTCGGGGCCCGCGCCACGCTCGACGTGAACGGGATCACCTATGATTATTACTCGCTGGCCACCGCGGCGGAAAAGCTCGGCGACATCAGCCGCCTGCCTTTCTCGATGAAGGTGCTGCTCGAGAACCTGCTGCGTTTCGAGGACGGCGTGACCGTCACCGGCGACGATATCCAGGCGATCGTCGACTGGCAGACCGAGCGCAAGTCCGATCGCGAGATCCAGTATCGCCCCGCGCGCGTGCTGATGCAGGATTTCACCGGCGTTCCCTGCGTGGTCGATCTCGCGGCGATGCGCGACGCGATCACCAAGCTCGGCGGCGATGCGGCCAAGATCAACCCGCTGGTGCCCGTCCATCTCGTCATCGATCACTCGGTGATGGTCGACGAGTTCGGCACGCCCAAGGCGTTCGAGGATAACGTCGAGCTCGAATATCAGCGCAACAACGAGCGCTACGAGTTCCTCAAGTGGGGCAGCAAGGCGCTCGACAATTTCAAGGTCGTGCCCCCCGGCACCGGCATCTGCCATCAGGTCAACCTTGAGAACATCGCGCAGGCGGTGTGGTCGTCGGTCGCGCCGGACGGCAAGAAGATCGCCTATCCGGACACCTGCGTCGGCACCGACAGCCACACGACGATGGTCAACGGCCTCGGCGTGCTCGGCTGGGGCGTCGGCGGGATCGAGGCCGAGGCGGCGATGCTCGGCCAGCCCGTCTCGATGCTGATCCCCGAAGTGGTCGGCTTCAAGCTGACCGGCACGCTCGCGGAAGGGATCACCGCGACCGATCTCGTGCTCACCGTCACGCAGATGCTGCGCGCCAAGGGCGTGGTCGGCCGCTTCGTCGAATTCTACGGCCCCGGCCTCGACGCGCTCAGCCTCGCGGATCGTGCGACGATCGCCAACATGGCGCCCGAATATGGCGCGACCTGCGGCTTCTTCCCGATCGACGACGCCACGCTCGACTATATGCGCCTGACCGGCCGTGACGAGGACCAGATCGCGCTGACCGAAGCCTATGCCAAGGCGCAGGGCTTCTGGCGCGGCGCCGATGCGGTCGAGCCGGTCTTCACCGACACGCTCGAACTGGACATGGCGAACGTCGTGCCGTCGCTCGCCGGGCCGAAGCGCCCGCAGGACAAGGTGGTGCTCACCGAAGTCGATGACACGTTCAACGCCGATCTCGCCAAGGTCTATCATCACGCCAGCGCCAAGCGTGTTCCGGTCGATGGCCGCGAGCATGACATCGGCGACGGTGACGTCGTGATCGCCGCGATCACGAGCTGCACCAACACCTCGAACCCGTCGGTGCTGGTCGCCGCCGGTCTGGTCGCGCGCAAGGCCAATGCGCTCGGTCTCAAGCCCAAGCCGTGGGTCAAGACTTCGCTCGCACCCGGCTCGCAGGTCGTTACCGATTACCTCAACAAGTCGGGGCTGAGCGCCGATCTCGACGCGGTCGGCTTCAACCTGGTCGGCTATGGCTGCACGACCTGCATCGGCAATTCGGGTCCGCTCGCCGAGCCGATTTCAAAGGCGATCAACGGCAACGACATCGTCGCCGCCTCGGTGCTGTCGGGCAACCGCAACTTCGAAGGCCGCGTCTCGCCCGACGTGCGCGCCAACTTCCTCGCCTCGCCGCCGCTGGTCGTCGCCTATGCGCTGAAGGGCACGGTGGTCGAGGATTTCACCACCACCCCGATCGGCCAGTCGAGCGACGGCAACGACGTGTACCTCAAGGACATCTGGCCCTCGAACGCCGAAGTCCGCGAACTGATGGACGCGAACATCGACCGCGCGATGTTCCAGTCGCGTTACGCGAGCGTGTTCTCGGGCGATGCGCGCTGGCAGGCGATCGACGTTACGGGGTCTGACACCTACGCATGGCGCGCCGGTTCGACCTATGTCGCCAACCCGCCGTACTTCGAAGGCATGACAATGACGCCGGTGCCGACCGAGGACATCGTCGAGGCGCGTCCGCTCGCGATCTTCGCCGATTCGATCACCACCGATCACATCTCGCCGGCCGGATCGATCAAGGCGGACAGCCCCGCCGGCAAGTTCCTGCTCGACCATCAGGTCAGCAAGGCGGACTTCAACAGCTACGGCGCGCGCCGCGGCAACCATGAAGTGATGATGCGCGGCACCTTCGCCAACATCCGCATCAAGAACGAGATGACGCCGGGCATCGAAGGCGGCGTGACCAAATACGTGCCGACCGGCGAGGTGATGCCGATCTACGACGCGGCGATGCGCTACAAGGCGGATCACACCCCGCTCGTGGTGGTCGCGGGCAAGGAATATGGCACCGGCTCGTCGCGCGACTGGGCGGCGAAGGGCACCAACCTGCTCGGCGTGCGCGCGGTCATCACCGAGAGCTTCGAGCGCATCCACCGCTCGAACCTGGTCGGCATGGGCGTGCTGCCGCTCCAGTTCGCCGACGGCGTGACGCGCCAGACGCTCAAGCTCGATGGCACCGAGACCTTCACGATCATGAAGGTCGCCGAAATCCGCCCGCGTCAGGACGTCGATGTGACGCTGACCCGCGCCGACGGCACCGTCGAGACGTTCAAGACGCGCTGCCGCATCGATACCGTCAACGAGCTCGAGTATTTCCTCAACGGCGGCATCCTCCAGTACGTGCTGCGCAAGCTGGCGGCATAAGCCGACGAACTCCGGCCCGGACGGTGTCGTCCGGGCCGGAGCGTTTTTCGACGATCTTCGCGGAGCGCGTTACTTCGCGGCGTTCTGTACTTCGCCCTGCCCCATTGCCGAGACGAGCAGGTTGCCGTTGCCGCTGAAATTGGCGGCCGGCAGGGTGGCGAGCTTGTTACCGACCTTCATGGTGATCGTCTCGATGCGCCCACGCGCATCGGTTGCCACCGCGTTGACACGTCCAATCACGTTGCCGGCGGTATCACGCACCTTCATGCCGCGCGTAACGGTGAAACCGCTTGATCCGGCAGCATCGCCACCGCTCGCCAGCCCAAGCCCGTCGGCACCGCCATCCGCGCTGCCTGCCGCACTCCCGCTCGCCGACCCGTTCGTCGTACCCGAGCCGGCCAGGTTGGCGGCGCGGTCGCGCAGCGTGCCGACGGCGGTGCCGGCGCGATCGCCAATCGCACCAGCCGTCCCGCGCGCCGTGCCGACCGCACCGCGTGCCGCGTTGCCGACAGCATCGGTGCCGATCAACTGCGCGCTGCCGTTGCCCGATGCCGAACCGCTCGCGGTGCCAGACGCGGCGCCGCTGACCGGGCCAGTCGCATTGGCGACGGTGCCGCCCAGCGAACCATCGACCGAACGGCTGGCGGACACGCTGCCCTTGCGGCGATCGACCTTGGTCGAGCCACTGGTCGATGCGGTGTTGTCGAGCGTGCCCTGCGTGGTCGAACGCAGGCTGCGTGAGACCGTCGATGTGCCGTTCAGCGTGCCGCCGAGCATGCCGGTGCCGTTGCCGCCGATGCCGCCTACCCCGCCGCCGAGCGCACCGCTTAGGCCGCCGCCCAGTCCGCCACCAAGTCCGCCACCACCGAGCAACTGAGCCGATGCGGGAACTGCGCCGAATGCGAGAACGATCGCGGCCGTACCGATGAGGAACGTCTTCATGATGCTGTCCTTCCTGTGGTCTTGCGGGCAGCTTTCGCTACCCTCACAGAAAGAACGGATGCCGCGTGCGGTTTAATCCGCCGCATCCGAAAATCTTATTTTGCGGGTGTCCGGCAGCTCTCACACAGGATGCCGCGGCCATAGCGGCTGGCGGGGCCGGCCTTGCGCGCTTCGCTGTCGGCCGCCTTGACCGCCGCCGCCCTGTTGCCGCCCAGGCGCGCGAGCCGCGCGGCGACGAGCGGCGCCGCGAACGACGTGCCACGCACCGGCGCCGAACCGCCCTGCGCGGTGGCAGCGAGCATGTCCGCACCCGGCGCCGCGTAATCGAGATGGAGCGACCGCCCCGCCTCGATGAGCGCGCGCCCGCGCCCATCGACGCCGGTCACCGCGATCACGCCGGGGTAGGATGCGGGATAGGATGGCGGCGCGGCGGGACCATCGTTGCCCACCGCCGCGACCACGATCATACCGCGCGTCTGAACCGCCGCCACCACCCGCGCGAGCAACGGATTGGCGGGTCCGACCAGGCTGATGACCGTCACCGGCACATGGACGCTGGCGAGCCACGCCAGGGCCTTGGCGATGGCGAGCGCATTGCCGCCAGCGGGATCTTTGCCATAGACATCGGCCGCGTACAGCCGCGCGCCCACAGCGGCGCCGCGCACGCCGCCGCCGCCGATCAGCAGCGACGCGATCGCCGTGCCGTGGTTGTCCGGCGAGGGCGCGCCCGCAGCGAACCCTCGGCGCGTGACCGGCGCATCGACCGCTCCCACCCCGCCGTCGATCATCCCGATCGCACCGGACATCGGCCCTTGCGCCGCACTTGCGGACGGCGTGGCGGCGTGCGCGACGGCGCCGCTCTCGAAATGCACCTGATCGGCCGAGACATCATGCCCCCGCGCCAGCTTTCGCATCGTGCGGAGACCATCGACCAGCGACTTGCCTAGCGGCACGTCGAACCGGGCGAAGCCGATGCCCAGCCCCTCCAGGTCACCGCGTTCCGCCAGCACGAAACCCGCCGCTGTCGCGGCCGCGATCAGCGCGTCATCGGGGTCGCTCACCAGAACGGTGCCGGCGCGCGCTGGGTCGCCGTGATCGTCGGGCGCGAGGTCCGTGCGATGCTCGCGCAACATCGTGGCGATGCGGTCGAGCCGGGTCTGCGCCAGCGCGGCGACTCGCGACGGGATTTCGGGCGCGGCCCGGACGGTATCGGTCACCGTCCGCAAGGTGCCACTTACGACATCCGGTATGTGCGGCAGCGCCAGTTGCGCCGCCACGGGCGTCGCGGTCAACAGCAAGGCAGGGATCATCGCGCGCCGCACCATCGTGCGCACGACCCTAGGCGGATCGGGAAGATCTGTCATGTCCCGGATGAAACGGATCGGGCCGTTCGTTTCATCCGCATCGACAGGCGAAAGGAGGGCGCGTGCGTTTCGAGGACGAACTGATCGGTCTGCTGCCGCGCCTGCGGCGGTTCGCCCGCTCGCTCGCGTTCGCGCCCGCCGATGCCGACGATCTGTGTCAGGCGACCATCGAGCGCGCGCTGAAATCGCGCGACCAGTGGCAGCCCGGAACACGACTGGATAGCTGGATGTACCGTATCATGCGCAACACCTGGATCGACACCGCCCGCGCGAGCCGGCGTCGCGGCGAGACCTTCGTCGCGGCGGAAGCCGGCGAGAGCATTGGCGACGCGGGCGATCGCGCGATCGAGGCGCGTGTCGAACTCGGCAAGGTCGGACGGGCGATGGCGATGCTGCCGCCAGAGCAGCGCGAGGCGGTCGCGCTCGTCCTGGTCGAAGGTCTCGCGTACAAGGAAGCGGCGATGGTGCTGGAGATTCCGATGGGCACGCTCACCTCGCGGCTGGTGCGCGGCCGCGAAGCCTTGATGCGAACGTTGGAGGAAGCGGCATGAGCGGCGAGATTGATCCCGAAATGCTGATGGCCTTTGCCGATGGCGAACTCGATCCGCTCGCGGCCAAGCGCGTCGAACACGCCATCGCCGGCGATGCCGAGGCCGCCGCGACGGTGGCGCGTCATCGCGCGCTGCGCGCGACGCTGACGCAGGCGTTCGATCCGGTGACGGCGGAACCCGTGCCGCCGGCCCTGTTGGCCGCCGCGAAAAGCCCGAACGTGGTCGATCTCGCCCCGATCCGAAACGCGCGGCGCGTGTCCGGCAGACGCTGGTGGCCGGTCGGCGGCGCGATCGCGGCGAGTCTCGCTCTCGGGCTGGTCATCGGCGGACAGCTTGGCGGCGGCGCGCCGGTGACGAACCGCGACGGTGCGCTCATCGCCTCGGGCAACCTCGATCACCTGCTCAACACCCAGCTCGCCGCAACGCAGGACAGCGCTGCGGCGATGCGCGTGCGCGTTACCTTCCGCGACCGATCGGGCGCGATCTGCCGGACGTTCACGACGCCGGCGCTTGGCGGGATCGCCTGTCGCGACGGGGATGCGTGGCTGTTGCGCGAGACCCGTAACCGGGTTGCGACGGGAACCACCGAATATCGTCAGGCCGGTTCCGATGACGCGGCGATCATGGCCGATGCCGAAGCCGCGATGTCGGGCGAACCGCTCGACGCTGCCGCCGAAGCGCGCGCGCGGGCGAACGGCTGGCGGCCGCAGTAGCGCGCACGCGCCGAAGCGCGATCTCAGCCCCGGTCGATCCGCGCCGCGAAGCAGCCGCGCTTGGCGTTGTGCGCGTGCAGGTAGGCGACCGTCGGATCGGCGAACATGCGTGCGATCGCCGGCGCGAGGTCGGCGCCGTCGATCACGTCGGCGTCGGTCATCATGCCCGCCGCGTCGAACGCGCGCAGCGACAGCAGCCGCCGGGCGAGCACGTCGGGCACCGCATCCTCGTATCGCGCCGGCGCGTCGGCGCCCTCGCGCACGAAGATCGCGTGGCGCGCGCGATACGGCGTCGCCACCGGCAGATGTTCGAAATTGAGCAGCAGCACGTCCGCGCTGGGCGCGACATCTTCCAGCGTCACCCGACACGGAAAGCCGGGATGGGCATCCACCCGCATCCGGACCACACCCCGGTCGGCGAGCGCCGCATCGCTCAGGCCGTAGAGTTCCCGGAACGGCGCGGGATCGAGGCCCTGGATCACGAAGCCGCTCACTCCACGCCCTCGCGCTTGCGCAGCGCGACCTTGCGGTCGATGCCCCAGGCATAGCCCGCCATCGACCCGTCGGCGCGCTGCGCGCGGTGGCAGGGAATGACGATCGAGACCGGGTTGGCGCCGCACGCGGTTCCCGCCGCGCGCACCGCCTGCGGGTTGCCGGCCGCGGCGGCGAGTTCGCGGTAGGTGCGCGTCTCGCCGAAGGGGATCGCGCGCAGCGCCTGCCACACCGCCTCCTGGAAGGCGGTGCCGCGCACGTCGAGCGGCAGATCGATGTCGCGCTCGGGCGATTCGACCGCCGCCACCACCTGCGCGGCGAGATCGGCGAGCGCCGCGCCGCCGGGGACGATCTCGGCGTTGGGGAAGCGCGCGCGCAAGGCCGCCTCGCCCTCATCGAACGACACGCGGCACAGCCCCTTGTCGGTGGCGGCGACCAATAGCGGGCCGAGGCTGGTCGCCGCGATCGTCCAGCGGATCACGACGCCCGCGCCGCCCTTCCGCCACAGGCTCGGGGACATGCCGAGCCGCGCCGCGCCCTGTTCGTAGAAACGGCTCGGCGCGGAATAGCCAGCCTCGTAGATCGCGTTCGTCACGCTATCCTCCTCGGTGAGCGCCTGCGCGGCGCGGGTCGCGCGTAGGCCGCGCGCATAGGCGGCGGGCGTCACGCCGGTCGCGCGCTTGAACAGCCGGTGGAAATGGTGCGGCGCATAGCCGACCGCCGCCGCCAGCGCGTCGAGCGCGGTCGCGGCGTCCGCCTCGATCAGCGTGATCGCGCGCGCGACGGCGACCTGATCGCGCGCCGCATCGTCGGGCTTGCAGCGCAGGCAGGCGCGATAGCCGGCCGCCTGCGCCGCGGCGCCGTCATGATAGAAGGAGACGTTCTCGCGCTTGGGGCGCCGCGCCGGGCAGCTCGGCTTGCAATAGATGCCGGTGGTGTGGACCGCAACGACGAAGCGGCCGTCACGGCGACGGTCACGCGCATCGAAAGCGGTCCAGGCGGCGTCGGTGTCGATCGGGAGCGTCTCGGGCATGCCGCCGGTATAGGCGTGTCGCAGCGCGCGTCACATCCCGCCGCTTGCGGTCAAAGCCGGGTTGCGGGTAGCGGGGGCGCATGCCCGTTCTGCCCCTGATTCCGGTTGCGACCGCCGCCGATGCGACCTGGCCCGATACCCGCATCGCCCGGCTGGAAGCGCTGGCGATGGTGCAGGAGCTTGAACTCGCGCTCCTGACGCATGACAGCGCGACGCTCGTGCTCGACGATTGGTGCGTGCGCCATGATCTCGCGCCCGCCGGCACCCAAATCGTCGCCGATCGCCAGCCGGGTGCCGAACGCCCCGCCCCGCCAGAGGTGCGCGCGGCGCTGCACGTTGGCGCGGACGAGCCGGTTCGCTATCGACTCGTCCATCTGCGCTGCGGCGCGCGTGTGCTGTCGGTCGCGGAAAACTGGTACGTGCCCGCGCGGCTGACCCCGGAGATGAACCACGCGCTCGATTCGACCGACGTGTCGTTCGGGCGAATCGTCCGGCCGCTCGGCTTTCGCCGGGTGGGGCTCGGTTCGCGGATCCTGTGGGCGCCGCTCGGCGAGGATTGGGACGCGCGCACAGCTGATAGCGCTATCAAAGATCGCACCGGCAAAAACCTCGTGATCCCGGCGCGGGTAATCGAGAACCGCGCGGTGCTGGTGCTGCCCGACGGCACGCCGTTCTCGCAAGTCATCGAGAACTACACCGGCGCGGTGCTGGGTGCGCAACCACCAGGGGCGCGCCGCTGAATTCATCACGCACGCGCACCGATTGCCTTCGCGCGCGCGCCATGACTATCCACAGGACTTGACCGCCCCGCCCCGCTTGCGCATTGCGGAACCCGATGCTAACCGCCCGCCAACCCATCGGCAGGCGCTTCGCGCCAGCCTGTTATCGCATGGGGCCATCTTTTGTTCGCCCTTACCTGAGGAACCTGATCGCGTGGAGACATCCGGCGGTATTCAAGCCAGTTTAAGCGGTCGCTACGCGACGGCTTTGTTCGAGCTGGCACGCGAGACCAAGGCGATCGACACCGTCGAGGCCAGCCTCGCGACGGTGCGCGCCGCGCTCGACCAGTCGGACGATTTCAAGCGGCTGACACAGAGCCCGCTGGTCTCGCGCAAGGACGCCGCGCATGCCGCCGCCGCGGTCGCCGACGAACTCGGCCTCGACGCCACGACCAAGAATTTTCTCGGTGTGCTCGCCGACAACCGCCGGCTGTCGCAGCTTCCCGCCGTGATCCGCGCGTTCCGTGAGCTCGCCGCCAACTTCCGCGGCGAGACGACCGCCGAGGTCACGTCTGCGCACCCGCTCGCGCCCGATCAGGTCGATGCGCTCAAGCAGCAGCTCCGCACCCGTGTCGGCCGCGACGTTTCCGTCGACCTATCGGTCGATCCCTCGCTCCTCGGTGGGCTGGTCGTCAGGATCGGCAGCCAGATGATCGATTCGTCGATCAAGACCCGTCTCAATACGCTCGCGCACGCAATGAAAGGCTGACAGCCGAGGCTGTCAGTGGGAAAGGCTGAAACATGGATATCCGCGCCGCAGAAATCTCGAAGGTCATCAAGGACCAGATCGCCAGCTTCGGCACCGAGGCGGAAGTCTCCGAAACCGGCCAGGTGCTGTCGGTCGGTGACGGCATCGCGCGCATTCACGGGCTCGACAACGTCCAGGCGGGCGAGATGGTCGAATTCTCGAACGGCGTGCAGGGCATGGCGCTCAACCTCGAAGCCGATAACGTCGGCGTCGTGATCTTCGGGTCGGACTCGGAGATCAAGGAAGGCGACGTCGTCAAGCGCACCGGCACGATCGTCGACGTGCCGATCGGCAAGGGCCTGCTCGGCCGCGTGGTCGATGGCCTCGGCAACCCGATCGACGGCAAAGGCCCGATCGTCGCCGATCAGCGCAGCCGCGTCGAGGTCAAGGCGCCGGGCATCATCCCGCGCACCTCGGTCCACGAGCCCGTCCAGACCGGCCTCAAGGCGATCGACGCGCTCGTTCCGGTCGGCCGTGGCCAGCGCGAGCTCATCATCGGCGATCGCCAGACCGGCAAGTCCGCCGTCGCGATCGACACGTTCATCAACCAGAAGACCGCCAACGCCGGCGATGACGAGAGCAAGAAGCTCTATTGCATCTACGTCGCGGTCGGCCAGAAGCGCTCGACTGTCGCCCAGCTCGTCCGCACGCTGACCGAGAATGGCGCGATGGACTATTCGATCGTGGTCGCCGCGACCGCATCGGACCCCGCACCGCTCCAGTTCCTCGCGCCCTACACCGGCACGGCGATGGGCGAATATTTCCGCGACAACGGCATGCACGCGCTGATCGTGTTCGACGATCTTTCGAAGCAGGCGGTCGCCTATCGCCAGATGTCGTTGCTGCTGCGCCGTCCGCCGGGCCGCGAAGCCTATCCCGGCGACGTGTTCTATCTCCACTCGCGCCTGCTCGAGCGCGCGGCGAAGATGAACAAGGACAATGGCTCGGGCTCGCTGACCGCGCTGCCGATCATCGAGACGCAGGCGGGCGACGTGTCGGCCTACATCCCGACCAACGTGATCTCGATCACCGACGGCCAGATCTTCCTCGAAACCGATCTGTTCTTCGCGGGCATCCGCCCCGCGATCAACGTCGGCCTGTCGGTGAGCCGCGTCGGCTCGGCCGCGCAGACCAAGGCGATGAAGAAGGTGTCGGGCTCGATCAAGCTCGAGCTCGCGCAGTATCGCGAGATGGCGGCGTTCGCGCAGTTCGGCTCGGACCTCGACGCCTCGACCCAGAAGCTGCTCAACCGCGGCGCGCGCCTGACCGAGCTGCTCAAGCAGCCGCAGTTCTCGCCGCTGCCGTTCGAGGAGCAGACCGCATCGATCTTCGCGGGCACGCAGGGCTATCTCGATACCGTGCCGGTCGCCGACGTGGTGCGCTATGAGGCGGCGATGCTCGCCGATCTGCGCGCCAACCACGCCGACGTGCTCGCGCTGATCCGCGACACCAAGGATCTCGGCGACGAAGCGAAGGGCAAGCTCAAGGGCGCGCTCGACGCGTTCGCGAAGACGTTTGCGTAAAAATCCGTCACCCCAGCGCAAGCTGGGGTCTCCGGTCGCACGCGCGCGGCCAGAGGCACAAGATCCCGGCGTACGCTGGGATGACGAAGTGGGAAGCTAAATGGCGTCGTTGAAGGCCCTCAAGATCCGCATCGGCTCGGTGAAGTCGACGCAGAAGATCACCAAGGCGATGAAGATGGTCGCCGCCGCCAAGCTGCGCCGCGCGCAGGAAGCGGCGATCGCCGCGCGTCCCTATGCCAGCCGGCTCGAAAAGGTGATGGCGAGCCTCGCCGCGAAGGTAACGGTCGGCGAGAGCGGGCCGAAGCTGCTCGCGGGCACCGGACGCGATCAGGTGCATCTGCTGATCGTCGCGACCTCGGAGCGGGGTCTGGCGGGCGCGTTCAACTCGAACATCGTCCGCGCCGCGCGCCGCAAGGCCGAGGAGCTCGAGAACGCCGGCAAGACCGTCAAGATCTACCTCGCCGGCAAGAAGGGGCGCGTCATCAAGCGCTTCTACCCGACGCAGGTCGTCGTCGATCACGAGATGAGCCACATCAAGACGGTGTCGTTCGCCGACGCCAAGGCGATCACCGACGACGTGATCGCGCGCTACGAAGCGGGCGAGTTCGACGTTGCGCACCTGTTCTACGCGCGCTTCCAGTCGGCGCTGGTGCAGGAGCCGATCGGCCGGCAGATCATCCCGGTCGCCCTCCCCGCCAACGACGCGGCGGTGGTGGACGACGGCGGCGCCGCGGTCGAGTACGAGCCCGACGAGGAATCGATCCTCGCCGATCTGCTGCCGCGCAACATCGCGATTCAGATCTTCGGCGCGCTGCTGGAGAATGCCGCGTCCGAACAGGGCAGCCGCATGACCGCGATGGACAACGCCACGCGCAACGCCGGCGACATGATCCAGAAGCTGAGCATCCAGTACAACCGCACCCGCCAGGCGGCGATCACGACCGAACTGGTGGAAATCATCTCCGGCGCGGAAGCGCTGTAAGAATCGCAAGAAGGTAGGACGAGCAATGGCAACCGCCCCCGACATGATCGCTCCGGTAGCGACCACCAACAACGTAGGCCGCATCAGCCAGGTGATCGGCGCGGTCGTCGACGTGGCGTTCGATCAGGGCAATCTGCCCGCGATTCTGAACGCGCTCGAGACCAACAACAACGGCACGCGCCTGGTTCTCGAAGTCGCGCAGCATCTCGGTGAGAACACCGTCCGCACGATCGCGATGGACTCGACCGAGGGCCTGATGCGCGGCCAGACCGTGACCGACACCGGCGCGCAGATCCGCATGCCGGTCGGCCCCAAGACGCTCGGCCGCATCATGAACGTGATCGGCGAGCCGATCGACGAGCGTGGCCCGATCGGCAACACCGAGACCGCCCCGATCCATGCCAAGGCGCCGCTGTTCGTCGATCAGTCGACCGAGAGCGCGATCCTCGTCACCGGCATCAAGGTGATCGATCTGCTCGCGCCTTACGCCAAGGGCGGCAAGATCGGCCTGTTCGGCGGCGCCGGCGTCGGCAAGACCGTGCTGATCCAGGAACTCATCAACAACATCGCCAAGGGCCACGGCGGCACCTCGGTCTTCGCGGGCGTGGGTGAGCGCACCCGCGAGGGCAACGATCTCTATCACGAGTTCCTCGACGCCAACGTGATCGCCAAGGATGCCGACGGTAACGCGATCTCGGAGGGTTCGAAGGTCGCGCTGGTGTACGGCCAGATGAACGAGCCGCCCGGCGCCCGCGCCCGCGTCGCACTTTCGGGCCTGACGATTGCCGAATATTTCCGCGACGTCGAAGGCCAGGACGTGCTGTTCTTCGTCGACAACATCTTCCGCTTCACCCAGGCGGGCGCGGAAGTGTCGGCGCTGCTCGGCCGTATTCCGAGCGCCGTGGGCTATCAGCCGACACTGTCGACCGACATGGGTGCGCTCCAGGAGCGCATCACCTCGACCAACAAGGGCTCAATCACCTCGGTGCAGGCCGTGTACGTGCCGGCGGACGATCTGACCGATCCGGCGCCGGCGACCTCGTTCGCGCACTTGGACGCGACCACCGTGCTCAACCGCGCGATCTCGGAACTCGGCATCTACCCGGCGGTCGATCCGCTCGATTCGACCAGCCGCGTGCTCGAACCGCGCGTCGTCGGCCAAGAGCATTACGAGACCGCGCGCGCGGTGCAGTCGACGCTCCAGAAGTACAAGTCGCTGCAGGACATCATCGCGATCCTCGGCATGGACGAGCTTTCCGAAGAGGATAAGCTGACCGTCAGCCGTGCGCGGAAGATCCAGCGCTTCCTGTCGCAGCCGTTCCACGTCGCCGAGGTCTTCACCGGCATTCCGGGCAAGTTCGTCCAGATCGAGGACACGGTGAAGTCGTTCAAGGCGGTGGTCGAGGGTGAATATGACCACCTTCCGGAAGCCGCGTTCTACATGGTCGGCGGCATCGAGGAAGCGATCGCCAAGGCCGAGAAGATGGCACAGGAGGCGTAAAGCCGCCTCTACGCCCCATCCCGTTCGCGGGAGGGGCTGAGGGAGAGCCTGTGGGCATGGCTCTCTCGACATGACACGCCCTCCCCCGACCCCTCCCGCACGCGGGAGGGGAGTAGGAAACTGAAATGCTGCACTTCGAACTCGTCACGCCTGAAAAGCTCGTCCGCTCGGAAGAGGTTCATATGGTCGTCGTGCCCGGCACGGAGGGCGATTTCGGCGTGCTCGAAGGCCATGCGCCGGTGATGTCGACGATTCGCGACGGCGCCATCCAGATCTACCGCACCGACAAGGGTGAACCCGAACTGCTCGCGATCGAAGGCGGTTTCGCCGAGGTCAATGCGCGTGGGCTGACCGTGCTCGCCGAGCGGGTCGGCTGAGGCTTTTCCCGAGGCAGAGCGGCGGCCGGGCATCACGATGCTGATGCCGTCGCTGAAACGTTCAACAGCAAATATCCTCTGCGCGCGGGCGATGCCCGCGTCCGGCTGACGCCCTCGCCGCCCCGATCGTCGTCCTCTCGGCCGGTCACGGCGCGCGATGCTTTCCGGGCGATTCAGCAAATCTCAAGCCTTCGCGCTTAGCGGTGCGGTCTTCATGAAGGACCGCGAAGAATGAGTGCATTTGGCCGACGCCCCGGCGCCGCCGGCAACCGCCCCGCCTTCGGCGTCGCTCGCCCGATGCAGGGCGCCGCCCGCCCCGCCCCCGACGCCGATACCTACGCCGACTCATTCCCGTCGCTGATCGACCTGCCGATGCCCGGAGAGATCGACGGGACGGCAATGAGCGCCCTGGCCGGCGCCTCGCAGGACGCGATGCTGCGCCTCGCCGAGCGGCAGGCCGCCTCCGGCGAGGCCGGCAACAGCCGGGTCGAAGGGTTCGAGGCGTCGATCCACAGGATCAAGGAACAGGTGCTGCCGCGCCTGCTCGAACGGGTCGATCCCGAGGCCGCGGCGACGCTCGACAAGGACGAACTCGCCGAGGAATTCCGCCCGATCATCGGCGAGGTGCTCGCCGAGTTGAAGTTGACGCTCAACCGCCGCGAGCAGTTCGCGCTGGAGAAGGTGCTGGTCGACGAGTTGCTCGGCCTCGGGCCGCTCGAGGAATTGCTCAACGACCTGAACGTGACCGACATCATGGTCAACGGCCCCAATCAGACCTTCGTCGAGCGCAAGGGCAAGCTCGAACTCGCGCAGATCCAGTTCCGCGACGAGGAGCATCTGTTCCAGATCGCACAGCGCATCTGCAACTCGGTGGGGTGCCGGGTCGACCAGACCACGCCGCTCGCCGACGCGCGTCTGAAGGACGGCAGCCGCGTCAACGTGATCGTCCCGCCGCTGAGCTTGCGCGGGACCGCGATCTCGATTCGCAAATTCTCCGACAAGCCGATCACGCTCGATATGATGGCGGGCTTCGGCTCGATGAGCGTCAAGATGGCGACCGCGCTCAAGATCGCGGGAGCCTGCCGGTTCAACATCGTCATCTCCGGCGGCACGGGCTCGGGCAAGACGACGATGCTCAACGCGCTGTCCAAGATGATCGACCCCGGCGAGCGCGTGCTGACGATCGAGGACGCCGCCGAATTGCGCTTGCAGCAGCCGCACTGGCTGCCGCTCGAAACACGCCCGGCCAATCTCGAAGGCCAAGGCGAGATCAGCATCCGCGACCTCGTCAAGAACTCGCTGCGTATGCGGCCCGACCGGATCATCCTCGGCGAAATCCGCGGCGCGGAATGTTTCGACCTGCTCGCCGCGATGAACACCGGCCATGACGGCTCGATGTGTACGCTTCACTCGAACTCCCCGCGCGAATGCCTCGGGCGCATGGAGAACATGGTGATGATGGGCGACATCAAGATGCCCAAGGAGGCGATCAGCCGCCAGATCGCCGATTCGGTCGATATGATCGTGCAGGTGAAGCGCCTGCGCGACGGCTCGCGCCGGGTGACCAACATCACCGAAGTGATCGGCATGGAAGGCCCGGTGATCGTCACGCAGGAGCTGTTCAAGTTCGAATATCTGGAGGAGAGCGCCGACGGCAAGATCATCGGCGAGTATCGCTCGATGGGGCTACGGCCTTACACGCTGGAGAAGGCGCGGCAGTTCGGGTTCGACCAGGCGTATCTGGACGCGTGTTTGTAAGGGCGGCATAGGGGCGAGTCCCTTACGGTCGCCCCGGCGCAGGCCGGGGCCGTCGCGAATTCGGCGAGCCACGCTCCCACACCGTAGCGGCCCGGCCTGCGCCGGGGCGACGGTACCTCGCCTGTTTCGCTTACTCGCCGAGCTTGTCGATCTTCTCGACCAGCTTGCCCAGTTCGGCCTTGAGCGCGGCGATTTCCTCGTCCTTGCTGAGCGGCGTGCCCTCCTCCGCCGGCTTCGCGGGGGGCGCGCCGGCCGCGCCGGGCTTGAACGCCTGGGTCGCCGCCTCGAACATCGCCATGTTCTGCTTGGCGAGTTCGGCGAAGGGCGAGTTGGCGAACGCGCCTTCGACCGCCGACTTGAATTGGAGCTGGTTGCGGCGGAAGCTGTCCATCGAGGCTTCCAGATAGCCCGGCACCATCGCCTGCATCGAATCGCCGTACATCGAGATCAACTGGCGCAGGAAATTGACCGGCAGCATCGTCTCGCCCCGGGCTTCCTCCTCCATGATGATCTGGGTGAGGATGTTGTGCGTGATATCCTCGTCGCTCTTCGCATCGACGACCTTGAAGTCGCGCCCCTCGCGCGTCATCGCGGCAAGGTGTTCCAGCGTGATGTAGGATGAGGTTTCGGTATTATAGAGCCGGCGGTTGGCGTATTTCTTGATGATCGCCGGGCCATCGCCCGCAGTGTGTTTTTTCATGAAGAAAGGCCCCGAGCCCCAGTGGTTGTCTCACGTCTAACACCTTTCGATACCGCATCGCAACACGGACCGAGGCCACTGCCGTTATTCCTGGAAATGCTGCAAAGCGAGACTGCGGAATCGCCCGAGCGTCGCGCCGCGGCACTTGCCGGCTTGCGCGCTTTTCAGGAGGCGCCGCGCGGGCGGCCGCGCAGGCTCGCGCCGGTGCGGTTCCGCAAGGGCCGCGCGCGGCTGCGCGATTATGGCGTGAAGGGCGAGACGGGGCGGCCGGTGATCGTGGTGCCGTCGCTCATCAACGGCCCGAACATTCTCGACCTGACGCCCGAGGTGTCGCTGCTGCGGTGGCTGGCGAGCACCGGCGTTCGCCCGCTGCTGGTCGATTGGGGCACCCCGCCGCCGCGCGACCGCGGCATGGACCTGACCGGGCATGTCGAAGATTTGCTGCTGCCGCTGATCGCGAAGGTGACCGAGCGGCTCGGAACACCCCCCGTCCTCGCGGGCTATTGCCTCGGCGGCACGATGGCGCTGGGCGCGGCCTGTGCCGCCGAGGTGGCGGGACTGGCGCTGATCGCCGCGCCGTGGCGCTTCAGCGGATTCGGCCCCGGCCGCGCCGACATCGGATCCTTGTGGACCGCCGCCAAGCCGAGCTGCGAAATCATGGGGCTGGTGCCGGTCGAGGTGCTGCAAAGCGGATTCTGGCGGCTCGATCCCGCCAAGACGATCGCCAAGTACGAGGCGTTCGCGCGGATGGAGCCGGGCGGTTCCGCCTGGAAGGCGTTCATCGCGGTGGAGGACTGGGCCAATGGGGGCGCGCCCCTGCCCTATGGCGCCGGTCGGCAGTTGATGGAGGATTTCATCGCGCGCGACCTGCCGGGCAGCGGGGCGTGGCGGGTCGCCGGCGCCGCGACCGACCCGGCACGGCTCGCATGCCCGGCGATCGAGTTCGTTTCGCGCCATGACCGGATCGTCCCCGCCGCGAGCGCCGCCGACCTGCCCGACCGGCACGATGTCGCGGCGGGACACGTCGGCATGATCGTGGGCAGCCGGCGCCGTGCGACGCTGTGGGAGCCGCTTGCGGACTGGCTAAGCGCCCTGCCGCACCCTAGATAACCGCCATACGTTCCACCTGACGGAGACTCAGCAGACATGACCGATATCGTCATCACCGCCGCCAAGCGCACCCCCGTCGGCAGCTTCCTCGGCGCTTTCGCGGGCGTGCCCGCGCATGAACTCGGCCGTCAGGCGATCGTCGCCGCGCTCGCGCAGGCGGGCGTGTCGGGCGAGGAGGTATCGGAGGTCATCCTCGGCCAGGTCCTGACCGCGGGGCAGGGCCAGAACCCGGCGCGGCAGGCGTCGATGGCGGCGGGCATTCCGCGCGAAGTCACCGCGATGAACGTCAACCAATTGTGCGGATCGGGCCTGCGCGCGGTCGCGCTCGCCGCGCAGGCGATCGTGGCGGGTGATTCGAGCATCGTCGTCGCGGGCGGGCAGGAATCGATGTCGATGGCGCCGCACGCGCAATATCTGCGCGGCGGGCAGAAGATGGGCGATCTCACGCTGATCGACACGATGCTGAAGGACGGTCTGATCGACGCATTCAACCAGTATCACATGGGGATCACCGCCGAGAACCTCGCCGAGCAATATCAGGTGACGCGCGGCGAGCAGGACGCTTTTGCGGTGCGCTCGCAGAATCTCGCCGAGGCGGCGCGCGGCAGCGGCCGTTTCAAGGATGAGATCGCGGCGGTGACGGTCAAGGGCCGCAAGGGCGACACCATCGTCGATGCCGACGAATATATCCGTGCCGGCGCGACGCTCGAGGGCATTTCCGGGCTGCGCCCCGCCTTCAAGAAGGACGGCAGCGTCACCGCCGCCAACGCATCGGGCCTCAACGACGGGGCCGCCGCGGTCGTGGTGATGACCGCCGCCGAGGCCGCCAAGCGGGGCGCGCCGGTGCTCGGGCGCATCGCGAGCTGGGCTACCGTGGGCGTCGATCCGTCGATCATGGGCATCGGCCCGGTCCCCGCGACCCGCCGCGCGCTGGAGAAGGCCGGCTGGACGCTCGCCGATCTCGACCTGATCGAAGCGAACGAGGCGTTTGCGGCACAGGCGCTGTCGGTCGGCAAAGAACTCGGCTGGGACGCGGAGAAGGTCAACGTCAACGGCGGCGCGATCGCGATCGGCCATCCGATCGGCGCGAGCGGCGCACGCGTGCTGACCACCCTGCTCTACGAGATGGGCAAGCGCGACGCGAAGAAGGGCCTGGCGACGCTGTGCATCGGCGGCGGCATGGGCATCGCCATGTGCATCGAGCGCTGAGGCAGGCGCACGGGGGCGGGCGCGCGGGCGCCCGCTACCCGACCCATCTCCGATCGAACCGCCGGCCCAGCCCGGTCAGCAACTCATATTGCGACATGCCCGACAGCGCCGCCGCCTGCGGCAGCGCATAGTCGATCGTCACCCAATCGCCCTCGGCGAGATCCGGCGCCGCATCGACCGAGATGGCGGTGAGGTCCATCGAGACACGGCCTAGCACGGGAAGGCGCGCGTCGCCGTGTCGCGCCGCGCCCCGACCGGAGAAGCCACGCCAATAGCCGTCGGCATAGCCGAGGTTGAGGATCGCCACCTCGGTCGGGCGCTCGGCGGTGAACAGCGCGTTATAGCCGATCACGTCGCCAGGCTGGAGGCGGCGGCGCTGGAGGATCTGCGCTTCTGGCGTCACCACCTGACGCAGCGTGCCGGCAAGTTCGCCACGCGGCACGCCGCCGTAGAGCGCGATGCCAGGGCGGGTGAGATCGAACGCATAGTCCCGACCGAGCGCGATCGCGGCGGAATTGGCGAGACTCATCCGCGCGGACGGGTGGCGCCCCTTGAGCGCGGAGAATGCGGCGAGCTGGCGCGCGTTGAGCGGGGAATCCTCGTCGGCGCTGGCGAGATGGCTCATCACCGTGCCGATCTCGAGCCCGTCGAGCGTGCCGTCCGACACGGCGGTTGGAGAGATGCCGAGACGGCTCATGCCGGTATCGACCATCACATCACACCGCCCGCCCCCGGCGGCACGCCAGCGCGCGACCTGAAGGTCGGTGTTGAGCACCGGCCAAGCGAATCCTGCGCGCGCGCGCGGCATGTCCTCTTCACGGACGCCGTGCAGCACCGCCACCGGCAGGCCGAGCGGGGCAAGCGCCTCGGCCTCCGCCCAGGTGGCGACGAAGAAGTCACGGCAGCCGGCCTCCGCCAAGCGACGGGCGACTTCGACGGCGCCGAGGCCGTAGCCATCGGCCTTGATCGCCGCGCCACAGGCGGCGGGGCCGCTCAGCGCCGCGAGGGCGCGCCAGTTGGCGACGAGGGCGGCGCTATCGAGCCGCAAACGATGGGGAGCGTTCATGCCGCCCGATTAGCGCCGTGGCGCGGGCGGGGCCAGCGCCGCGCATACCCAGTTGCCGTCAAATCGCCGCCGGACGCGGCGATCGGTTCGTATCAGCGACGCTCACCGCCGCCGCCGCGATGGCCGCCGCCGCCGTGCCAATTGCCACCACCGGGCCGGCCACCACCGTTGCCGTGCCAATTGCCACCACCGGGCCGGCCACCACCGTTGCCGTGCCAGTTGCCGCCACCGGGCCGGCCGCCGCCGTTACCCTGCCAATTGCCGCCGCCGGGCCGGCCACCGCCGTTGCCCTGCCAATTACCGCCACCGGGCCGGCCACCGCCGTTGCCCTGCCAATTACCGCCACCCGGCCGGCCGCCGTGCCAGCTATTACCGCCGCGGGGGCCGCCGAAATCGCGCCACATCGGGCGGATGTCGCGATGCGCGTTGTTCCAATGTTGCGAGCGGTTGCGCCAATAATTCTGCTGGCTGCTGTTCCAGCGATAGCGGCGGTGATCGCGGCCATAGACGTAATAGCCGGTTCCCGGATAATAATAGTCGCCGTACCAGCCCCAATAGGGATCGCCGCTGAAGCCGCCATAATAGGGATCCCAGCCGGCACTGGCGTATCCGATACCGCCGCCGCCATATCCATAGCCGTCATCCACACAGGCGGAGAGGCCCAATGCGGCGCTAAGGCCGAGGCCAGCGATTAAGAGTTTCCTGGGGATCATGCTGCGTACTCCGACAGGATGCGGAGCCGAGACCCTGGCGGCGCATCGTGTGGAAGAAACGATGAAGCGCGGCGACGGTTCCGTTCTTGAAACATCGCAGACACATACCGGCGCGCACGACGTGCGTGTCAGCGAGGGATCAATGCCCCTCGAACGCGATCAGCGCATCCACCGACAGCCCCTCCGCGCGGAGCGCGTCGGCGCCGCCGAGATCGGGGAGGTCGAGCAGGAATTGCGCCTGCTCCACCACCGCGCCCGCCTTGCGTAGCAGCCGCACTGCTGCGCGCGCGGTGCCGCCCGTGGCGATCAGATCATCGACCAGCAGCACGCGCTGGCCGGGTACGAGCGCGTCCTCGTGCATCGCGATCCGGTCGGTACCATATTCGAGCGCATAGTCCTCGGCGATCGTCGCGCCGGGCAGCTTGCCGTCCTTGCGGATCAGCAGCACGCCGGCGCCGAGCGGGGCCGCCAGCGCGGCGGCGAAGATGAAGCCGCGCGCCTCGATCCCCGCGACGAGATCGACCTTGCCAACGGTCGCCGCCGCCATGCGCGCGATCGCCTCGGCGAACCCTTTGGCATCGAGCAGCAGCGTCGTGATGTCGCGGAACTGGATGCCGGGCTTTGGGAAATCGGGGATGGTGCGGATCAGCGCCTTCAGATCGTCGTTGCGCTGATCCTGGCGGGCCTCGGTCTCGACTGCGATCATTCTCAATGTTTCATGTTGCGCCAGACATTCTGATACGCGCCGTATGCGAGGAAGCAGAACACCAGCAGGAACCCGAGCACGGCAAAGCCGGCGCCGTGGCGGGTATCGAGATTGGGTTCGGCTGTCCACGTCAGAAACGCCGCGACGTCCTTCGCCATCTGGTCGACGGTCGGCTTGGTGCCGTCGAGATACTGGACCTGCCCGTCCTGCGTCAGCGGCGGCGGCATCGCGATGTTGAGGTTGGCGAAATACTGGTTGTAGTGGAGGCCCTTGGGCGTCTTCGCATCGGGGAACTTCGCCAGCAGATCGGCGGGCTGGTTCACATAGCCGTGGCCGACCAGCGAATAGACATAGTCCGGCCCCTCGTGGCGCGCCTTCGTCATCAGCGACAGATCGGGCGGAACCGCATTGTTGTTGGCGGCGCGTGCCGCCACGTCGTTGGCGAACACCAGCGGGAAGTGATCGGACGGCAGGTTCTTGCGCGTCGCGACCTCGCCGGTGTCGGGGTTCACGCTCGGCTGCTCGATCTGCCATCCCTGAGCGATCGCCTTGACCTGACCATCGTCATAGCCGAGCTGCTTGAGGTCGCGGAACGCCACGAGCCGGATCGAATGGCACGCCGCGCACACTTCCTTGTAAACCTGGAAGCCGCGCTGGAGCTGGCGCAGGTCGTATTTGCCGAACAGCCCTTCGGAGGGAAGCTCCGCGTTGAGCAGCGGGCGCTGCGCGTGGACATAATGTTCGGCCGAAGCGGGCGCGCCCGTCCAGGTCTTGGCGGACGAATCCCCGGCCACGCCGACGATGGTCCATAGCAGCGACCAGCCCAGCACGGCGACAATGCCCGCGCCGATGACAGCGGAAATCCAGCGGATCATGGTCGTCCCCTTTATTCTGCTGCGAGCGGCGAGCCGCTGACGGCGGTCTCACTCGGGCTGGTGCCGCCCTTCTTCGCCAGCACCGCCTCGGTGATCGAGTTCGGCAGCGGCCGGGGCCGCTCCATCCGCGACACGATCGGCAGGATGACGAGGAAATGCGCGAAGTAATAGGCCGCGCAGATTTGCGCGAGCACGATGTAGAGCGGGTCCGCCGGCGAACCGCCGCACCAGCCGAGCACCAGAACATCCGCCACCAGCACCCAGAAGAAGGTGCGATAGACCGGCCGGTAGTTGGTCGACCGGACGGGCGAACTGTCCAGCCACGGCAGGAAGAACAGCAGCACGATCGACCCGAACATCGCCAGCACGCCCCACAGTTTCGCGGGCAGGATGAAGTCCGACGTGAACGAGCGCAGGATCGCGTAGAATGGCCAGAAATACCATTCGGGCACGATATGCGCGGGCGTCGCGAGCGGATTGGCCGGGATGTAATTGTCGGGGTGGCCGAGATAATTCGGCTGAAAGAAGATCATGAAGGCGAAGATCAGCAGGAAGATGCCGAGCCCGAACCCGTCCTTGGCGGTATAATAGGGGTGGAAGGGCACCGTATCCTGCTCGCCCTTCACGTCCACGCCGGTCGGGTTGTTCGAGCCGGGGATGTGCAGCGCCCAGATGTGCAGCACGATGACGCCCGCGATCACGAACGGCAGCAGATAATGGAGCGAGAAGAAGCGGTTGAGCGCGGCATCGTCGGGCGCATAGCCGCCGAGCAGCCACACGCGGATCGTGTCCCCCACGATCGGGATCGCCGAGAAGAAGCCGGTGATGACCTGCGCGCCCCAGAAGCTCATCTGCCCCCACGGCAGCACATAGCCCATGAACGCGGTCGCCATCATCAGCAGGAAGATGACGACGCCGAGCAGCCACACCATCTCGCGTGGCGCCTTGTACGATCCGTAATAGAGGCCGCGGAAGATGTGGATGTAGACGACGATGAAGAACATCGACGCGCCGTTGGCGTGCGCATAGCGCAGGAACCAGCCGGCGTTGACGTCGCGCATGATATGCTCGACCGAGTCGAACGCGACCCCGCCGTTGGCGGCATAATGCATGGCCAGCACGATGCCGGTGACGATCTGCGCGGCGAGCGCGGCGCCGGCGAGTACACCGAAGTTCCAGAAATAGTTGAGGTTGCGCGGCACGGGATAGCCGGCGCCGACCGCATTATAGACGAGGCGCGGCAACGGCAGCCGTTCGTCGACCCACTTGGTCAGCGCAAATTTCGGTTCGTAATGTTTCGCCCAGGGAAAGCTCATCTCTGTGACATCCTCAACCGACGGTGACCGTCGTGTCCGACGAAAAGGTGTACGGCGGCACGGCCAGGTTCTTCGGCGCCGGGCCTTTGCGGATGCGCGCGGCGGTATCGTATTGCGACCCGTGGCACGGGCAGAAATACCCGCCGAACTGGCCGCGGTTCTCGCCTTCGTGGATGCCGAGCGGGATGCAGCCCAGATGGGTGCAGACGCCGAGCGTGATGAGCCAGTTGGTCTTGCCGGGCTTGGTGCGCTGTTCCAGCGTCTCGGGATCGCGCAGCTCGCCGAGCGGCACCGCATCGGCCTCGGCGATTTCCTTGGGCGTCAGATGGCGCACGAACAACGGCTGTTTGCGGAACGACGTGACGACGCCCTGCCCGGCTTCGATCTTGGACAGATCGACCTCGGTGGTCGACAGCGCCAGCACGTCGGCGGAGGGGCTCATCTGGTTGATGAGCGGCAGCACCACGATCGCGCCGCCGACGCCCGCCCAGGCGACCGCCGCGATGTTGATGAAATCGCGCCGGCGCGGATCATCGACCGCTTCGTGGAACGGTGCCGGATCCTCTCCAGGTGGCACGGCATTATCGACTGTTGCCATTTCTCTGCCCTTGTCTTCGCCGTGTCGACGATCGGGTTTGCTCTTCGGATGACGATGCCGCCGCCCTGATCTCCTCCGTCCCCACGGGAAGCCCAGACCTGATAGACGGAGCCAACGGGCTTTGCCAACAGCATTTTGCCCCTGTAACGACGCGCCCGTGCGCATCGCCCTCCACCAGCCCGAAATCGCCGGCAATGTCGGCACGATCCTGCGCATGGCCGCGTGCTTCGGCGTCGCGGTCGATCTGATCGAGCCGATGGGGTTCGCGTTCAGCGATCGTGCGCTCGCGCGCGCCGGGATGGATTACGCGCGCGCCGCCGAGGTCCGCCGCCACATCGACTGGTCGGCGTTCGAAGCCGGCGCGCGCGGGCGGTTGGTGCTGCTCACCACGCGCGGCGGGGTTCGGCTCGATGCCGCCAGCTTCCGCGCCGACGACATCCTGCTGTTCGGCTCCGAGGGCAGCGGCGTGCCGGCGGCGGTGCACGACCGCGCCGACCTGCGCGTGCGCATCCCGCTCGTCGCGGGCATGCGCTCGCTCAATCTGGCGGTGGCGTGCGGGATCGCGCTTGGCGAGGCGCTGAGCCAGACCGGCGGCTGGCCCGCTGACGACGACAGCGTCTCGACTTAGCCGCCGGGCACGGGCAAAGGTCGCCGCCATGCAGCCGCTCGACGACCAGCAAACCGCCGCCCGCATGTGGTTCGAACATCTGCGCGACCGGATTTGCGCCGCGTTCGAGGCGATCGAGGCGGAGGCCGGATCGGACGCGCGCTTCGTCTATACCCCCTGGGACCGCACCGACCCTTCCGGCGAGCCCGGCGGCGGCGGCGTGCGCGGGGTGATGAAGGGCAAGGTGTTCGAGAAGGTCGGCGTCAACGTCTCGACCGTCGGCGGCGTCCTCGAGGGCGAGTTCGGTAAGACCATCCACGGCGCGGGTGACGATCCGCGCTTCTGCGCGACCGGCATCAGCCTCGTCGCGCATATGGCCAACCCGCATGTGCCCGCCGTCCACATGAACACGCGGTTCCTCACCACGACCCGGCGCTGGTTCGGCGGCGGCGCCGACCTCAACCCGCCGCTGCCAGTGGCGGAGGACACCGCCGATTTTCACGCGGCGCTGCGCGCGGCCTGCGACGCGCATGATCCCGGCTATTATCCGCGTTTCAAGCAATGGGCGGACGACTATTTCTACATCCCGCACCGGCAGGTGCATCGCGGGGTCGGCGGGATCTTCTACGACCATCTCGAGGGCGATTTTGCGCGCGATTTCGCGTTCACGCAGGATGTCGGCCGCACCTTCCTCGACATCTACCCCGCGCTCGTGCGGCGGCGGATGGCAACGCCGTTCACCGAGGCTGATCTGGCGCAGCAGCGCGCGTGGCGCGGGCGCTATGCCGAGTTCAACCTCGTCTATGATCGCGGCACGCTGTTCGGGCTGAAGACCGGCGGCAACATCGACGCGATCCTGATGAGCCTGCCCCCGGTCGCGACATGGGACTGACCGGCGTCCGCCCCGAGGCGGTGGCGACGATCGTTCACCACGCTGGAGATGCGCGCGCGGCCCGAGCCGATGCCGGTGGCGGAGGCGCCGCTGCGGCTGGTCGCGCTGGAGCGCCCCACCCTCGATCGCTACCGCGCGCTGTTCCGCCGTGTCGGCGCGCCGTGGCTGTGGTTCTCGCGGCTGGTGATGGACGATGCGGCGTTGACCGAGATCATCCACGATCCCGACGTGGCGATCTTCGCGGCGGTCGATCAGGCGGGCCGCGATGCCGGCATGCTCGAACTCGACTTCCGCACCCCGCGCGAGTGCGAATTGTCGTATTTCGGGCTGGTGCCCGATCTCGCCGGGAAAGGTCTCGGCCGCTGGCTGATGGCGCACGCGCTCGAACGCGCATGGCGCGCGGGGATCGAGCGCGTGTGGGTCCACACCTGCACGCTCGATCATCCGACCGCGCTCGGCTTTTATCGGCGATCGGGGTTCACCGCGATCCGGCGCACGATCGAAACGTTCGCCGACCCGCGGCTGATCGGCGCGCTGCCGCCCGACGCCGCGCCGCAAATCCCGTGCCTCAAACCTCGCGGTTGAGCGCCAGCGCCTCGCGGTAAAGGGCGACGCGCGCCAGGACCGTCGCGATCAGCGCCGCCGTCAGCGCGGCCGCCGCCATCGCGTCGAGCAGCGCCGCCGTCACCGGGTTCGCCATCGGCGCGCCGCCGAGCATGTGCCCCGCCGCGACGAACGGCCAGGCGGCGAGTTGCCCCCCGAACAGCAACAGCCCGGCGACGCCCATCATCACCATGCCGTTGCCGCGCGTCAGCCGCGCGCTGCGCTGAAGCGCGGGGATCGCGCCGATCGGCTGTTCGGCGGCGATCACCGCGCCGGTCAGCAGCAGCCGCCCGAAGATATACATCGCCGGCAGCACCAGCACGAAGCCGATCGTCGGCACCAGGACCAGCCCGACCGGCAGCGACACGATCAACGCGGCGAGCAGATAGCGCAGGAACAGCCGCAGCGACCCGGCCAGCGCGACGCCGAGCGGCGGACGATTGGTGCCGAGGTACAGCGACAGCATCACCAGGCTGCCGAACAGCGTCAGGATTTCCGCACCGAACAGCCAGGGGCCATAGGCGCCGAACCAGGCGGTGAACGCCTCGACCCAGCCGCGCACCGCCGCCTCGCTGGTGTCGCCCTCGGGCAGCGCCGGCGCGAGCGGCACCAGCAACAGCGACGCGAATTGCGGCAGGAACACGAACAGCCCCGCCACGCGCAGCAGCAGATCCCAGTCGGTCTTCCACATGGACCACGCGGTGTTGAACGCGCGGGCGACATTCATCTTCATATCGGCATTTTCATAACGGGCATTTCATTCGAGTTCGACGATCGTCTCGCGGACATCGCGCACCGCGACGAACAGCCATGCGGTGAACAGCGTGGCCAGCGCGGTGAAACCGGTCTGGACGAGCGCGACGAGGGTCGTTGTGGTGACGGTGGCGACGGCGACCGTATCGGCGCCCAGCGTGAGCAGGCCGAGCACCGCGCCGAACACCATCTTGGCGGCGAGCGCGGCGACCTGTGAAACGATCAGGTAGAGCAGCACGAGGCCGACCAGCTTGAGCGTCATGCCGCGTGTCAGCGCGAGCGAACGGATCAGCGCCGAGACGCCGCGCCGTTCCCCGACGAGCGCCGCGTTGACCAGCCGCAGCCGCGCGAACACGATCAGCCCGACGACCGCAAAAAGCGCCGAATAAAGCAGGATGAACATCGCGGTCGCGACGTCCATCGGCGGCAGCGAGCCCGCCGGCGTCTGGCCGGGCACGATCCCGCTCATCGCGAAGGCGACGAAGATCGGCATGGCCGCGAGCACCAGCACCGCCATCTCAATCAGCGAGACCAGCACCGCGACCGGCAACCGGCCCGCCCCCGTGCGCGCCGCGGCCTTCCAGCCGCGCGCGCCCAGCACCAGCGCGGTGAGCGCGAGATGCCCCCAGATCGTGACGATCGCGAGCGCGACGGTCGCGACGCCGAGCGCGATGTTGCGCGCGCTCATATCGCGCCCGACCAGCGGCATCAGGTTGCTCATCAGTGCGAGCGGTACGAACAGCAGCAACGCGACGATCGGGATCACCTCCGCCCGCCGCTCTGCGACGAACTCGGATGTCCTGTCCCAAACGGCTTCAAGATTGACCATTGGTTCCCCCCGACCCGCGACGCGCGTGGGCCTGCGTTAGCGCAACGCGCCGATCCTCGCCACTGATCCCATCCGATCTTGCACTCGGGCGCGCATCGGCGCAATCGCGCGTCATGGATCAGGCCAATACAATCGAGTGGCGTGTCGAGCCGGGCCAAATCGGCTATGAGGACGCCCTCGCGATCATGGAGGCGCGTGCCGCCGCCGTTTCCGCCGGCGAGGCGCGCGAGCTGGTGTGGCTGCTCGAACATCCGCCGGTGTACACCGGCGGCACCAGCGCCGACCCCGCCGAACTGCTCGATCCGCGCTTTCCGGTGGTGAAGACCGGGCGCGGCGGGCGCTTCACCTATCATGGCCCGGGCCAGCGCGTCGGCTATCTGGTGCTCGATCTCAACGCGCGCGGGCGCGACATCCGCCACTTCATCTGCTCGCTAGAAGGCTGGCTGATCGACGCGTTGGGCGCGCTCGGCATCACCGCCTTCCGCGCGCCGGGGCGGATCGGCATCTGGACCCGCGACGGCGGCGAGGAGGCCAAGATCGGCGCGATCGGGGTGCGCGTGCGGCGTTGGGTGACGCTGCACGGGTTCGCGGTGAACCTCGCGCCCGATCTCGCGCACTTCGCGGGGATCGTGCCGTGCGGCATCGCCGAATATCCGGTCACCAGCGCGCGGGCGCTCGGCCGGCCGGGCGATTTCGGCAGTTTCGATGCTGCGCTCGCGGCAGCGTTTCCGGCATTTCTGGAGCGCTTGCGCCGCGGTGCGGAAAACTGTGCTTGAGGGCAAGTGGCTATCCGACTAATGTCCACCCTGATGCGGGTAAATAAGGTCAACCAGACCGCCTAAATCACCTTCTAGGGAGCTTTTCTCATGCGTACCATTCTTTCCAAGATCGCCGCCGTTTCGCTCGTCGCCGCCGCTGCGGTTTCGCTGTCGGCTTGCGGCAAGACCGAGACCCCCGTCGACAACACCACCGTCACGGACCTGAACTCGACCGAGAGCACCGACACGATGTCGGACAACATGACCGCGGTCGACGGCACGATGGCCGACAACGGCGCGATGATGTCGAACGAAGCATCGAACGCGATGTAATCACCGGTAAAACGGTGATGCTTGAGGGCCGTCCGGATCGTCCGGGCGGCCCTTTCGATTCCCGTATGTTTCCCGTCCAAATTCGACGAGACGTTGGTCGCATGCTTAAAAAAGCATTTGGGCTGAAACGCAAAAAGCCGTAATCATGCGAACACGACTGCCATTCAGTGAGAAAAAGATGAAACTGTCCCGTGCGTTAAGCGGATGTGCTGCGATGTATGCGGCGGCGTTTTCCCTGCCCGCCCAGGCACAGTTCTTTTTCACCCCCCACGACATGACCGCGCCGCCGATCACCGGCAGCGAGCCGCGCTATGCGACCGATTTCCCCGGCGCGACGCCGGTCGAGGTGCGTTCGGCGCTGGTTTGGCAGATGCGCGCGGCGCTCAACGTGGCCGCGCTGCAATGCCAGTTCGAGCCGACGCTGATGTCGGTGCCCAATTACAACGCGATCCTGTTCAACCATAAGGACGAGATCAAAAAGTCCTACGACACGCTGACCAAATATTTCATCCGCATCAACAAGACGGTTCGCGCCGGGCAGAACGCGCTCGATCATTTCGACACGCGCAATTATTCGACCTTCACCACCGTTGATGCGCAATATGGCTTCTGTCAGACCGCCGCCCGGATCGCGCTGCGCGCGGCGATCGCGCCGCGCGGACAGTTCAGCAAGATCGCGCTCGAGGAAACCGGCACGCTGCGCAACGCGCTCGTATATTGGGGCGACCAGCGCTTCCCGCGCCACCCCTCGCTGATCGCCGCATCGCGCGTTCCCAATCTCGACCCGCAATGCTGGGGCAAGAAGGGCGAATGGGTCGAGAAGAAATGCGGCCCGATGGACATGAGCCTCGCCAGCAACACCATCGGCACACGCTGACCGCCCGATCCGTTCGCCCTGAACGCACCGAGGGCAGACGGCGGACGGTTCAGCTACCGCAACGTCGCCCAGGTCGGCGCATGGTCGCTGGCCTTCTCACGCCCGCGATACGCCTTGTCGACACCGGCATCGACGAGCCGGTCGGCGGCGATCGGCGAAAGCAGCAGATGGTCGATGCGGAACCCCGCGTCGCGCTGCCACGCCCCCGCCTGATAATCCCAGAAGGTCCACACCCCGCCCTTGGGATGGCGGGTGCGCAGCGCGTCGGTCCAGCCTTGCGCGACCAGGGCGCGGAAGCCCGCCCGACTCTCCGGCTGCATCAGCGCATCATCCGCCATCGCGCGCACCGAATAGGTGTCGTCGTCATTGGGGATGACGTTGTAATCGCCCGCCAGCACCACCGCCCGCTCCTCGGCAAGCAGCGCACGCGCGCGCGCCGCGAGCCGGTCGATCCAGCGTAGCTTATAGTCGAACTTGGGGCCGGGCTGCGGGTTGCCGTTGGGCAGATACAGCGAGGCGATGACGACGCCGTCCACCTCGGCTTCGAGATAGCGGCTGTGATCGTCCTCGGTCTCACCCGCCAGCCCACGCTGACGCTCGAGCGGATCGGCGCCTTTCGCGAGCACCGCGACGCCGTTCCAGCTCTTCTGGCCGTGCCACACCGCACCATAACCGGCGGCGCGGATTTCGGCGATCGGAAAGGTCTCGTCGCTCGCCTTGAGTTCCTGGAGGCAGACCACGTCGGGCTGCTGCTCGGCGAGATATTCGAGCAGACGCGGCAGGCGCGCCTTGATCCCGTTGACGTTGTAGGTGACGATCTTCACGTGCGCGGGGCGTCAGATCGAGAAGCTGGCGCCGCAGCCGCAGCCCGAGGCCGCCTGCGGGTTGGTCACGCGGAACGCCGCGCCGCCGAGCTCCTCGACGTAATCCACCGCCGCACCACGCACCAGATCGATGCTTACCGAATCGACTACCAAGCGTACCGCGCCATTCTCCGCGACGGTATCGTCGCTTTCAACGGCATCCGCGAAACCGAACTTATACTGGAAGCCAGAACAGCCGCCACCATCGACAGACAGCCGCAGGATCGCCGGTTTGCCCTGTTTGGCGGCGATCGTCGCGACACGGGCGGCGGCGGAGTCGGTGAGGGCGATTTCGGGAGCGAGCGTGGCCATGCGCCTCAGATAAGCGGTGGCCCGGCCAACGGCAACCGCCCCCGACCGCAAAGCGAAGGGCGCCGGTCTCGCTACCGACGCCCTGCGCGGACTGGAAAGCGGGCGGCCCGCCTCAGTCGGTGGATTCGTCCGCCGCGGGGCCGACGCCGACCGGGATCGTCTTGATCGAACGGTCCTGCGCGGCGAGCAGATAATCGGCGTTCTGGAGGAATGGGACCGGATTGACCGCATGCCCGTCGATGCGGACCTCATAGTGAAGATGCGGGCCGGTCGAGCGACCGGTCGACCCGATCAGCGCGATCAACTGGCCGCGATGGACACGGGTGTTGGCGGGCACGAGAATCTTCGAGAGGTGGCCGTAGCGCGTCTGGATGCCCTTGCCGTGGTCGATCTCGACCATGTTGCCGTAACCGCCGGCGCGCTCGGCGCGATCGACATAGCCATCGGCGGTGGCATAGACCGGGGTACCGATCGGGCCGGGGATGTCGACGCCCGCGTGCATCGCCGCGGTGCCGCGGAACGGATCGGAGCGGATGCCGAAATTGCTGGTGTAGGCGAGATGCTCGACCGGCTGGACCGAGGGGATGGCGATCAGGCCATGATCGACCGTATCGAGTTTCTTCCACGTCTGGAACAGCGAGCGGAATTGTACGTCGGCGCGCATGTCGGCGGCGGCATCGGCGCTGTCGGCGGCGCGGGCGACACCGCATGCGGAGAAGCACATCGCAACGCCGGCGACACCCGCCAGCATCGTGAAGGCTTTATCTGCGACGGACTTCCGGGCGGTGAAGAAAGACCCGAGACGCGCGATGAGGTGCGCGCCAGACATAGTGGTAAGTTTGTTCATCTGTCCCCGGCGACCGTTATGCGTATGCCGGAAGACGACGGCACCCGCCCCATGTGTCCGGCTCGCAGCCCCTCCACGTCCGGACGCACAACACCTGCCCTGCTTTGTTATGCGGTAGCAAGCGCCTGATAGTAATCACGCGTCAAACCGGCTGCGTCGCGCGCCGAGTCGTTGAACGGCGGTTTCAGTTCCCCGCGAAAATGCCGCGAAAGCAGCTCTTTCCAATAAGGTTCGGGGGCTATGCCACGCTCGGCGCAACCGGATTCGAACCATTTGGTTCCCATCCTGACGTGGCGAATCTCATCGGCGAAGATCCGGCGAAGGATCGCTGCGGTAGCGCTATCGCCGGCGGCATTGGCGCGCGCGATCATGTCGGGCGTTACGTCGAGGCCGCGCGCCTCCAGCACCATCGGCACGATCGCGAGCCGCGCGAGCGGATCGGCCGCGGTTTCGAGCGCAGCTTCCCACAATCCTTCGTGCGCGGGCAGCGCGCCGTAGCGGCTGCCGAGCGCGCGCAGGCGGCGGTCGATCAGCGCGAAGTGCATCGCCTCGTCGGCGCCGACCGCGAGCCAGTCGGTCGTGAACTCGGGCGCGAAGCGCGCGCCGAACCGGCCGGCCATGTCGAAGGCGAGATCGATCGCGACGAACTCGATATGGGCGAGCGCGTGCAGCAGGGCGATCCGGCCGTGCAGCGAGCCCTTGCCGCGCCTCGGCATCCGATTGGGGGCGAGCAGTTTGGGTTCGGCCGGGCGGGCGGGCCGATCGGGCATCGCGCCGCCATCCACGCTTGCGAATTGGCCGCGCCGCCACCCGCGCGCGGTGGCACGCGCGCGCTTGACCTTGGCCGCTGGATCGGCGGTCTCCAACACCTCCCGGATCGCGGCGGAGACGCTCGGCAGGGTCACCCCAGCGCCCGCGCCGCCGCCAGCACCTGCTCGGCATGGCCCGCGACGCGCACCTTGCGCCACGCCTGCGCGAGCGTGCCGTCGGCGGCGAACAGGAAGGTCGCGCGTTCGACGCCCATATAGGTGCGACCGTACATGCTCTTTTCGACCCACACGCCGAACGCCTCCATCACGACATGCGCCTCGTCGCTGGCGAGCGGCACGGTCAGATCGTATTTGGCGGCGAACTTGGCGTGCTTTGCGGGCGTGTCCGGCGAGACGCCGAGCAGCTCGACGCCGGCGGCGCGAAAGTCGGGCAAGAGCGCGCTGAAGTCCTGCGCTTCGCGGGTGCAGCCGGTGGTGTCGTCCTTGGGATAGAAATAGAGCACGAACGGCGCGCCGACCTTGTCGCGCAGCCGCAGCACCGCGCCGTCCGCGCCGGCCAGTTCGAGATCGGGAAGCGCATCGCCCTGTTCAATCGCCATCATCGTCTCCTGTCGCCACGCTGGCCAGACATGCGACGACCTCCTGCCGGGTCGCGGCGAAGCTGGCAACCACCGCATCCCAATCCGCCATGCCGAGCGCGCGGGCGATCAGTGCCTGGGTCGGCGGCGGCGGCGTTTCCGCATCGGGCGCGACCAGCCGGAGCGTCACGATCAGGCGGGTGAGGAACTGTTCGGCCGCGATCAGCCCGGCCGGGGCGAGCCCCTGCCCCACCAACGCGGCGATGGCACGGCCGAGATCGGTATCGAAGCCGGTACGCCCGGTGAGTTGGAGGATGTGGACCGCGAATTCCAGATCGACGAGGCCGCCGGGGAGCAGCTTGGCGTCGAGCGGACCGGTCGGCGGCTTGTGCTTGGCCATTTCGGCGCGCATGCCACGCGCCTCAGCCGCCACGTCGCGCTCGGGCCGCTCGCCGCGCAGCACCGCGTCGATCACCGCCGTCACCGCGCCGCGCGCTTGCGGCGAGCCGAACACCGGCCGCGCGCGGGTGAGCGCCATATGCTCCCATGTCCACGCGCTCTCGCGCTGATAGCGCGCGAAGCCGTCGAGCGAGACGCTGAGCGGCCCCTGCGTCCCCGACGGGCGCAGCCGCGTGTCGACATCGTAGAGCGGCCCGAACGCGGTCGCGGCGGACAGCGCGCTCGTCACGCGCTGCGCGAGGCGATTGTAGTAGAGGACCGCGCCGAGCGGCTTGGGGCCGTCGGATTCGGCGCGGTAATCGCCGGTGAAGAGATAGACGAGGTCGAGATCGGACGCATGGGTAAGCACGCTTCCCCCGAGCCGGCCGAACGCGAGGATGACCAGTTCGCTTGCCGGCACCGCGCCATGCGCGGCGATGAACTCGGCGATGGTCGCCCCCGCCAGCACCTCGATCGCGGCCTCGGCGACGCGCGCATAGCCGGCCCCCACCTCCAGCGGATCGCTGACGCCCGCGACGATCTGCGTGCCGAGCGCGAACCGCTTTTCACCGACGATGCGGCGGACATGATCGAGACGCGCCTGATAATCGCTGCCGCCGCGCATTTCGGCGGCGAGCGCGGCGACATCGCCGACAGGACCGAGCGCGCTCGCGTCGATCAGCCCGTCGATCAGTTCGGGCCTGCGCGCCAGCGCATCCGCGAGCGTGGACGCATGACTGAGGATCAGCGCGAGCAGCCGCGCAAGCGCGGGACGCGCCTCCAGCAAGCGGAAGAAGTTGATTGCACTCGACAGGTGCGAGAGCATCGTGTCGAGCCGCGCGATCGCGACGCCGGGATCGGGTGCGCGGCCCAGCGCCTCGATCAGCCCCGGCAGCACCGCCTCCAGCGCCGAACGCGCGGCTTCGCTGCGCAGCGCCGGATAGGTGCCCGCGCGCCATTGCCCGATCGCCCGCGCCGCCGCGGCCGGATCGACGAAACCGGCAGTGGCCAGTTGCGCGGCGAGGTGCTCGGCATCGAACGACATCGCATTGCCCTCGGGTGGGTCGAGCGCGTCGTAGCTGGCACCGACGCGCGCGACATGGGGGCGTAGCAGCGCGAGCAGCGCCGCCCCGTCGCCGAGGCCGTGCAGGCGCGCGAGCGCGTCCAGCGCATCGCCTTGCGGCAAGTGATGTGTCTGACGATCCTCGACCATCTGGACGCGATGCTCGATCGTGCGCAGCAGGACGTAAGCCTCCGACAGCGTCGTTGCCTCGTCCCGGCCGATCCGGCCGGCGTTCGCGAGCGCGGCCAGCGCATCGCGCGTCGCCGGCGCGCGCAACGCGGGATCGCGCCCACCGTGGATCAACTGGTGAATCTGCGCGAAGAATTCGATCTCGCGAATGCCGCCGCGCCCGCGCTTGAGATCAAAGCCCGCGCCGAACGCCTGCCCGCGCGCATGATGATCGCGGATGCGGCGCGAGATGCCGCGAATCTCCCCGATCGTGCCGAAATCGAGCGCGCGCCGCCAGATGAACGGCTGGATCGCGCCGAGAAAACGCGCCCCGAGCGCGACGTCGCCCGCAGCCGCGCGTGCGCGGATGAAGGCGGCGCGCTCCCACGGAAGCGCGAGCGATTCGTAATAGGAGATCGCGGCATCGACGGGCAGCGCGATCGGCGTCGCTTCGGGCGACGGGCGCAGCCGCAGATCGACGCGCAGCACATAGCCGTCGCCGTCGCGCGCCTGGAGCAGTTCGACCACGCGCCGCGCGATGCGCACCGCCGCCTCGCCGACATCCTCGCGCGGGCGGCACGGCAGCGTTGCGGGATCGAAGATCAGAATCGGATCGATATCGGACGAATAATTGAGTTCGCGGCTCCCCTGTTTGCCGAGCGCGATGGCCGCGAAGCCGCGCGGCTCGGCCTCGGGCGTGCGTTCGGCGATGGCCGCGCGGATCGCGGCGTCGAGCGCGCGATCGGCGAAATCGCTCAGCGCGTGGGTCACCCCCGTGAGATCATAGACGCCGGCGAGATCGGCGATCGCGACAATCAGCGCGAGCCGTCGCCGCTCGCGGCGCAGCCGGGTCGCGATCGGCAGGCCGGTTTCGGGCACCGCGACCGCATCGAGCGCCGGGAGCACGCCTGCGGCGAACTGCTCGGCGAGATCGGGTTCGCGCTGCAGCGACAGCGCCAGATACGGCGCATATGCGCGCGCACGCCCGAGCGCATCGATGACGTTGGAGGCTCGAACCGTGTCCTGCATGTTACGCCATCGGTTTCGTGTTGCCGTTTCGTGGCGGAAAGCAACAAATTCGCTGTTGATTGGTTTTTATCGTCATGGCGATGAAGTCAAACCATACCACAGGGACCGCGACGCCGATGCGCTTCGCCATCCCGACCCCGCGCCGCAGCGACGCGATCAGCGGCGCGCTTCGCTGCGCGTTCGAAGCGCCCGCCGACGAGCGCGACTTCATCATGCTGCTTCATCATATCGATCATGCCGACGAGATGATGCGGCGGATCTGAACGAACGGCCGCCCGTCGGTCAGGCGTCGCGATCGCGGCTCAGATCGTCGACCTCGCCCATGATCGTGTCAAGCGCGGTCATGCCGGGTTCGTTGCTGTGGGTGCGGCGCGACGGCAAGCTATTGTCGCTCATCAGCGCCTCGAGCGCGACGCGGCCGCGCGCGACGCGGCTCTTGATCGTGCCGACCGCGACGCCGCAGATTTCGGCCGCTTCCTCATAAGCGAAGCCACCCGCGCCGACCAGGATCAGCGCCTCTCGTTGCGGCTGCGGCAGATGCAGCAACGCGCGCTGCATGTCGCCGAGCTCGACGTGGCGATCCTGGCTCGCGGGCGCGGCGAGAATCCGGTCGGCGACGAGATCGTCCCACTCGCCCTTGAAGCGCGCGCGGCGCATCTGCGAGAGATAAAGGTTGCGCAGGATGATGAAGGTCCAGGCGCGCATGTTGGTGCCCGCCTGAAAACGCTGGCGCGCCGCCCACGCCTTCATCAGCGTTTCCTGCACCAGATCGTCGGCGAGATCGCGGCTGCCCGACAGCGAGCGACCAAACGCGCGCAGATGCGGGATCACTTGTGCGAGCTGCGCCTTGAAGTCCTTATCGGAGAGCGCGACGTGCTCCACCGCGGCGGGGGCTTCCTCGTCATCGGTATCGCGAGCGTCAGTCATCAACATCCGTTTCCATTCCCGGTACACAACATGGTGATGGGGGCGTGCAAAGTCCATCCACTGTTCAGGCGCCGATCCCGCACGGAACTGGCCCTAACGACCGCCCCATAGCAGAACGATCGCAAACAGCACGATGACAAGAATCAAGGATATACCCAGAACATAGCGCGTGACGTGCGGGGTCGCCCCACTGCGCGCCTCGGTTCCACTGATCTCGGTGGGGTCTTCTTCCTGGGCCATGCGGGTTTCAACCGACGAAAACCGTTTTGGCTCCGTACTGGTTGGAACCCGCGTAAAAAAATCAGGCCGGTACGGTCGCCGAATCGAAGAACAGCGCCTGGCTGATCGCCGCCTTCACCGTCGAGCGCTGGAACGGCTTGGTGATGAGGAAGGTCGGCTCGGGCCGTTCACCGGTCAGCAGCCGCTCGGGGAAGGCGGTGATGAAGATCACCGGAACCGAGAACTCGGCGAGAATGTCCTTCACCGCGTCGATGCCGGAGCTGTCGTCGGCGAGCTGGATGTCGGCGAGAACAAGGCCGGGGCGATCCTCCATCGCGAGCGCCACCGCTTCGTCACGCGTTACCGCGACGCCGGTGACGTCGTGGCCGAGATCGCGCACGATCGTCTCGATATCCATCGCGATGATCGGCTCGTCCTCGATGATGAGGACGCGGCTGCGGGTTTGCTTCTCGATTTCGGTGAGCGCCTCGGCGACGAGTGCCTCGACCTCATTGACATCGACGTCGATCAGATAAGCGGCGTCCTCGGGCGTGAAGCCCTCCATCGCCGTGAGCAACAGCGCCTGGCGCGACAGGGGCGTCATCCGCGCGAGGCGCGCGCGGGCGATCGCCTCGGCATCGGCCTGCGGATCGACATTCGCCTCGTCGGCGGCCTCGTCATAATTCGCCGAGGTCCAGATCGCCTGGAACATGCGGTACAACCCGAGCCGCGGATCGACATCGCGGGGGAATTCGGCCGGCGCGGCGACGATCGCCTCGAGCGTGGCGCGCACGTAGCGATCGCCCTGCGCCTGGCTGCCGGTCAGTGCGCGCCCATAACGCCGGAGGAAAGGGAGATGGGGTGCGAGCTGTTGTCCTAGCGACATGACTGTCGTTGTCCTCCGTGAGATAAGGCCGCCCCTTCTGGAAGCGCGGGGTCGGCAATGCAACGCGAAACGGGCGGAAAACGACGCCCCGGCTTTTTCGCATCGCAGGTGGAACAATCAAAGCGCTCTTTGGTTTCATTGCCGCTACACGACGTGTACTAACCACCGCTTCCAGCCGAAAACCGGCTGGCCATGTTTCGAAAACCCGGCGTTGCCGGATGCCAAAGGGGACGACATTGCGTTCGGGCGACGAGTCTTCAAAAAAGCCGCCGGCCGCGCGTGCGAAGGTACAAAGCAAGGATCGCGACATGGGCGCGGCCCTTCGCAGCGTATATGAGAAAACGGTCGAAGAAACGATCCCGCCCGAGATGCTCGATCTTCTGGGCAAGCTCGACTGACGTCATGGACCAGGAAGCCGGCGCATCCGCGGCCAGTCCGACGGAGCAGCGCCGCCTCGCCGAGCGTCTCCCGACCGGGGCCAAGGTCTTTCTGATCCTGAGCGCAGCGCTGCTGCCGCTCGCGATCATTGCCTTCTTCGCTTCGCTGCGCACCACCCAGATCGCCGACGACAGCACGCGTGCGGCGCTTCGGATCGCGTCGGTCGAGAGCGCGCGCAAGGTCGGCATCGAACTGATCGGTGACATGACGGCACTTCGGGTCGCGCTCAACGCGCTCGACACCGACGCCGCCGACGCGCCGAGCTGCGCGCGCGCGCAGGGCGTGTTCGCACCGCAGGTGGCGAGCGGGTCGCGTTTCGTGATCTCGGATGCGAAAGGCCGCCCGATCTGCGGCGCCGCCCTGCCCGACGACATTTCCGTCAAACCCTCACGCGCCGAGCCGATCGCCGCGCGGGTGATTCCCGGGCGCGGCGTCACGCTGGCGATCTCGGGGGCGACCTCGGGCAATCGCGGCCGCACGCATGCGGAGGCGTTCTTCCCGGCATCCTTCCTCGCGCGCACCGCCAAGCCGAGCGCCTTCGCACCGGACTATGAGGCGCAGATCCTCGGCGGCGGGGAGACGTTGACGCTGTTCGATCTGCCGCCGCGCGAAGCACTCGAACGGCGCGGCACGCTCCGCATCGATCTCGGCATCGGCGACCTCGTCTTGCAGACGCGCGCGCGCAGCGCTCCGATCACCTCGCCGGTGCTGATCGCGATGCTGCTGCCGATCGTGATGTGGGCCGCCGCCGCCGGCATCGCCTGGCTGGTGGTCGATCGCCTGCTGATCCGCCCATTGCGCAGCCTGCGCGCCAGCGTCGCCTCGTTCACCCCCGGCGAGGAGATCAACCCCGACGCGATCACGCTGCTGCCCGCGCAGGAGATCCGCGAACTGGGCGACACGTTCCGCGCCATCAGCCGCACCGTGGCCGAGCATGAGGCGGGGCTGGCCGAAGGATTGGTGCGCCAGACCAAGCTGACCCGCGAGGTGCATCACCGCGTAAAGAACAACCTTCAGGTGATCTCGAGCCTCATCAACTTCCACGCGCGCGGCGCGCGCAGCGCGGAGGCGACCGCCGCCTATGCGTCGATCCAGCGCCGCGTCGATGCGCTGGCGGTGGTGCATCGCCACCATTTCGCCGAACTGGAGGTCAATCGCGGCCTGTCGCTGCGTTCGGTGATCGGCGAACTCGCCTCGAACATCCGCGCGACGGCACCGGAGGGAGCGACCAAGCTCAGCATCGCGATCGAGATCGCGCCGGTGCTGGCGACGCAGGACATCGCCATCGCGATATCCTTCCTCGTCACCGAGATCGTCGAGCTGTCGATGACGTCGAACCCGTCGGCGCCGATCCGCATCTCGGTGCGCGAGGGCGATACGCCCGACCGCGCGATCCTGCGCGTCGTGTCGCCGGGCCTGATCGACGGCGACGCGTTGCAGACGCTGATCGCCGAACGCTATGGCCGCGTGATCGAGGGCCTGTCGCGTCAGTTGCGATCGAAGCTGCATTACGATCCCTTCGTCGGCGCTTATGAGATCGCGGTCGCGATTACCGGCCGCGACTGATCGGCTTGCGAAGAGCGCGAACAAAACCCTTTTAATGAATCGCTTTTTTCTCGGCGCCCCCGGAACCCGATCTGACAAGCGACGTTCTACACCTCGGATAGCGACTTTATGCCCCCCCGCTCTCGCTATCCAAGACACGGGTCTGGAAGCGCCACCCTCCCCCCCCGGTGGCGCTTCCAGACCCACAATCGTTTTGGGGCATTGACCTTTTGATACTGATGGCACGCCGCCCAAATCGTTCTTCTCACGGAACGGACGGTGCCGCCGATCATTATCCAAACGGAAGGTGTTTTCTTCCAGAGGTCAGGAGATACTCAAATGCGTAAGCTCGTCGGATTGGCGCTGGTCGCCGGTGCATTGCTCGTCAGCGCCTGCAACACGGTCGAAGGCGCAGGCAAGGACGTCAGCTCGGCGGGTGACGCCGTCGCCAAGACCGCACACGACACGAAGTAAGTTTCGCCCCGTGCCGCCGGACGGTTTCGCGATCCTTGATCGGCGAAACCGGTCCGGATTGGCTGGGACTATCGTCCGCGCGCAAGCGGACGAATACGGACCGCGCGCGGCGGGACGCGCCGAGAGCTCCCGCCCCCGCTAGAACCCGTCGGGCAAATCGATCTGCCCCACCCACTCGCGATAGCGCGAGGCCGCGTAACGATCGGTCATCCCCGCGATGAAATCCGCGATGTGGCGGCTGCGCCACGGCTCTTCCGCAGGCAACCGCGTCGCCCATTCCGCGGGCATCAGATCGGGCGCGTCGCGATAGGCGGCGAACAGCCCGGCGACGATCTTCTCAGCGGCGTCCGCCGCTTCGAGCTGGCGCGGATGATAATAGAGATTTGCGTACATGAAGCGCTTGAGATCGCGCTCCTCCTCACGCAGTTTGGGCGAGAACGCCGCGAGGCAGCGCCCCACCGCGCGCACATCCGCGGCGCTCTCGACGCGATGTTCGGCAACGAGGCGCTGGGTCTCGGCGATCAGGTCGTTGACCATCACGCCGATCTGGCTGCGGATCAGCTCGCCCGTCAGCCGCGCGGGCGCGACATCCTCGAACCGCGCGCAGGCCCCGGCCCAGTTGCGCGCCACCAGCGGCACCTCCAGCAACTGATCGAGCGTGAGCAGCCCGGCGCGCAGGCCGTCATCGATATCGTGATTGTCATAGGCGATATCGTCGGCGATCGCGGCGACCTGCGCCTCGAGCGACGACCATTGGCCCAATTCGAGCGGGAACATCGCATCAGCCTCGGCGAGTGCCCAGCCCGGACGGGTGATCGGCCCATTGTGCTTGGCCAACCCCTCCAGCGTCTCCCACGAGAGATTGAGGCCCCGCCAGCGCGGATAGGGGCTGTCGATCCACATCAGCGCGCGCAAGGTGTTGCCATTATGGTCGAACCCGCCCGCCTCCGCGAGCGCGGCGCTCAGCGCCTTCTCACCCGCATGGCCGAACGGAGGATGGCCGATATCGTGCGCGAGCGCGAGCGCCTCGGTGAGATCCTCGTTGAGGCCGAGCACGCGCGCGATCGTCCGCGCGATCTGCGCGACTTCGAGGCTGTGCGTCAGGCGGACGCGGAAATGGTCGCCGTCGGGCGCCATGAACACCTGGGTCTTGTGGCGCAACCGGCGGAAACTGATCGAATGGATGATGCGGTCGCGGTCGCGCTGGAACGCGTCGCGCGGGCCGCGCAGATCGCCACCCGCTTCGGAGTGGAGCCGGCCACGGCTGTGCGCCGGGTCCGAAGCGAGGAAGGCGAGCGGCTGCGCCCCGACGCGCATGCTCATTTGGCGGGCAGCTTGCTGATCTTCTGGCCGGCATCGCTCGTGAAGAGGAAGCCCGACAGCCCTTCCTTCGCGAGCTTGTTGACGAACGCCTGCGCCTCCGATTCCGACGCGAACGGGCCGGTCAGGATCCGGTTGGTGGCGCGGAGCGGGGTCGACCAGCCTTGCCGCCCCTTGAACACTGCCGGCTGATCGGCACGCAGCTTGTTCCACTGCTTAGGCAGATCGTGCTCATTGGCGCCGCCCGAGACCTGCACCCAGACACGCGAGGGTTCGAGGATCTTGGGGTCTCTCTTTTTCGCCTCGGCGAGCTTCTTGGCCTCGGCGGCCTTTTTCGCGTCAGCGGCTTTCTTGGCGTCGGCAAGCTTTTTCGCGTCCGCCGCCTTCTTGGCGTCGGCGGCCGCTTTGAGCTCGGCGGCCTTGGCGTCGGCTTTCTTCTTGGCTTCGGCCTTTTCGTCGATCACCGGCGCGTCGGGCTTTTTGTGGACCGGCTCGACCTTGGCGATCTCGACCGGCGCGGCCCTCGCCGGTTCGGCGGTCGTGATCGGTGCGGGCGCGGGCCTCACGAGAGGAGCGACGCCGAGTTCGGCGCCCGGTACGCCGATCTTCGCAACGATACCCGACAGGATCGCGTCCTCCCCTTGCGCCTTTACGGCGTTGACCGACGCGCTACGGGCGGCCTGGACCGGCGCCGGCGTTGTCACCGCCGGAGCCGGGGTGGCTGGACTAAGCGCGCGGGGACTGGCGGTGGCGGGCGTCGGCACGGCGGTCACGCTCGCCCCGGCGGCGGGTTGCGTACGCGCGCTGCTCGTCGATGCGCCTGCTGGCGTGGCATCCACACGCGTCACGGCTTCGGCGGGCGGCGTGGCCGGCACGTAAACCGGCGCCGGCGCACGCGGGGCCGGTACCGTCGCGGACGGGAGCGGCTGGGGCTGCAACGGCGCGAGCGGCATCACGCGCCCGCCCGCCGGCCGCACCGGCTGGTACGAATGCGTCTCGATCGCGCGCGCCGGTGGCGCGGTGACCGACCGGGTCTCGGTCGCCGGCACGGTCTGGGCCGTCGCGGCGGCGGACGCACGGTTGGCCTGGGCGACCGCGCTGTTACCGGATGAATATGTGTTCTGCGTATAGGTGTTCGGCCGATACGGGCTCGGCGTGTAAGCGCGCGGCGTCGGCAGCGGCTGCACGTAATAGCCGTTTTGCGCGGTCGCGGTGCCGCGCGCCGCCGTCGAATCGACATAGGCGGGGGGAGCCGGCAACGGCAGCGCCACGGGCGGGGGCGCCGTCTGTACCGCGAGCTGGACCGGCTCGCGACGGCCGCGCTTGCGCTTGGCCGGCTTGGCCGGGCTGGCCTCCTCGACACGTGTGGGCTTCTCGCGTGCCTTGGCGGCGGCCGCCAGCTCGACCGCATCGGGGTCCGGGCCGAGCGGCGGCAACGCGGGGACGAGGCGCGCGTCGGCGATCCGCACCGGTGACGGGCGAATCTCGCCGAAATGGACCGCGAAAGCGCGATCGACCGGCGACAGCGCGGCGAGGCGATCGAAGAACGGCTGCAGCCCTTGCGAAAGGCCGGCCGGCATCATCGTGGTCGCGATCTTCTCGGCATCGGCCTTCTCGCCGCTCATCGCGAGGATGAAGGCCCGCGCGCGCCACGCGCCGCGGTCGCTCTTGCGCAGCAGCGGATCGAGCAAGGCGAGCGCCTCGTCGCGCTTGCCCGAAATACCGAGCGACAGCGCGTAGCGGCGGGTCGTCTCGTCGTTCGGGCCGTTCTTGAGCGCGAGGCGATAGTCGCGCTGCGCGCGCTCCTGCTCACCGATCAGATCGAAGGCGAGGGCGCGATCGGCCGCGAAGGTGGCGACGCGGCCGCCATAGCCTTCGGCTTCCGAAAAGCGACGCAGCGCCTCGCCGGGGCGCTCGGCCTGCACCAGCAGCACGCCCAGCCCCGCCTTGATGCGCGCATTGTGCGGATCGATTCGCTCGGCGCGCGCGAAGAAGCTGGCGGCGGCGGTGGGATCGTCGAGCTTGAGCGTGAGTTCGCCAGCGCGGATCAGGGCGTTGAGGTCTTGCGGGTTGGACGCGAGCGCGCGCACCTGATCGGCGAGCGCATCGGCATCGCCGGGCGCGGGCAGCGGCTGGATGAACTGCGCGGCGAGCGGCGAGGTGGACGCGAGCGCAAGCGCCAGCGCGAAGGAACGGAATCGTCGCACGCGGGCAGTGCCGGTCATCATTTTCACGCGAATTGCACCATTTGCTCCGTTCGTCCCGAGCGCACCCGGGGACGTGCCCAAGCGCCATGCCCGGCGTCCCGACTCGCTCGACACGAACCGCTGGCAAAGCGCAATTGGAAACAAGCCGCACCTAAGCGCAAATGCGACTGAACAGGAGCTGTATTGCGACGATCCGGTTCGCGCGGACGACGCGGCACGCCGGCAAGGGCGCGCCGCGCGTCACATCACTGATTGTTCTGACGGTGCAGGAAGCGCGGAATCTCGACGGCGTCCTTGTCGGCACCTTCGTCCTCGCGCGCCGCGCCGCGCGACACGCTCGACATGCGCTCGAACAGCGTGCCGCCGAGCTTCACACGCGGTGCCGGCGGGGTCGGCTCGGTCGCGGCCACCTCGGGCGCATTGCCCGACGAGAGCCAGCGGCGACGGCCCTGAGCCTCGGTGGGCTCGCCCGCGTCGTCGCCGAACACCAACGGCGCGGCGGGTGCCGGTGCGGGCGTCGATGGGACTTGGGTGTCGCTGCCGAGGATGAGTTCATCGGCTTCTGCCGGCGCGGGCGCCGGCGCTTCGGTCCGCGGTGTCGGCGTTTCGGCGCGCGGCGCCGGCTCGACGGGAGCGGGCGCCGGCTCTGGCGCGGCGGCGACCGGCTCGGCCGCGCGGGTCGATCCGAAGCTGAACGAGCGCGACGCAGGTGCCGGTGGCGCGGTCTGCGCCTCGGCTTCGATGCCGGTGGCGACGACCGAGACGCGGATCTTGCCTTCGAGTTCGGGATTGAACGCCGAACCCCAGATGATGTTGGCGTCCTCATCGACCAGCTCGCGAATGTGGTTCGCGGCCTCGTCGACTTCGAGCAGGCGCATGTCGTCGCCGCCGGTGATCGAAACGATCACACCCTTGGCGCCCTTCATGCTGACGCCGTCGAGCAGCGGGTTGGCGATCGCCTTCGATGCGGCCTCGATCGCGCGGTTGTCGCCCTCGGCCTCGCCGGTGCCCATCATCGCCTTGCCCATCTCCTGCATCACCGAGCGAACGTCGGCGAAGTCGAGGTTGATGAGGCCGGGCATCACCATCAGATCGGTGATGCCGCGTACGCCCTGCTGGAGCACTTCGTCGGCCATCTCGAACGCCTGTTTGAACGTGGTGTTCGCATTGGCGACGAGGAACAGATTCTGGTTGGGGATGACGATCAGCGTATCGACGTACTTCTGGAGTTCCTCGATGCCTGCGTCGGCGCTCTTGGCGCGGCGGTTGCCCTCGAACGCGAACGGTTTGGTGACGACGCCGACGGTCAGGATGCCCATGTCGCGCGCGGCCTTGGCGATGACGGGCGCGGCACCCGTGCCGGTGCCGCCGCCCATGCCGGCGGCGATGAAGCACATATGCGAACCCTGGAGCAGCTTGGCGACCTGGTCGATCGTTTCCTCAGCCGCCGCGCGGCCGATCTCGGGCCGGGAGCCCGCGCCGAGGCCTTGGGTGATCTTCGCGCCAAGCTGAATCTTGGTCTCCGCGCTGGACTGTTTCAGCGCCTGCGAATCCGTATTCGCGACGAAGAAATCGACGCCCTGCACATCGGCGCGCATCATGTTGGCGATGGCGTTGCCGCCAGCCCCGCCGACGCCGATCACCGCGATCCGCGGCGTGAGTTCATCCACTTCGGGCGCAAGAAATTCGATACTCATTCTACGGTCTCCTGCGCGCCTCCCCACAACACTTGGCACGCTATACGCTTAACTATCCTGCACCATCGAATGCTGCGGTTCCAGCCCGAATGCTGCGCGGAGTCGCAATTCTTTAATAATTCGCCCGCGCCGCCGCCATCATCCGGCGGAAGATCGCGAAGCCCTTGGGACGATGCACCGTCTGGTGCCCGCGCGGCAAAGCGCGCAAATCGACCGGATCGGACGCGGCATAGAAAGCGAGGCCCGCGAGCGTCGCGAACGCCGGCCCGGAATGCGCTTCCGGCAGCGCCGACAGGCCGCGCGGGCGACCGACGCGCACCGAACGGCCGAGCGCGGCCTGGGCATAATCGGCGATGCCGTTCAGTTCGGCGCCGCCGCCGGTCAGCACGACCTGCCGCCCGACCGGACCTTCGAACTTCAGCTCGACCAACGCCTTGCGCACCTCGCCGATGAGATGATCGAGCCGCTGGCGGATCACGCCGATGAGCTGCGCGCGGGTGATGCGCGTGCCGTCGCCCTGTCCGTCCTCGGACGAGATCGGCGCGACGTCGATCATCTCGTGATTGTCCCGAGGCGACGCGTTGGCCGAGCCGTGGACGCACTTCATCCGCTCGGCGTGAGCGCGGCGCGTGCCGAACGCGGAGGCGATGTCATCGGTGATGTCGGCCGCGCCGATCGGGATCGAGGTCAGCCCGACCAGCATCCCGCCCGCGAACAGCGAGACGTTGGTGATGCCGGCGCCCAGCTCGACCAGCGCGACGCCAAGCTCGCGCTCTTCATCGGAGAGGCAGGCGAGCCCGGTCGCCACCGGCGAGGCGATGATCGACTTCACCTCCAGATGCGCGTTGGCGACGCACAGCCCGAGGTTGCGCACCGGCGACCCGTCCGCCGCGACAACGTGGATATGCACGCCGAGCCGGTCGGCATGCAGCCCGAGCGGGCGCTTGACGCCGGTCAGCCCGTCGAGCGTGTAAAGCGCGGGCTGCGCGTGCAGCACGATCCGCCCGGCTGGGTCGATCGAATCGCGGCCTGCTTGCAGCAGTGCGTCGATATCGGCCTGCTCGACACGGTGCCCGCCAAGTTCGAATTCGACCGAGGCGACATCGGAGACGAGGCCGCCCGCCGAGAAGCTGACCCAGACATTCTCGATATTGGTGCCGGCGATCCGCTCGGCCTGCTCGACCGCCTCGCGCACCGCCGCCTCGGTCGCGGCCGCGTCGGCGATATAGCCGCGTTTGACGCCACGGCTCTCGCGCTGGCCGGTGCCGAGCACGATCAGCTCACCGCCGTCGCCCTTCTGCGCGATCATCGCCGAAACCTTCGACGAGCCGATGTCGAGGGCGGTAATCAGTCCTTCCGGTGCGATCTTCGCCATACGCTGTACCCCTGCTTGCCCCAACTAGCCTTGCGCGAACGGTAGCGCGGCCGCCCTCGCTTCGGTAGCATTCGATTTCGGCTTGGCCGGCTGCGCGATGGCGGGTGTCGGCAGCGCACCGCCGGCGGTATCGCCTGGCTTGCGTGCCACCAGCCGCGCCGGATCGCGCATGTCGAAGCCGACCCAGCCCTTGCCGAGCAGCGGCTGGACGCCGTCCATCTGCGCGAATTTCACCAGGGCACGCGCGGCGGCATCATCGCCTTCGGGCAATTCGAGCGTCTCGCCGCTGTCGAAGGTCAGGTTCCAGCGCCGGTTGCCGACCCAGGTCGCCGCCTTGACCTGCGGGCGCAGCGCCGGCGCGGCGGCGAGCAGATGATCGTACGACTCCTGCTGTTCGTTGGCATGATCGCCGACCACGAGCGGCAGATCGGGCATCGCATCGGGCTGCACCGGCTCGAGATAGGTGCCGTTGGCCGCGATCAGCGCGAGCTGGCCCTTGTTCTGCCAGACCGCGGCGGGCGTGCGCTCGACGATCTGGACCAGCAAGGTATCGGGCAGGCGGCGCGAGACGTGCGCATCCTCGATCCAGCCGCTGTGCGCGACCAGCCGCTCGCGGGTCTTTTCGAGATCGACCAGCGGCATCGCCAGCGAGGGCTGTTCGAGCGCGATCTTGTAGATCGTGTTCTGGTCCATCCGCGCGAGCCCGGTGATCTGGACGTTGTTGACGCGGAAGCCCGCCTCGCCGATCCCCTCGCCCACCGCCGTGCCGACCGCGCCGGGGATGCCCATCCACACGCCCATCGCCATCACGCCGCCGCACACGATCGCGACGATCGTCCAGGTCGCGATGCGGGTGAGCGTCGCCTCGCTGACCGGCAGCGCGGCGATGATCCGGTCGATGATCGAGACCTTGGGCGCCTTGCGGCGCTTCTGCTGGACTGGGCGGCGCGGAGTACCGCGTTTGATGGTCTTGCTGGTCACGGCGCGGCGCCCGCAAGGGCTTCGTCGACGATCGCCTCGACGAGATCGGCGTAGCTCATGCCGATGTGGCGCGCCTGTTCGGGGACGAGGCTGAGCGGCGTCATGCCGGGTTGGGTGTTGACTTCGAGCAGGAACAGCCCGTCGACGCCACGCTCGTCGTCCCAGCGGAAATCGGAGCGCGACGCGCCCTTGCAGCCGAGCACGCGGTGCGCTTCGAGCGCGATTCGCTTGCAGGCGTCGGCCACGTCATCGGGGATCTGCGCGGGGCAGATATGTTCGGTCAGGCCCTCGGTATATTTCGCGTCGAAATCATACCAGCCGTTCTTGGGTCGCAGCTCGGTGACGCCGAGCGCCTGCCCGCCCAGCACCGCCGTCGTCAGTTCCCGGCCACGAATGTACGGCTCGGCGAGCAGTTCCTCGAACTCGGTCCACGGGCCGGCGACATCGCGGCCGATCGGATTGCCGTAATTGCCCTCCGCCGTGACGATCGCGACACCGACCGACGAGCCTTCGTTGACGGGCTTGAGCACATACGGGCGCGGCAGCGGATCGGCATCGTACAGCGTCTCCGACTTGACGATGCGCCCGCCGGGCATCGGGATGCCGGCGGGGACGAGCAGCAGCTTGGTGAGTTGCTTGTCGATCGCGATCACCGAGGTGGCGAGTCCGCTGTGGGTATATTTCAGCCCCATCAGATCGAGCATGCCTTGCACCGATCCGTCCTCGCCCGGCGTACCGTGGAGCGCGTTGAAGACGATGTCGGGCCGTGCGGCGGCGAGCTTCGCCGCCACGTCGCGGTCCATGTCGATCCGCGTGACGCGGTGGCCGCGCGATTCGAGCGCGTCGGCGACGCCGGTGCCGGACATCAGCGAGACCTCGCGCTCGGCCGACCAGCCGCCCATGAGGACGGCGATGTGGAGGGGGGCGGTCATGCACGCGTCTCCACATCCGTCATCCCAGCGCAAGCTGGGATCTCTCGCGACAGACGCGCTACACGCACAACGAGATGCCAGCTTCCGCTGGCATGACGGTGGTTGGCGCCGCTCACTTGGCCACCCCCACCCGCTGTATTTCCCACTCCAGCGTCACGCCCGAATGCGCCTTCACCCGTTCGATCACCTCGTCCCCCAACGCTTCGATGTCGCTGCTCGTCGCCTCGCCGAGGTTGAGCAGGAAGTTGCAATGTTTCTCGCTCACCTGCGCGTCGCCGTGGCGCAGGCCGCGACAGCCGGCGGCGTCGATCAATTCCCACGCCTTATGGCCGGGCGGGTTCTTGAACGTCGAGCCCCCCGTCTTCGACCGCAACGGCTGCGACGCCTCGCGCGCTGCGGCGATGCGCAGCATCTCGCCCTGGATCACGGCGGTTTGCTCGGGGTGGCCCCGGAAGGTCGCGCTCACCACGATCGCCCCTTCGGGCAGCGCGCTATGGCGATAGGTGTAGCCGAGATCCTTGAGCGCCAGCGTGGCGCGCTCGCCCGAGCGCAGCACCACGTCACACGCGACGAGGATGTCCTTGACCTCGCGGCCATAAGCGCCGCCATTCATCCGCACGAACCCGCCGACCGTGCCAGGGATCGAGCGCAGGAACTCGATACCGCCGATGCCGGCGTCGCGCGCCTTGGACGAGACGAGGATGCCCGACGCGCCGCCGCCGCAGCGCAAGCTGGTCGCGTCGATCTGCTCGACGGTCGCGAACGGCTTGCCGAGCCGCACGACCACGCCGGGCCAGCCGCCATCGCGGACGATGAGGTTCGACCCGAGCCCGAGCGCCATCACCGGCACCTTGGGATCGAGCGCGCGCAGGAACGCGGCGAGATCGTCGGCATCCTGCGGCTCGAACAGCCACTCGGCCGGGCCGCCGGTCTTGAACCAGACGAGGGGGGCGAGCGGAGCGCCGGGGGTGAGTTGGCCGCGCACTTCGGGGAGTGTGTTCGGCGCGGACACGACGGTCATCGCCTGTCACCTCCCCACCCGTTCGTGCTGAGCGAAGTCGAAGCACGTGCCCCAAGTGCTGCGCCCGTGGCACGCCCTTCGACTTCGCTCAGGGCGAACGGCATGGGTGTGGCGCACCGCGCGCAAACACCCGTTCCCCCGCGCACGCGGGGGTCCAGAGCCACCAGCGTGGCGCTAGCCGGTGTTGAACTCGCGATTCCGCTCATGCCCGCGCGGCCTTGATCGCGGGGGCGAGACCCGCCGCCCATTTGGTGATGTCGCCAGCCCCAAGGCACACCACCATGTCGCCCGGCTGCACCACGCCGGCAAGCGTGCGTGCGAGGGTATCGGCGTCGGCGATCGTCGCGGCCGAGCGGTGGCCGCGCCGCTTGAGCCCCTCGACCAAAGCGTTGGCATCGACACCTTCGATCGGCGCCTCGCCGGCCGCATAGACCGGCGCGACATAGACCATGTCGGCGTCGTTGAACGCGCCCTGGAACTCTTCCATCAGATTGCCGAGCCGTGAATAGCGGTGCGGCTGCACCACTGCGATCACGCGGTTCTGAACGCCTTCGCGCGCTGCCGCCAGCACCGCGCGGATTTCGACCGGATGGTGGCCGTAATCATCGATCACCGTCACCCCGCCGGTCTCGCCGACCTTGGTGAAGCGCCGCTTGACGCCGTGGAACTTGGCGAAGCCCTGCTGGATCGTGGCATCGTCGATGCCAAGCTCGAGCGCCACGCCGATCGCGGCGAGCGCGTTCTGGACGTTGTGGCGGCCGGGCATCGGCAGTTCGATCCCCTCGATCGAGCGCGTGGTGCCGTCGCGCTGGCGCACGATCGTCTCGAAGCGGTTGCCGCCGGGGATCGGCGTCACGTTGACCCCGCGCACGTCGGCCTGGGTCGAGAAGCCGTAGGTGACGATGCGACGATCCCGCACACGCGGCAGGATGCCCTGCACTTCGGGGTGATCGAGACACAGCAAGGCGGCGCCGTAGAAGGGCACGTTCTCGACGAACTCGACAAAGGCGTCCTTGACCTTGTCGAACGATCCATAGTGATCGAGATGTTCGGGATCGATGTTGGTGACGACCGCGATCGTGCCGTCGAGCCGCAGGAAGCTGCCGTCGCTCTCGTCGGCCTCGACCACCATCCAGTCGCTCGCGCCCAGCCGCGCGTTCGAGCCGTAGCTGTTGATGATGCCGCCGTTGATGACGGTCGGATCGACACCGCCGGCATCGAGCAAAGCCGCGACCATCGAGGTGGTGGTTGTCTTGCCGTGCGTGCCCGCCACCGCGACGGTCGATTTGAGCCGCATCAGCTCGGCGAGCATCTCGGCGCGGCGCACCACGGGAACGCGGTTGGCGAGCGCCGCCTCGACCTCGGGGTTGCCGCGCTTGATCGCGGTCGACGTGACGATCACCGCCGCGTCGCCGAGATTCTCGGCCTTGTGGCCGATCGCGACGGGGATGCCCTTGGCGCGCAGTCCTTCGACGACATAGCTCTCGGCCACGTCGGAGCCTTGCACGTTATAACCGAGGTTCTTCATCACCTCGGCGATGCCGGACATGCCGATGCCGCCGATGCCGACGAAATGGATCGTGCCGATGTCGGTCGCGACGCCCCTCATGCGAACGCCGCCTTGTCGCGGAACGCGGCGGGGAGCGGTACGCCGATCGGCAGGTCGCCCTTGGTCTCGCCGAGGCTCTCGACCAGATCGGCGAGGTCACGCGCGGCATCGGGCCTTCCGCAGCCGCGGGCACGCGCCGCTGCGTTCTGGAGCGCGGCGGGATCGAGCCCGAGCCGCTGCATCTGCTTGGCGAGTTCGACCGGCGTGAACGCGCGCTGGTCGATCGTGCGCGCGCCGCCCGCCAGCGTCATTTCACGCGCGTTGACGGTCTGGTGATCGTCGGTCGCGCTCGGCAAGGGCACGAGGATCGCGGGGCGACCGGCGCAGGTCAGTTCGGCCAGCGTCGAGGCGCCCGCGCGCGCGATGACGAGGTGCGACCACGCGAGATGCTCGGGCAGATCGGGCAGATAGGTGGCGAGATCGGCGGCGATGTCGAGTTCCTTATATTTGGCGCGGCACGCCTCGATATCCTCGACGCGCGCCTGGTGAGTCACTTGCAGGCGGCGGCGGAAGCTGACCGGGAGCATCGCCAGCCCCTCGGGCACGACCTTGCTCAGCACGCTCGCGCCCTGGCTGCCGCCGGTCACCAGCACGCGGAAGATGCCGTCCTCCTCCAGCAGCGGATAGGGTTTGGCGCGGATCGCGATCACCGAATCGCGCACCGGATTACCGACGAGATGGGTCTTGTCGCTCAGGCTCTCCTTGAGCCGCTCGACCTTGGCGTAGGAGGTCGCGATCGCATCGACCTTGCCCGCGACCAGCCGGTTGACCCGGCCGAGCACCGCGTTCTGCTCGTGGATCGCGGTCGGGATCTTCTGGTTGAACGCGGCGAGCAGCGCGGGCAGCGCCGGATACCCGCCGAAGCCGATCACAGCGGCGGGGCGGAAGGTCTTGTACAGCTCGATCGCCATCGCCCGGCCGCGCCACATCTCCCGCGCGGCGCGGTAATAGCCGAGCGGGCCGCCGCCGAGCCGGCCGGCTGGCAGGATATGCGTCTGGATGCCCTCGAACAGATCGGGGAAGCGCACGCCGCGCTCGTCGCTGACCAAGGCGACATAATGGCCGCGCCGGATCAGCTCGGCGGCGAGCGCCGCCGCGGGGACCATGTGGCCGCCCGTCCCGCCGGCGGCGAGGACGAAATGACGGGGTTTGCTCATACGCCGCTCCATTTGGCGATATACGGGGATCGCAACACGAACGGATTGCGCCGGGTGAACGCCAGCAGCAAGCCCATTCCCGCCGACAAAGCGACGAGCGACGATCCGCCATAGCTGATGAACGGCAAGGTCATGCCCTTCGACGGCGCGAGGCCGGTATTGACCGCCATCGAGATCAACGCCTGAACCCCGAACTGCGTGGCGAGTCCGGCGGCGGCGAACAGGCGGAATTCGTCCAATTCGTCGAGCAGTTTGACGAACACCCGCACCACGATCGCGAAGAACAGCAGCGCGATGATCATGCACGCGATCAACCCGAACTCTTCGCCGATCACCGAGAAGATGTAGTCGGTATGCCCTTCGGGCAGGCGGAACTTCATCGTGCCGCCGGCGGGGCCGGTGCCGCGCCAGCCGCCGTGGGTGATCGTCGCATGCGCGGCGTTGGTCTGGAAATGGTCCGACGCGCCCTCGCCCTCCACGTCCGGGAACAGGAAGGCGTTGATCCGTTTCTGCGCGGTCGCATAGAAAAAGTAGGCCGAGACCAGTCCGGCCGGCGCGAGCGCGATCAGCCCGAGGATCACCTTGGTTGATGTCCCCGAGATCATCAGCAGCGCGAACCATACCCCCACGAACACGATCGTCTGGCCGAAATCGGGCTGCATCATCAGCAGCACGCCGACGAGCGCGGTCAGCGCGCCGGTGATGAACACCACCGGCAGCGCCTCGTCCTGCGCGCGCAGCGACAGGATCCATGCCACCGTGACGATGAAGAAGGGCTTGAGGAACTCGGAGGGCTGGAGCAGCGACACGCCGAGGTTGAGCCAGCGCGTCGCGCCGTTCTTCGACACGCCGATGAAGGGCACCGCGGCGAGCGCAACCAGGAACACGGCGGCGCCGAGCAACGCCAGCCGCCGCGCCACCGCGACCGGCAGCATCGAGATCAGCAGCATCACCGGGATCGACACGCTCACCCAGGCGAGCTGCCACCACAGATAATAGAGCGGCGCGATATGGTGCTTCTCGTCCGAATAGCGCGAGGCGGCCGAGGGCGAGGCCGAACCGACCGCGATCACCCCGACTCCGATCAGCAGCAGCACCAGCAGCAGCAGCACGCGGTCGATATCCCAGAACCACATGCCGAGCCACGACCGGTCCGATCGGCCGCCGCTCCCCTGCATGCGCTTCCAGAAGGAGGTCTTCTTCTCGCTCACCGCAGTGCCTCGACCGCGGCGCGGAAGGCGTCCCCGCGCTGTTCGAAATCGCGGAACTGATCGAACGACGCGCAGGCGGGCGAGAGCAGCACTGTGTCGCCCGGCTGCGCCTGCGCGGCGGCGCGGGCGACGGCGGCGGCGAGCGTACCGGCTTCCTCCACCGGCATCATGCCACGCAATAGCGACGCGAACAGCGGCCCGGCTTCGCCGATCGTATAGGCGCGCGCGACGTGGCCGAAGTGCGGGCGGCAGGCGTCGAGATCGGCGCCCTTGGCCTTGCCGCCGACGATCCAGTGAATGCGATCGAACGCGGCGAGCGCGGGGGCCGTGCTCTCGGGGTTGGTCGCCTTGCTGTCGTTGACGTAGGCGACGCCGTTGCGGGTCACGACACGCTCCATGCGGTGCGGCAGGCCGGTGAAGCTGGCGAGCCCGGCTTCGATCGCCGCAGCCGGAATGCCGAGCGCTTCGCAGGTCGCAATAGCGGCGAGCGCGTTCTGCGCATTGTGCGGACCTTGCAGCGACGGCCAGCGCGACTGGTCCATCGCGGCGGCGGGCGCGATCTTGGTGAGATTGTGGGATTGCAGCCCGCGCGCGATCGCGGCCGAAGCTTCGTCGCCGATGCCGATCACCGCCGCGTGATCGGGCGACTGCATCGCGAACAGCCGCGCCTTGGAGGCGGCATAGTCTTCGAACCCGTCGTACCGATCGAGATGGTCGGGCGTGATGTTGAGCAGCACCGCGACGTCGCAGTCGAGGGTGTGGGTCAGGTCGATCTGATAGCTCGACAGTTCGAGGACGTACACGCCGCCCTCCGGCAACGGCTCCTGCGCGAGAATGGGGAGGCCGATGTTGCCGCCCATCAGGCTCGGGATGTCGGCGGTTTGCAGGATGTGGTGGATCAGCGCGGTGGTGGTCGATTTGCCGTTGGTGCCGGTGATGCCGACCACCTTGTGCGGCGGCAGCGCCGCGCGCGCCTGCGCGAACAGCTCGATGTCGCCGAGGATCGGCACGCCGGCGGCGCGGGCCTTCGCGGCGACCGGGTGCCGGTTGAGCGGCACGCCAGGAGACAAAACGAGGCCGTCAATTTCTATTTCAAGCCAGTCAGCGAAATCATCGACGAATAGTTGGCCCTCATCGACCGCAGCGTCGGCGATTTCCTTGCGTCGAACTTTGTCATCATCCCATGCCAACACCTCCGCGCCGCCCGCCAGCAGCGCGCGCACGGTCGCCACACCTGAGCGCGCGAGCCCCAGGACAGCGAAGCGTTTGCCGCGCCAGTCGGGGCTTGCGATCACCGCAGCTTCAGCGTCGAGAGACCCGCCAGCGCCAGCACCAGCGCGACGATCCAGAAGCGCACGACGACGGTCGATTCGGCCCAGCCGAGCTGTTCGAAATGGTGATGGATCGGCGCCATGCGGAACACGCGCCGGCCGGTGCGTTTGTACCAGAACACCTGGATGATGACCGACAAAGCCTCGACCACGAACAGCCCGCCGATGATGCCGAGCACGATCTCATGGTGCGCCGTGACCGCGATCGCACCCAGCGCGCCGCCGAGCGCGAGGCTGCCGGTGTCGCCCATGAACACCGCCGCCGGGGGCGCGTTGAACCACAGGAACGCCAGCCCTGCCCCGACGATCGCGCCGCAGAAGATCGCCAGATCGCCCGCGCCGAAGACGTGCGGAATGCCTAGATAGGCCGCGAACTTGGCGTTGCCGGCGAGATAGGCGATCAGCATGAACGCCACCGCCGCGATGATGACCGGCATCGTCGCGAGCCCGTCGAGCCCGTCGGTCAGGTTCACCGCGTTGCCGAACGCGACGATCGTGAACGCGGCGAACAGGATGTAGAAATAGCCGAGGTCGATCGACACGCCGGTCACGAACGGCAGGTACAGATGCGTGCCGTTCTGATGGACGATCATCGCGCTCGCCGCGATCGCGATCGCGAATTCGCCGAGCAGCCGCACGCGGCCCGACACCCCCGCCGTGCTCGCCTTGCGGACCTTGTCGTAATCGTCGAGGAACCCGATCGCGCCGAAGCCCAAAGTCACGAAGGTGCAGGCCCAGACGAAGGGGTTGGTCAGGTCCATCCACAGCAGCACCGAGACCACCAGGCTGGTGAGGATCATCAGCCCGCCCATCGTCGGCGTGCCGCGCTTGGCGAAATGCGTCTGCGGGCCGTCACTGCGGATCGGCTGCCCCTTGCCCTGCCGGACGCGCAGCCAGCCGATGAAGCGCGGGCCGATCAGCAGCCCGAGGAACAGCGCCGTCGCCACGGCGCCGCCGGTGCGGAAGCTCAGATAGCGGAACAGATTCCAAGCGCCGTGGAAGTGGAACAGCTCGGCGATGAAATAGAACATTTACCCAATCCCGCTCCGCAAGGCCGCGACCACCGCCGACAACCCCACGCCGTTCGACCCCTTGATGAGAACCGCGTCGCCCGGCGCGAGCAGCGCCCGGAGGCACCGCTGCGCGGCTGCGGCGTCGGGCACATGGACGAAATCGCCCTGCCCCTCAAGCGCGTTCGAAAGCGCGCGCATGGATTCGCCGACCAATATGCCCGTCTCGACGCCCGCCGCGCGGATCGGACCGGCGAGCGCGGCGTGATAGGCGTCGCTCTCCACGCCGAGCTCGCGCATCTCGCCGAGCACGACGAGTTTGCGCGGCGCGTCCTGCTGCGCCAGCACCGCCAGCGTAGCGCGCATCGAAGACGGATTGGCGTTGTAGCTTTCGTCGATCACCAGCGCCGCGCCGCCGGCCACGGGCACGGTGAAGCGCGCGCCGCGTCCGGCCAGCCCTTCCAGCTCGGCGAGCGCGAGCGCGGCGCGCGCGAGATCGCCGCCCGCCGCGCGCACCGCCGCCAGCACTGCAAGCGTGTTCGACACCCAATGCGCACCGGGCTGGCTGATCGTGTAATTGAGTTCGGTGTCGCCGAGCCGCGCGCTGACGAAGGTGCCGCTCGAGGCGACCGGCATCGTCTCGATCGCGCGCACATCGGCGCCCGCGCCGAACCCGAAGGTGACGATGTGCGCGGCATAGGGGGTGGCGGCGGCGATCAGCCGGTCGCGGTGCGGACTGTCGAACGGCACGATCGCGGTGCCGCCGGGTTCGAGCCCCTGGAAGATTTCGCCCTTGGCATCGGCGATCGCCTCTTCACCTGAGAAGAAGGCGGTGTGCGCGGGCGCGATCGCCGTCACCAGCGCGATATGCGGGCGGACGATCCGCGTGAGCGCGGCGAGCTCGCCGGCGTGGTTCATGCCCATTTCGAACACGCCGAAGCGGCTTTCGGCGGGCATGCGGGCCAGGCTGAGCGGCACGCCGGTGTGGTTGTTGTAGCTTTTGACCGAGCGGTGCGCTTGGCCCCGCGCGCCGCGATCGAGCGCGGCGAACAGCGCTTCCTTGGTACCGGTCTTGCCGACCGAGCCGGTGACGCCGATGATCCTGGCGTGCGTGCGGGCACGCGATGCGCGGGCCAGCGCTTCGAGCGCCGCGGTCGTATCGGCGACGCGGACGTGCGGGTGCGCGGTTTCGGCGCTCACGATCGCACCGGCGGCGCCTTGCGCGAAACACTGGTCGAGGAAGCGATGCCCGTCGGTCGCTTCGCCCTTCATGGCGATGAACAGATCGCCGGGGCCGACTTCGCGCGAATCGAACGCGACGCCCGAGACGGTGAAGTCGGCCGAGGCGATGCCGCCGGTCGCGGCGGCGATCTCGGCGGAGGTCCATAGACTCACTTCTCCCCTCCCGCTTGCGGGAGGGGCTGGGGGAGGGCCTGTCCGGGGGATGCATGTTTTGACATGCCCTCCCCTAACCCCTCCCGCGCGCGGGAGGGGGATTTTGTTGCGAACGGGGCTGTCATCACGCCGCCATCTCGCGCGCGACACTCACATCGTCGAACGGCAGGACGAGATCGCCGACGATCTGGCCTTGCTCGTGCCCCTTGCCGGCGATCAGCACGATATCCTGCGGCCCCGCACCCGCGATAGCCGCGCCGATCGCCTCACGGCGCGCGCCGATTTCCATCGCATCGGGCGCGCCGGCCAGCACCATCGCGCGGATCGCGGCGGGGTCTTCGCCGCGCGGATTGTCGTCGGTGACGATGACCTGGTCGGCCTTGGCGGCGGCGATACGGCCCATCTCGATTCGCTTGCCCTGGTCGCGGTCGCCGCCCGCGCCGAACACGACGATCAGTCGCCCACCGACATGCGGGCGCAGCGCCGCGATCGCGGCGTCGAGCGCATCGGGGGTGTGCGCGTAATCGACATAAACCGGCGCACCGCTGCGCGCGATCACCGCGCGTTCGAGCCGTCCACGCACCGGCTGGAGCCGCGCGAGCGCACCGAGCGTCGCGCCGGGGTCGCCGCCGGTGGCGATCACCAGCCCGGCCGAGACCAACGCGTTCGCGGCCTGATAGGCGCCGATCAGCGGCAGCGTGACGCGGTGCGACTTGTCGTCATGCGCAATCGTCAGCGTCTGGCCGAGCAACGTCGGCTCGCGCGACACCAGCCGCAGCGTCTCGCCCTGCGTGCCGACCGACAGGACGGTAATCCCGCGCGCCTTCGCGACGTGCGAAACCTCCGCCGACACGGCATCGTCGGCCCACAGCACCGCGGTCGCGCCGGGTTCCAGCACCTCGCCGAACAGCCGCAGCTTGGCGGCGAGATACGCCTCCATCGTGCCGTGGTAATCGAGATGATCGCGGCTGAGGTTCGTGAACGCCGCCGCCTTCAAGGGCACGCCTTCGGTACGATATTGGTCGAGCCCGTGGCTCGACGCTTCGAAGGCGAGATGCGTCACGCCTTCGCGCGCGAGGCCCGCGACGTTCGACAGGAAGGTGACGATGTCGGGCGTGGTGAGCCCGGTCGAGACGCGCTCGTCGGCGGTGGTCACGCCGAGCGTGCCGATCGACGCGGCGTGGAAGCCCGCCATCCGCCAGAGCTGGCGCACCATCTCGACGGTCGAGGTCTTGCCGTTGGTGCCGGTCACCGCGACCGCCGTCTGCGGAAACGGCGCGAAGAAGCGCGCGGCGAGCGCGGCGAAGCGGCGGCGCGGGTTCGGATCGGCGATATGCACCGCGCCTTCCACCACGGCTTGCGCGCGCGCGACGACAGCAACAGCGCCGCTCGCGACCGCCGCCGCGATATAATCCTCGCCGTTGAAGCGCGTGCCGGGAAACGCGCCGAACACGGTGCCGGGCGCGACCTTGCGGTGGTCGATCGCGAAGCCCGTCACCTGGACGTCGGGCGCGCCGGGGATCAACGCCGCGAGTCTCATTGCTCTTCTTCTCCGGTTGGCGCCTGAGCCCCCGCGACAAGAGTCAGCATCGGGCGAAGGTCGGCGAGGTCGATCTCACGCCGGGCGTCCGGCATCACGCCGAGCATCGCGCCGGTGCGGGCGATGACGCGGCCCACGACCGGCGCCGCGTTCCAGGCCGCGGTCTTCCAGCCGAACGTCTCCTTGGTGCCCAAGGGTGAATCGAGCATTGCGAGCACAACGTAGCGCGGTGCGTCCATCGGGAATGCGGCAACGAAGGTCGCGACGTTGCGATGATGATCGTAGCCGCCGTTGGAGGCGGCCTCGGCGGTGCCGGTCTTGCCGCCGACGCGGTAGCCGGGCGCGTCGCCCTTGCGGCCCGTGCCGTACAGACAGACGAGGCGCAGGAGCTGCCGCATCCGCGCGCTGGTTTCCTCGGACAGCACGCGCCGCCCCGCCACCGCATGGCCCGGCGCGACCTTCAGCAGTGTCGATGGCCGCCAGATGCCGCCGTTCACCAGCGCGGCGTACGCGCTGGCGAGCTGCAGCGGGGTGATGGCGATGCCGTGCCCATATGCCGTCGTCATCGTGGTGGTTCGCGCCCAATAGCGCGGCCAGAGCGGATGCGCTTTCTCGCGCACCTCGATCTGCGGCTTGGAATCGAAGCCGAGCAGGCGGAACATCGCCTGCATCCGCTCCGCGCCGACCTCATCGGCGATCCGCGCGGTGGCGACATTGGACGAATAGATCAGCGTCTCAGGGATGTTGAGCCAGCGCTTCGGATCGCCGCGCTCGTCATGGATGGTGAAGCCGCCGACCTTGAGCGGCGCGGTCGCGTCGAACCGGCGCGCCATCGAGGTGACGGTGCCGCTCTGGATCGCGGTCGCCATCGTGATCGGCTTGAAGGTCGAGCCAAGCTCGTACACGCTCTGCGTGACGTTGTTGCGCAGCGCGTCGCCGGGGGTGCCGCCGATTTTGTTGGGGTTGTACACCGGCAGCGAGGCCATCGCGATCACCTCGCCGGTATGCACGTCGAGCACGATGCCGGTCGCGTTGCGGGCGCTGAACGTCGCCATCGCGCGGCCGAGTTCGCTCTCCATCGCCGCCTGCACGCGCGCGTCGAGCGACAGCGACATGGGCACCCCGCGCTCGGCCGGGCTGCTCAGCCGATCGTCGAAAGCGCGTTCGATGCCGGCGCGGCCGGCGATGTTGGGATCGTCACCGCTCGGCCCGATATAGCCGAGCGCGTGCGCGGCGAGCGTCGATTGCGGGTAGAGCCGCTCGGGCTCCTGCGCAAAGACGATGCCGGGCTCGCCGAGATCGTGAATCGCGTTGACCAGCGCCGGCGTTGCGCGCCGCTCCAGATAGGTGAAATTCACGTTCATGCCGAGCTTGGCGTAATACCAGTCCGCATCATGCCCCGGCATGATCTTGACCAGCGCCTCGGCGAGCGCGCGCTTGTCGCCGAGGATCTCGTGCGGACGAACGCCCACCGTCCAGGCGTCGATCGTGCGGGCGAGCGGCTCGCCATTACGATCGAGGATATCGCTCCGCACAACGGGGTTGACCGCGACGCCGCGCGCGTCCGCCGCCGATCCAAGCAGGCCGAGCAGCGCGATCTTGCCGATCACCACCAGAAATCCCGCGCCGAGGAACAGCATCAGGATCATCAGCCGAACATGCGCGGTCGCGATCAGCGCATGGCGCTGGCCGCTCGACCGGCGCTGCGGCAGGGGGCGGGCAAGAAAGGTGCTCATCGCGCCGAGCGCGATTCCGCGCGGGCGGACGAGAGCAGATCGCCGACCGTTGAGTCGCTCAGCAGCTTGCGGTCGAGCATCGCCACCGCCTGCGCCTTGGCGCGTTTCACGGCGGGTTGCTTGACCGCCGCGACCGCTACGACCGGCGCCGGCTTCGCCGGCGCGGCCGCAGGCGCCGCCACCGGTTTCGGCGCGACGGTTTCCGCCTGCGCCGGCGCGGCGGCGGCGAGCGATTCACTCACCGGCGGCGAGGGCACGAACGAGGCGGTCTGGATGCCCGCCGTACCCGGCTGACGGACGTCGATCGCAGCGAGCGCGGCCTCGTCGGCGACGAACTGCCCGGCCCCCGGGGCGACCAGCCGCAGCGTGTCGTTATTCCACTGATCGAGCTGGGCGAGGTTGGCGCGCGTCTCGAACTCGGTCTCCAGCGCACGGATGTCGCGGCGCGCCTGGGCGATGTCGGCAACCGTTCGGTCGAGCTTCTTGCGCTCGGCCGCGACCTGAAGCGGAACGAGCAGAAAGCCGAGCGCCACCGCGACGCCGGCCAGAAACCAGCCAAGGGTCTTCCACGCAAGCCCAAGCATTACAACGCTCCCTCATTCACCCAAGCCGCAGCCGCCGTCCGCTGCGCGACCCGTAACGTCGCCGAACGCGCGCGCGGATTGCGCGCGAGCTCGGCCTCACCCGCGCGCACCGCGCGCGCGACATTTTCGAAACTCGGCGCCGCCTTGGCCGCGACTTGCGGCAAGTGGCGCGATCCGCCGGGCAGACCGCCGCTGCGTTCGCGGAAGAACCGCTTCACCAACCGGTCCTCGAGGCTGTGAAAGGTCACCACCGCGAGCGTGCCGCCGGGGCGGAGCGCGCGCTCCGCCGCCGCGAGGCCATCGGCGAGTTCGCCGAGTTCGCGGTTGATGTGAATCCGAACGGCCTGGAAGGTCCGTGTCGATGGATCCTTCTTGTCGTGCGGCTTGTACCCCAACGCCTTTCTGACCACGTTCGCGAGATCGGTGGTGCGCGTGAGCGGGCGCGCCGCGACGATCGCGCGCGCGACACGCCGCGCGCGCGGTTCCTCGCCATATTCGTACAACACGTCGGCGATGACCGCCTCGTCGGCGGTGTTGAGGAAATCGGCGGCGCTCTCGCCTTCCTGGCTCATCCGCATGTCGAGCGGGCCGTCCTGCTGGAAACTGAAGCCGCGTTCGGGCTGGTCGAGCATCATCGAGCTGACGCCGATATCCATGACGATGCCATCGACCGGGAGCGCGCCGCGCGCCGCGAGTTCGGCCTCGAGCGCGGAGAAGGTCGCCGCGATCAGCGTCAGCGCGCCGTCCGACGCGGCGACCAGCGCCTGGCCGGCGGCGATCGCATCGGGATCGCGATCGAAGGCGAACACCCGCCCGCCCGCGGCGAGCATGGCGCGCGTGTAGCCGCCGGCACCGAAGGTCGCATCGACCTGCACCGAACCCGGACGGATCGCGAGCGCTTCGAGTACCTCGTCCAGCAGCACGGGAATGTGCGGAGCATCGCTCACAGCGCGATCCCCTTCTCGGCGCATTGAAATTCGACCGCTTCCTTGAGGAACGGGTCGATCCCGTCGGTCTCGATCATCACGCGCGGCGACCAGATGGTGATCCACTTGAAGGTGCCGTGAAAGAACGCGACATCCTCGATCCGCGCATAGCGGCGCTCGAACGCGGGCATGATGAAGCGGCCGCTGCCATCGAACGGCAAAGTTTCGGCGGCGCCGGCGCGGGCGAGGATGTTGTAGTCCGACGCGCCGGTCGCCGCGACATGCGCCTCGTCGCGCGCCTCACACTCACGCTTCAGCGTTTCGATGAAACCGGGATCGTACGCGATCAGGCAGCGATAGGTCGGGTGCGGCGCGATGATGACAGTGCCGCCATCCTTGCCGTCGTCACGTGGGGCGTTCTTGGCGAGGGTGGTGCGGAGTGCGCTGGGAATAGCGACGCGACCCTTGTCATCGACAAGGCCAAGCCCCTTTCCCTGATACTCCTGCCGGTCCCCCACTTGCCACGCTCCACAAAGCGACAGGCACGCCGGCCCCGGCCCGAAAAGCGGCTGTTTTCAACCGCTCCGGTGAGGATCGCGCAGGCGAGATAAAGCTACCCCTGTCGAAGACGGAGGTATCATAGGGCTGTTCGGGGATTCAAGGGGAAATCCGGGGATTTGGCGGGATAGAAGCTATCCGCTTCGAGATTCCTGCAAATTCTTCGGCACCTTTCCGTTATGTTCCTGTGATGTTCGCGCGCGCAGCCATAGGCACCCGGATATTCCCGGCGCCGAGGCTGATCGTGGTGTGATTTCCCGGCTTCTCCCCGGGACAGGCAGACGGTGCGCGGTCACTGCCCGCGCGCTGCATCCGACGCGTTATCGGCGCTCGATGAACTCGGCGCGACACCGAGTTCGGCGAGCGGCTCGTTGGTGGCCTTGTCGCTGGGCGTGGCGGCCTGGTCCGACGCGCGCTGCGCCACATGCGTCCGCGCGTTCGCGGCGAGCAGCACGGGCCGCTCCTTGGTCGCGGTCGCGAAGACGGCGGCAGCGAGGCCGATTAGCAGCAATACCGCCGCGAGGCCGATCATGCCGACCTTGGCGCGGTGGCTCGCATGGCCCGGATCTGGTACGATCATTTTCATACTGTGGCAGAAATGTAACGCAAAAATATCCTGTTGTCGATGCCCTGCCTCAGTTCGTCGCAAGCCAAGGAAAAACCGGCAGGCGTTTGGCCTCCAGCCAGTCCTTATTGTAGAGCGATGACAGATACCTGAACCCGGTGTCGCACAGCATCGTCACCACCCGGCTGCCCGGCCCGAGCTGCCGCGCCAGCCGCACCGCGCCGGCGACGTTAATGCCCGAGGACAGGCCGAGGCATAGCCCTTCCTCGGACAAAAGCCGGCTGACCCATTCGAGCCCCTCTTCGTCCGAGATGCGGAACTGCGTGTCGATCGGCGCGCCTTCGAGGTTGCCGGTGATCCGCCCCTGCCCGATCCCCTCGGCGACCGACGACCCTTCCGAGCGCAGTTCGCCGTGCGCATAATATTCGTAGAGCGCGGCGCCGTGCGGATCGCTGAGCGCGATGCAGACGCGCTCATCCTTGGCTTTCAGCCCCATGCCCACGCCGGCGATCGTCCCGCCCGTTCCGGCCGCACAGGTGAAGCCGTCGATCCGCCCCTCCATCTGCGCCCATATTTCCTCGGCGGTGCCGGTGATGTGCGCCCGGCGGTTGGCGATATTGTCGAACTGGTTGGCCCAGACCGCGTTGGGCGTCTCCTCGGCGATCCGCCGCGAGGTGTGGACGAAATGGCCGGGGTTCGAATAGGGCGCGGCCGGCACCAGCACGAGCTCGGCGCCGAGCGCGCGCAGCGTGTCCATCTTTTCGCGGCTCTGCGTCTCGGGCATGACGATGATCGTCTTGTAGCCCTTGGCGTTGGCGACCAGCGCGAGACCGATGCCGGTGTTGCCCGCCGTGCCCTCGACGAAGGTGCCGCCGGGCTCGATCACGCCGCGCGCTTCGGCATCCTCGACGATGCCGAGCGCGGCACGATCCTTCACCGAGGCGCCGGGATTGGCGAACTCGCACTTGCCGTAGATCTCCGCTCCCGCAGCCTCGCTCGGACCTTTCAACAGGACGAGCGGCGTGTTGCCGATCAGGGCGAGCGTGTCGGGAGCGGTGTGCATGGCTCTCAAATAGCGACGACCGCGACGCCCGCAATCCATGCTTGCCTCGCTGGCACCAATATCTGCTTGTGGTATGAGAACCGTCAACAGAGGTATAGCATGCACGCGCGGTTCAACATCGAGGACGCCGAAGCCGTCAGGCTGGCGCGCGGCGCCATCGTAACCGCAGCGATTCGCGCGGCCCCACAGCGTCAGGCGTGCGAGCGGGACGCGATGATCCAGGGCGACGATTTCGCGCATACCGATCCCGTCGCGGCGACCTGACCTGACGTTCAAACATTCCTTTCCGCCGGTCGTGGATGCGCACGTGCGCGTGCTGGTGCTGGGCAGCCTGCCGGGTGAGCAATCGCTGGCGGCACGGCGCTATTATGCCCATCCGCAGAACCAGTTCTGGCGGCTGATGTCGGGGGTGGTGGACGAGGATCTGGTCGCGCTCGACTATGAGGCGCGGCTGGCCCGCCTGCTCGCCAGCCGGGTCGGGCTGTGGGACGTGGTGGCGAGCGCACGACGAACCGGCAGCACCGATGCCGCCATGCGCGACATCAGCGCCAACGATCTCGCCGCCCTCGTCGCCACCCTGCCCGCACTGCGCGCGATCGGCTTCAACGGCGGCGCGTCCTACAAACACGGGCTGCGCCAGCTCGGGCCGGCGGCGGCGCGCTATGCGATTCACGCCCTCCCCTCCAGCAGCGGGATGCACACGATCGGACTCGGGGCGAAGCTGCCGGTGTGGCGCGAACTAACGGCCTATCTGACACCGTGATTCGCCGAAAATGCCGCGCCGCCGCATTCTGAACGAACGCCGTTCGGGCCGACGTCCTGCGACCGCACGAGACTTTTATCGGACAAATTCCATTGGTTACATGGTAGCTTTACAAAAACATTTTGTTGCGCATGCAAGAGAGTTGACGCGATGTTTCGCATAGGCGAAGCAACCGCACCATGAAGAAACTGCTCCTCCCCGCCGCCGCCCTCGCGCTGGTTTCGCTTGCCGCCTGCGAGAACAAACCCACCGAAGTCACCTCGACCTCGCCCGATCCCAACGCCGCCGAACTCGCCAAGCGCAAGCCGGTCGAGCTGCCGCCGATGATGACGTCGGAAGTGACGTTTCGCTGCAAGGACCAGAGCGTCGTGATCGTCGACTTCTTCCAGGGCGAGAAGCAGGTGCTCATCAAGCCGGAAAAGGAAGGCAGCATCACGAAGCTGACCGCCGAAAAGGCCGGCGACCCCTACAAGCTCGAAGGCTATGAGCTGAAGGGCGACAAGAGCGGCATCACGCTGACCCAGCCGGGCAAGCCCGCCCAGGCCTGCAAGGCGTAAAAACCCGCCGGTGGCGCGGTGCCGACGCCTAGCGTTCGGCACCGCCACGATATAGCGTCCCGCGCCAGGGAGGTTCTTTCGTGTCGACCATCGCAATCTACAGTCTCAAGGGGGGCGTCGGCAAAACCACGCTCACCGTCAATCTCGCCTGGTGCGCGGCGATGCTTTCGGCCCGGCGCACCTTGCTGTGGGATCTCGACGCGCAGGCGGCGAGTACCTTCATGCTCGCGACCGGCACGGCGCGCGAGGCCGCGCAATCGGTGTTCCTCAAGGATGCCGATGCCGGCGATCTGATCCGAAAGACCGCTGTTCCCCGCCTCGACATCATCGGCGCCGACGCATCGTTGCGCGGGCTGGACGTGCTTTTCCACGAACTCGACCGCAAGAAGCGGCTCCAGAAACTGCTGGGCGGCTTGCGCAAACAGTATGACCGCATCCTGCTCGATTGCCCGCCCGGCCTGACCGAGACGAGCGACCAGGTGATGCGCGCCGCCGATCTGATCGTGGTGCCGGTGATCCCCTCGCCGCTGTCCGAACGCGCCTTCGCCGAAGTCGTCAGGCATCTCGGCGCCAAGGCCAACGTGCTGCCGGTGCATTCGATGGTCGATCGTCGGCGCAAACTTCACGCCGCCGCGCTCGAAGCGCACCCGGACTGGCCGGTGATCCCGATGGCGAGCGTGATCGAATCGATGACGACCCGGCGTGAGCCGGTCGGCGCGTTCGCGGGAAAATCGGCGAGCGGGCGGGCGTTCGCGCAACTCTGGCAGGCGATCGAGCGCCGTCTGGCCGGATGAGGGCGCCGCGGAGCGACATGTCGACCGGCACACCGCAGCTTGATCCGCAACTCGTGCTCGGCGCCTATTCGGTCGGCGTGTTTCCGATGGCCGATTCGCGCGACGCCGACAGCGTCTACTGGGTCGAGCCGCGCCAGCGCGCGATCCTGCCGCTCGACGGCTTCCACCTCTCGCATTCGCTGCGGAAGACGGTCGCGAGCGACCGCTACCGCGTCACCGCCGACCTCGCCTTCCCGCAGATGATCGCCTTGTGCGCGCAGAGCGTCGCCAACCGGCCCGACACCTGGATCAACGGACAGATCGAGCGCGTGTTCTGCGAGTTGCACGCGATGGGCTTCGCGCATTCGATCGAGGTGTGGGACGGGCCGACGCTGGTCGGCGGCCTCTACGGCCTCGCGCTCGGCCGCGCGTTCTTCGGCGAGAGCATGGTCAGCCGCGCGCGCGATGCCTCCAAAGTGGCGATCGCATGGCTGGTGGCGCGGCTGCGCCTCGGCGGCTTCACGTTGCTCGACTGCCAGTTCATGACCGAACACCTCGCCTCGCTCGGCGCGATCGAGGTGCCGCGCGCGCGTTACCTCGCGTTGCTGTCGTCCGCGTTGGACGGCTCGGTCGGCGCGGGGGGCGGAGCGCTGTCGCCTTCGGCCGGCGCCGATTTCTTCGCGCTGGACCGTCCCTCGCCCGAGTCATTGCCGATCGCGACCGTATCGGGGCCACCGGCCGGGAAGGTCATCGCGCAGCTCTTGGGCCAGACGTCGTAGATCGGGTTGAGGACGACGTTGAGCGACGGGCGTTCCTTGTAGAGCCAGCCCGAAAAGACGCGGTGCCACTTCGCGTCGTACTGCTTCACGTCGAGCTGGACGAACGCGCCGGTATAATGATCCGGCTCCCACGGCGCGGTCTGCTCACACGCGCGCAGGTGGATCACCGCATCGCCGACGCGCGCCGCCTGGCCGGGCTTGAGCGTGACCTCGCGGGTCGCGCCGTTGCGCTTGTTGAGCACGCCGAGCACGGCGACGCGCTGCGCCATCGGCGTCGCGCCGGCGGACGGATCGCTGTCGCGATCGACATCGACCGTGACGATGTCGGACGGACCGCTTTGCTCATCGAGCGCGGTGCGTGGGGCGGTCTTCCCGGTGGTGGCCGTCTCCGAAGGCTGGTCCTTATCGCAGCCGCCGCAGGCGAGCAGCGCGACGAGCGCCACCCCGCCCAGCAGCCGCACGGTCACGCGTCCGGGGTCCAGGCTTCGTAATCGCCGGTCGCCGCCGCGCGATGGCCGCCCTTTTCGAGCGCGCCGGGCGGACGATAGGCGAGCGCGGTGCCGGTCATGTTGGCGACGGCCGACTTCTGCCACGCGCGCGGCGCGGGCAGAGCACGTTCGGGAACGTCATCGACCTGATGGTGGAGCCAACTGAACCATTCGGGCGCGATGCGGCTCGCGTCGTTCGAGCCGTTGTAGATCACCCAGCGGCGCGGATTGCCCGCGGTATCCTTGCCGCCCTCGTAATAAACGTTGCCTAGCGCATCCTCGCCGACCCGCGCCTTGCCGCGCAGTCCGATGATGGTGCCGAGGGTGGCGCCGGTCCACCACGTAAACGGATTGAGGTTCAGTCCCATATGCGCCGCTTAGCCTGTGGCGCGGCCGCCTTCAACCGCGATTCAGCGCTTGGTGACGCCGTCCGGCCCACCATTCCAGCGCACCGTGTCGCCCGCGCTGATATCGAGATCGAGCGCACGCCCGCCGCGAAGCTCCAGCACCGCCGCGACCGGCTCGCCCGAGGGGATCGGCGCCTGCGAAAACGGCGGCGACTGTTCGGCGATGCGCGCGATCGTGCCGTCCGCCCGGATGAAGACGATGTCGAGCGGACTTGGCGTGTTCTTCATCCAGAAGGTGGCGGTGCGCGGCGCGGCGCCGTCGGGCGGATACGGATAGAAGAGCATTCCGCCGTCCGCCGGAATGTCGGTGCGGAACATCAGCCCCTGTTCCTGCGCCGCTGCGGTCTTGGCCTGTTCGACCGTGAAGACGTGGCGTCCGCCCGCGCCCGAGATGGTGACCGCGACCTTGGCCGGCGTGGCGCCGTCCGCCGCGGGATCACCGCGCGCGCAGCTCGCCAACGGCAAGCTCGCCGCCACCAGCAAGCCGGCGATCATGCGGGGCCATGACGTCACGCGCGGGCTATTCGGCCGCCTGGACCAGCACCGCGAGCGGCCCCTTGGCGCCATCGACGATGCGCGCGCTGAGCGCCTGTTCGGGTTCGACCTCGGCCAGCCCGGCCCGGCGCAGCGTCTCCATATGGACGAACACGTCGGCGCTGTCGCTCGCCCGTACGAGGAAACCATAGCCCTTCAGCCGGTTGAACCATTTCACCGTCACCGGCTCGAACGGACCCGCCGAAGCGACCAGGGCGATCGGATCGACCCGGTCGCCGGTCGCGCGCACCCGCGCCGGCGGCTCGACCGCGTTGGTGAGGTCGATCGTCAGGATTTCGGTAGCTTGCAGCCCCCGATCACGCGGCGCCGCCAGACACTCGATCCGCGCGCCTTCCGGCAGACTGCGACGGCCGTGCAGCCGCAGCACCGAAAAGTGGATCAGGATATCGCCAGCGGCGGGATCATCCGCGACCATGAAGCCGAAGCCGCGCGTCACGTCGAACCATTTCACCACGCCGGAATAGGGGCGCCCCTGTGGGTCTCCCGTACCTCGGTCCGCATCCGACCAGCCGCTTTCGTCAGCGGCAGAAACAATTTCGTTACGCATGACTAACAATCCCCCGGAGAATGAGAATAGCATGCGAATTCAGGTTAAAAAAGATCAGTCCGCTGCCTCTAGACCTTCTTCGGGCGCCATTTTTGCGATTTTTCGCGCAATATCGATGTCGTGGCCGGCGCGAATCATCGCCGCGATCTGCTTTTCGCGCACCGCCCGGTCGGCGGGCTCGGCCGCGAACGGACCGATCCGGCGCCGCCGGGCAAAGGCGAACGCCGCCGCTGTCGCCCCGGCCGCGACCTTCGGCGCGATCGCGTCGGCATCCTCTCCGTCGATCCCCGCCGCGCGCAGCGCCCCCGCGACGCGGCGACGCCCGAGGCCACGGCGCAACATCGCCGCCGCCCGCGCCTCGCCGAACGCTCGATCGTCGATATAGCCAAGCCCGGCGAGATGCTCGGCCAGCCCCGCCGGATCGGCCGGATCGCCCACCCACCCGCGCTCGCGGATCTTGCGCGTCAGATAGGCGGAGAGGCGCCCTCGCGTGGTCGCGAAGCGCTCGACATAGCGCAACGCGAGCCGTTCCAGCCCGGCGGCATCGAGCGGCGGCGCGCCGCGGCGACGCTCCTCGGGGGTGGCACGAGACATTGCGCCATCATTGTGCCACAGTCGAACCCGATTTTGAACGCTTGGCGTAAGCAGGGGTGCTCGCTTAAATCGCGGCGGAGATGGATTAAATCCGCAACCAAGGGCGCAGACGATAATGACGACGACACTTGCGGGATCAGGCGACGCGCTGGAAAACCCGGCGCCGGCCGCCACCCCGACCGAAGATGCGCTGACGCGGCGCTTCGCCGATTTCGACACGCTGGGCGATGCACTCGACTATGCGGCGAGCGGCGTGCGCGGATTGAACTTCCACGATGCGCGCGGCAATCTGGTCCTTCCTTATACTTTCGCCGAACTGCGCGCGGACGCACTGGCGACCGCGCGGCGGCTGATCGCGGCCGGCGTGTCGCCACAGGACCGGATCGCGCTGGTCGCGGAAACCGGGCCTGAATTCGCCGCCTTGTTCTTCGGCGTGGTCTATGCCGGTGCATGGCCGGTGCCGCTGCCGCTGCCGACCTCGTTCGGCGGGCGCGAATCCTATATCGAGCAGCTCCGTGTCCAGCTTGCGAGCTGCGACCCCAAGATGCTGGTCTATCCGCCCGAACTCGCGCAGATGGCAGGCGAAGCCGCGCGGCTCGTGAATGTGGACGGCGTCGACTGGAGCGAGTTCGCCGCGCGTCCCGCCCCCGACGCGCCGCTGCCGCCGGCCGCGTCCGACGACATCGCCTATCTGCAATATTCGAGCGGCTCGACGCGCTTCCCGCACGGCGTCGCCATCACCCACCGCGCGCTGCTCAACAACCTTGCCGCGCATGCGCACGGCATGCAGCTCGAAATGCAGGACCGCTGCATTTCGTGGCTGCCCTGGTACCACGACATGGGGCTGGTCGGCTGCTTCCTGTCGCCGATCGCCAATCAGGTCTCGTGCGATTATCTCAAGACCGAGGATTTCGCACGGCGGCCGCTCGCCTGGCTCGACATGATCTCGCGCAATCCCGGCACCTCGATCAGCTATTCGCCGACGTTCGGCTATGACATCTGCGCGCGGCGCATCTCCAGCCAGACCCGCGCCGGCGAGCGATTCGATCTGTCGCGCTGGCGGCTGGCGGGCAACGGCGCCGACATGATCCGCCCAGACGTGATGCAGGGCTTCGTCGACGCCTTCGCAGACGCCGGCTTCAAGGCGAGCGCGTTCCTGCCGAGCTACGGCCTCGCCGAAGCGACGCTCGCGGTGTCGATCATGCCGCCGGGCGAGGGCATCCGCGTCGAACTCGTCGAGGAGACCCAGCTCTCCGGCGTCGCCGCCGGACAGGACCGGCCGCAGCGCTACCGCGCGATCGTCAATTGCGGCAAGCCGGTGCGCGACATGAAGGTCGAGATCCGCGAGGAAGACGGTACCCCCCTGCCCGAACGCGCGATCGGCAAGGTGTGGTGTTCCGGCCCGTCGGTGATGGTCGGCTATTTCCGCGACGCCGAGGCGACCGACGCCTGCCTGATCGACGGCTGGCTCGACACCGGCGACATGGGCTATCTGTCGGACGGCTACATCTACATCGTCGGCCGCGCCAAGGACATGATCATCGTCAACGGTCGCAACCATTGGCCGCAGGATATCGAATGGGCGGTCGAGCAACTGCCCGGCTTCAAGGCCGGCGACATCGCCGCCTTCGCGATCACGACGCCCGGCGGCGAGGAGACCCCCGCCGTGCTCGTCCAGTGCCGCAGTTCGGACGATGCCGAGCGCGTGCGCCTGCGCGACGAGATCCGCGAGCGGGTCCGCTCCGTCACCGGCATGAACTGCGTGATCGAGCTGATCCCGCCGCGCACGCTGCCGCGCACCTCCTCGGGCAAGCTCAGCCGCGCCAAGGCGCGCAACCTGTATCTCAACGGCGAGATCAAGCCTTACGATATCGCCGCTTGAAGTACCGTGGAGGCGGCGCTAAAGACCGCCTCCGCACAGGGGTGTAGCTCAGTTGGTTAGAGCGTCGGTCTCCAAAACCGAAGGCCCTCGGTTCGAGTCCGAGCTCCCCTGCCACTTCCTTATCGCCACGCTTGATTTTCCGGATCGCCGGCGGTAACGTTTTTCCATTCCGAAATCGGGAACATTCGTCGTCGGCCCCTTGGCGGGACCGGGCGGCGGACCCATGTCCCCGGTTCCGGCGCCAACCAAAGCGAGTACAGACAGTGGCGAAGACGACCCCGATCGAATTCTACCGGCAGGTGCGCGCGGAAACCGCCAAGGTGGTTTGGCCGACCCGGCGCGAAACGATCATGACCGGCGTGATGGTGATGATCATGACGACGCTGCTGGCGGTGTTCTTCTTCGGGGTGGACACGATCTTCGAACTGATCGTCAAATATCTGCTCACCCTCGCGAACTGATTACGGGACGACACATGGCACGCTGGTACATCATTCACGCCTATTCGGGTTTCGAGGGCAAGGTTCGCGATTCGATCATGGCCGAGGCGACCCGCATGGGCCTCGACCAGCTCGTCGAGCAGATCGAAGTGCCGACCGAGACCGTTACCGAGGCGCGGCGTGGCAAGAAGATCGCGGTCGAGCGCAAGTTCATGCCCGGCTATGTGCTCGCCAAGCTCAACATGAACGATGACGTGTACCACCTCGTCAAGAACACCCCCAAGGTGACCGGCTTCCTCGGCTCGATGGGCAAACCCCAGCCGATCAGCGAGGCCGAGGCCGCGCGCATGCTCAATTCGAAGGAAGAAGCCGCCGCCGCGCCCAAGGCGAAGGTCAAGGTCGATTTCGAGATCGGCGATTCGGTCAAGGTGCTCGACGGCCCGTTCGCGAGCTTCAACGGTCTGGTCGAGGAACTCGATTTCGACCGCAGCCGCGTCAAGGTGTCGGTGTCGATCTTCGGCCGCGCCACGCCGGTGGAACTGGAGTTCGATCAGGTCGAGCGCAGCAAGTAAGGCGAAGCCTTACGCGCGACCGCACGCGAGCAGCGAAGCTGCTCGCGAGACGGCGCTCGACCGGCCGGCGGGTCGGCGCAGCCGAACCCGTCCGACGACGCGGCTTTGCCGCGGCGGGGTTTTATGCCCTGCTGGCCGGAGTGCGGGACAGGCCCGTAAGCGCGGCGTATTCGTACAGGCGAACGACGCTTATCGCCTACCCCCCCAAACGGCGCCGACAGTTTGCTGAAATCGACTGTTTCTTTGAGCGCTGGGAAGGATGGCAATCCCACTTCCCCCCCAGCCGCCCCGGCGCACACTCCTCCCCCTCACGCGGCGCAATATTGCTCCAGAAACTCGTGATGGGTCGGCATGCGCGCCACGGTGCCCGCAATGCCATCGCGCACGTCGGCGAAGGCACGGCGCAGATGCTCTACGCTCAGCATATGCCCCATGCGGTGATAGCCGGTCGGCTCCAGCCGCTGGCCGAGCATCACCTGTAGCCAGCTATCGGCCTGGAACAGATCGTCGGCCGTCTGCGGGGTCATGGCGGACTCGCGGAACAGGGCAATGCGCTGCGCGAGCGTGTCGGGGATCGCCATCGTGCGGCACCGTTCCCAGAAGGGATCGTCGCTGCGTTGGTTCAAGTGATAATGCAGGATGATGAAATCGCGGACGCGTTCGAGTTCGGCGTGGGCGAGATCGTTGTAATGTTTGACCAGCGACGGCTTGATCCCGCCGAACGGGAAGCTCTGGATCAGCCGCGTCACGCCGATCATGATGAGGTGGATGCTGGTCGATTCGAGCGGCTCGACGAAGCCGCTGGCGAGGCCGAGCGCGACGCAATTATGGTCCCACACGCGCTTGCGGCGCCCGGTGACGAAGCGGATCAGGCGCGGCTCGGTGATCGGCTCGCCCCGGATTTGCGCGCGCAGCGTCGTCTCCGCCGCGTCGTCGGAAAGATACTCGCTGCAATAGACCAGCCCGTTGCCGACACGATGCTGCAAGGGAATCTGCCATTGCCAGCCCGCATCATGCGCGATCGCGCGGGTATAGGGCACCGCCGGCGCGACCGACGTGGTCTGCACCGCGAGCGCGCGGTTGGTGGGCAGCCAGTGGCTCCAATCCTCATAGCCGGTCTTGAGCGTCTGCTCGATCAGCATGCCGCGAAAGCCGGTGCAATCGACGAACAGATCGCCCGCCACCTCGCGGCCGTCGGCGAGGTAGAGCGCCTCGATATCGCCGGTATCGGCGTTGCGCCGTACCCCGCCGATACGGCCTTCGAGGCGGGTGACGCCCCGCGCCTCGCTGAAGCGGCGCAGGAAGCCCGCGTAGAGCGAGGCGTCGAAATGATAGGCGTAGTTGATCCTGCCCGTGTCCGAGGTCGCGAACTTGCCGGCCTCGGCGGCGGCGAGTTCGAGGCAATAGGCGCCGAGATCGTCGGCGATGCCGGCCTCACGGCCGCGCAGCCACATATGTTGGAAGTCGCCCATCCAGATCGACTGGCCGACCCGCCCGAAGCCGTGGACGTAGCGGTCGCCACGCCGCGCCCAATTCTCGAAGGCGATGCCGAGTTTGAACGTCGCCTGCGTCGCGCGCATGAAGTCGCGCTCGTCGAGCTCGAGAAAACGATGGAAGGTGCGGATCGTCGGGATCGTCGCCTCGCCGACGCCGACCGTGCCGATCTCGTCGGATTCGACCAGCACGATATCGAGCAGCGCGCCGAGATGCTTGGAGAGTGCCGCCGCCGCGACCCAGCCGGCGGTGCCCCCGCCGGCGATCACGACGCGCCGGATCGTCTGTGCGTGGTTCATCGCTTTCCCTCGTTCACCGGTTGAGCCGTTGGAGCAGTTGCGCGCGCAACCGGCGCGCGCCGAGCGCGTCCAGCGGCGCGAGCGGCCCGCGTGCCGCTTCGGGCAGATGCGCGCCCGCGCGGTCGGCGGGGCCGAACACGTAATAATCGAACAGCGCGCGCCACGCCTGCTTCTCGCTTTCCGGTCGGTCGCGCAGGCTGAGCAAGCCGTGGAGCAATGTGTTCATCGGGGAGTCGAGGAACGGCGCCGCCGCGTTCCACCAATAGTTGATGAGGATGTTGAAGGCGTCGAGCGCCTCGACATTGTGCCACCACAGGGCCGGATAGACGAGCACGTCGCCGGGCTCCAGATCGAACACCTGCGCCACGCGCAACGCCTCGGCGAAGCGTGGATAGCGTGCGAGATCGGGCGCGCGTAGATCGACCATGCTGACCGCCTGCCCGCCCGGCGTCGGCTCGAGCGGGCCGGGATACAGGGTCTCGACCTGTTCGGGCGGGAACAGGGTGAACCGCCGCCGCCCGGCGATGCAGCAGGCGACGTTGTTGGACATGTCGTAATGCGTCGCGGCGGTGGTGCGATTTCCGATCCAGATGCTCACCCGCGGCGTCGCCCCGGCGAATGCGCCTTGGGGAAGATCGTTCTCGTCGCGCAACCCCGGAAGATAAGTGTCGAGATCGGTCGAGCCGACATAGAGCGCATCGCCGTCCGCGTCGCTCAGCAGCCGATCGAGCCAGGCGTCGAGCTTCACCCGCGTCGCGGTGAAGTTCATCGCGGTCATGCCGTCATCGTAGAAAAATCGGCCACCGATCCGCGCTGGCCCGGCATAGCCGACCACCGGCGCACCCTGGTAGAAACGCTTGAGATAGTCCGCGGCGGCCTGCGCGCCGGTGCGGCCGGCGCGCACCAGCGGCCAATCGCGGACGAGGCCGCGCAGCACCACCGGCTGCTGGCCCGCGACCAGCGCCGCCGCGTCGAAATCGCGCACGGCGTCCGAGAGATCGGCGACCGTCACGCGGCGACCGGGGTGACGGGCACCGCTTCACCCGCCTCGGCGCGACGACGCCGGTTCTTGAGGTCGATCAGCCGGCCGACGTTCCCGAGCGAGGATGCGACGAGAAAGGCCTGGCGCAGAAAGCCGCTCCGGTTGAGCGCGGATAGCGCGGCGCCGTCGAGCCGCGCGAGTTGCTCGGTCGCGATCGTGAAACAGTCGGGTATCGTGTAGCGCGTCGACTCGTCGAGCGCGATGTCGAGCGCGATCGGCGCGATCAGGCCGGCTTGCGCGAACGCGGCGAACATGGTGCCCCGCTGGCGCTCGCCATCGTGGATGACCTGCAGCACCCGCACGATATGGTCCAGATACGGCGCCCGCCCGCCATGCGGCAAGAACACCGCCTGCCCGTCCGCCGCGCCTATGCGCGGGGATTCGAGATCGACATAGATCATCGGTTCCGGCTGCTGGTCGCGCTGTCCCATGCCGATCAGGAACGGCCCGCGCTGGCGCAGCGCCGGCACATGCCGCGCCTGCCAGCCGGACTCGTCGAGGAACAGATTCTCGTCGCGATCGAACCCGAGCAGTGCCACCGCCTGGAAGGCGCCGTCCGCATCCTTGCGGAACAGGATCGGATACTCGCGCTGGAGATCGTCGAATTCGTTCGGAAAGATCGCGCATTCGTTGACCGCGTCGCCGAACCGCGCCGCATACCCGATCGCGACACGCAGATCGGCATGCGCGATGGTGTCGAGAAGAACCGGTCCCGTCATGGAATACTCATATGCCTTTGCCGAGGCACCCGGCAATGCGGCGCTTCGTCCGGGGTGCGGGCACCCCGGACGTCGCCCCCTTATTCAGAACCGGTAGCGTGCGCCGAACAGGAAGCGCCGCTTGAGTTCCTGCGCGAACCACAGGTTGGTCTCCGATCGACCGTAGGTGCGCAGGCTCGAATTGGTCAGGTTGATGCCTTCGACCGACAGCGCGATATGCTGGTTGAGATCATAGCTGATGTTCGCGTCGAGCTGCCCGTACGGCTTGGTGTAGACAGGGTTCTTGTAGCTGTCGCGGTTGAGCGCCGACAGGAAGCTGTCGCGCCAATTGTAGCTCAGCCGTGCCGAGATGCCGTGCTTGTCGTAGATCAGCGTGGCGTTGGCGGTGTTGCTGAGACCGGTCAGCGCGAACTGGTCGATGCTCGGGTCGCCACCGTTGTTGAAGCCGACGTCGCCCTTCACATAGGTGAAGCTGCCCGACACGCCGAAGCCGGTCTCGCCGAGGAAATATTGCCCGGCGATTTCGAAGCCGTAGATCTCGGCATCCTTGTTGTTGATCGGCTTGGACAGCGTGAAGACGTAATAGGGGTCCGCAGCGTTGCCGTTGAGATCGACCGCCGACAGCACGGTGTTGATGAACGCCTGGTCGACCGACTTCTTTGTGGGATCGTAATGCGCCCCGAACTCGGTCGCCGCCGCTGCCGCACCGTCGCGCTGGATCAGCGCCGCATAGGTGAACAGGTTGACGTCGCTGATGTCCGCGCCGAGATTGGTGAGCGCGGTCTTGGCCTGGCCCGAGATCGTGCCCGCCGCGCCCGAACTCGGATCGCGCACGCTGAACAATGGCGCCTGCGACTGGCCGGTGCCGATGAAGTTATGCACGCGCTTGTCGAAAAAGCCGACCGAGAAATAGGTGTCGGGCTTGAAGTAATATTCGAACGACAGATCGATGTTGTCGGAGATCAGCGGCGCGAGATTGGGGTCGCCGGTCGATGCGGTGGCGACGCCGCCAAGCGCAGTCGGACGGGGTGGCGCGGAGATCGCATAAGACGTGAACAGATTGTCGTAGTTCGGCCGCGCGATCGTACGGCTCGCCGAGAAGCGACCGATCAGGTTTCGCTTCAACTCTATCTGGAAGTCGAATGAGGGCAGGATGTTGTCGTACGATCCGTGACCCGTGAGCGTCGATGGCGAGTTCGAGAGGTTGATCGTGAAGTCGTTATCCGAAACCCAGCTTATCGAGGTCGGCAGGTACTGGATGCCGACCGCCTCTTCCTTGGTATGTTCGTAGCGCGCGCCGGCGACGAGGCTGGTTTCGTGGCCGGCGAGCTGCCCCTTCCACGTAACCTGCGCATAGCCGGAGAAGATCGTTTCCTTGACCGTGTTGTTCTGGCGGGCGGTGAAGCCGACTGTATTACCCTGCCCGCCATAATAGCTGGAGAGCTTGTCATAGAGCGTGATCGGATTGCCGCGGAACGCGATGAGATTAACGCCGGTCGCCTTGGGATCATAGGCGCTGAACTTGCACAGCAGGCAGAACTGCTGGAGCACGCCGGGCGCGACCTGATTGACGTCGCCAGGGTGATCGACGCTCCAGTTGCCGAGCGTCTGCTGGGTCGAGATGAGCTGCTGGTTGGTCTTGGTATCGCGGTACAAGCCGCCGAAATCGAACCGGCTGCCTTCACCGAGATCCCAGCCGAAATCGATCCGCCCTTCCTTCACCGTCTGCCGCTGGCTGGTGGTGTAGGTGCGGCCAATCGACGAGCCGACGTCGCCCGAGTCGAGCACGCCGTTGCCGTTGCCCTTCAGCGCATCGTTGATGACCTCGTCCTGCACCGGGATCGACCCGCTGTAATCGACCGAATGCGCGGTGATGACGTTGGCGCCGAGACCGACGAGAGTGGAACTGGTGCCATTGGGGGCATCCGGCAGCACCGACGACTTGCCGTAATGGCCATCGATCGCGACGGTGAAGTTGCTGGCGGCGTCCCATTTCAGGTTGAGGCCGTAATCCTCGAGCGTGTTCTTCTGGGCGCGATATTGCTGCTCCCAGTCCTCGTCCTTCACGCCGGAAATCGTCTCATGGAGATAGGTGGTCGTGGCGACGGCCGGGTTGTTGTCGAAGGTCACGACGTCGAACGGACGGTTGAACCAGTTCGCTTCGTCGGAACGCACCTCCTTCTGCTTGGTGCGCGCGTACAGCGCGTCGGCGGTGACGGTGAGTGCGTCGGTCGGCTTGAACTGGATGATCGCCTGCCCGTTCAGCCGCTGATATTTGTCATCGGCGAAGTGGTAGCGGCTGTCGTTCGGCACCGAGACGAGATGGTTCGGATCGGTCGGCGCGTTGTTGATCTTGGTCGCCGCGTTGACGAAGCCGTTGGCGGGATCGAGGAAGTCCTTGAACGTCCGGATGTTCCAGTCGTTCGACGTGGCGGACACGGTCGAGAAGTGCCGCTCCTGATAGCTGCCGAACAGCGACACGCCGAAGGTCTGATCGGGATTGGACCAGCTTGCGAGGCCGGTGAATTCGGGCGTGACGACCGAGCCGCAATCGACGCAGTCGCTCGCGCTGGTGTCATAGTTGAGCTTGGCACCCACACTCCCGTTGAAGCCGGCTTCGCGCGAATCGAGCGGGCGGCGGGTCACGACGTTGATCGTCGCGCCGATGCCGCCTGACGGGACGGCGGCGCGGCCGGTCTTGTAGACTTCGAGCGTCTTGACGCCTTCCGACGCGAGGTTGGAGAAGTCGAACGACCGCGTCACGCCGACGGTGCCGTCGGCGCTCTCGTCGCCGCCGACGGTTTGCGCATAGGACGAGGCGAGCGTGCGGCCATTGAGGGTGACGAGGTTGAAGCTCGGCCCGAAGCCACGCACCGTCACCTGCGCACCCTGCCCGTTGACACGGTCGATCGACACGCCGGTGATGCGCTGGAGCGATTCCGCGAGGTTGGTGTCGGGGAACTTGCCGATGTCTTCCGCCGAGATCGCATCGACGATGCCGGTGGAGTTGCGCTTGATCGCGATCGAGCGTTCGAGGCTGGCGCGCACGCCGGTCACGACGATGTCGTCGGCAGCGGCGGTGTCGGGCACGCCGTTGGTGGCGGCGGCGCCGGTCTCACGCGCCGGTGTGGCGGCGGCGGTATCGGCCTGCGGCGTCCCCTGCTGCGCCGAAACGGATGAATCTTGTGCGGCCGCCGCTTGCGGCAGCGCCAGTCCCGTGGCGATCGCGACGACCGAGGCCGACCAGGCGAGTGCCGACGCGTGACTCAGGCTTTTCATAAATCCCCTCTCCCAAGGCGCGGCCCTGCCGGCCGCCTTTCACTTGCGATTCCCCCTGTTCGGGATCGACGCCGCCAGAGCTACTCTATTGTCCGACGTTGTCAACTGCCGATTGTTGCTCTGCTGTGTCCACCGCGCAGGTACGGGTAGCGTCGAAAAACCGGCAGGCGACCCGATGGCGGCGCAAATGCTCGTAATACTCGGACTTTTCCCGCGGCGTATGCGGCCCCGCCCCGATAGTGGGCAAACCGGCGCGGGATGCGAAACGGCGAAGTTGCGCTGCCACGAAACTGTCAACGTTATCAGCATATCTGGCGTAAGCGAGACATTACCGCTACGTCACGTCCTCAACCAAACAGGACAGCAGCATGAAGCGAACGACGATCGTCGATGTTGGGCGCCTCGCCGGGGTTTCCGCAAAGACCGTCTCGCGCGTGCTCAACGAGGAACCGCATGTCAGCCAGGCCGTCAAGCAGCGCGTTCGCGAGGCGGCCGAGGCGCTCGATTATCATCCCAACGTGTTCGCGCAGGCGCTCGTGCGGCGCAAATCGAACATGATCGGGCTGATCTACGAAAACCCCAGCCCCAGCTATGTCGTCGAGCTGCAGCGCGGCGTGCTCGATCGGTTGACGGGCGAACGCTATCAGCTCGTGGTGATCCCGATCCGGTCGGTGCAGGAACACGCCGGCGAGGTCGTCGGGATGCTGCGCTCGGCCGCGCTCGACGGCGTGGTGCTCGCCCCGCCCGCCTCGGATAATCCGATCATCCTCAACCAGTTGAAGGACGCGCGCATCCTGTGCGCGCGGATCGCGCCGACCCGGATGATCGACGCGGCGCCGAGCAACCTGATCGACGACGTCGCCGCCGCGCGCGAGATCGCCGAGTATATCATCGGCCTCGGCCACCGCGAGATCGCCATCATCCGCGGCGATCCCACCCACGCATCGACCGAGGCGCGGATGCTCGGCTACATGCAAGCCTTCTACAAGGCCGGAATCGAGCTGCGGCTCGAGCGGATCGAACCCGGACTGTTCACCTTCGACAGCGGCCTCTCCGCCGCGCGCGACATCTTCGGCCGCGGTGACCGGCCGACCGCGATCCTCGCGCAAAACGACGACATGGCGGTCGGCGCGATGATGGCCGCGCGCGAATTCGGCCTGTCGATACCCGACGATCTCTCGGTCGTCGGCTTCGACGATTCGGAAGTGTCGCGCATCACCTGGCCGCGCCTGACGACGGTGCGCCAGCCGGTGTTCGAAATGGCGATCGCGGCGACCGAGATGCTGATCGCCCAGCTCGAGGACCGCGCCGTCACGGCACGGATCACGCATCCGCACGAACTGCTGATCCGCGAATCCGCCGCCCCGCCCCGATCGCTCGGGTGATGCTTCGCCGGCGCGAAGTCTGGTCCTACGCTGCTGGAGATTTCGGTTTCAACACCGTCTGGCAATCGATCGAACTCTACCTGCTGTTCTATTACGTCCGCCAGCTCGGCATCGCGCCCGAGGTCGCGTCGCTGATCTTCCTCGCCGGCGCGGCGGCGGACTGGCTGATGGACGTGTTCGTCGGCGTCACCGCCGACCGGCTCGCGCCGCGCGTGCGGCTGGGCGCGTGGGTCGCGATCGGAGGCCCGCTATCGGTGCTGATCCTGTGCGCCGCCTTGGTGCCGCCGCCGGTGACCGGCGGCTATGTGCCCTATTATGCGCTCGCCACCTATCTCGCGCTGCGCTGCGCCTATGGCATCGGCAACATCCCTTATGGGGCGCTGACGGCGCGGATTTCCGCCGATCCCCAGGATCACCTGCGGCTGACCGGCGCGCGGATGCAGGCTGCCGCGCTCGGCGGTCTCGTCGCGGCGCTGGTCTATGCCGTGCTGCCCGCGGGCGATGCGGGCGGCGGTTTCTCACTCGGGGCGCCGGTCCTCGCGGGGATCGCGGCACCGACCTTCTTCCTCACCGCGTTCGGCACGCGCGAACGGATCAAGCCTGCCGCCGCCGCGCTTCGCTCTGATCGCGCACTCCTGGCGATGTTCGGATTGCTGGCACGGTCATCGGCGTTGCGGCGCCTGATCGCGACGATCCTGGCGGTCGGGCTGGCGGTGTCACTGCTCAACGTTTCGCTGCTGTTCGTGTTCGATCGGCTCGGCGCGCGGCGCTGGGGCTATTATGCCGCGCTGCTGCCGGCATTGTCGCTGCTGGTGACCACACCGCTTTGGACCCATCTCGCCACGCGAATCGGCCAGGGCGCGACGTTGCGCTACGCCGCCGTGCTGATGCTGGGCGCGGCGTTGTTTGGATGCTTCGGTGGCGGAGTCGTGATGGCGCTGGTCAGCGTGACCGGTGCGATCGTCGCCGGGCAAGGACTGTCGGTGATGTTCTGGTCGCTGGTTCCCGCGACCGTCAGCGCGTGCGAACAGGACGCGGCGGTCGTCGGCTATGCGGGGCGGGTCTATGCGGCGGCCACGATCGCGCGCAAGCTGGCACAGGCGCTTTCCACCCAAGCGCTTGCACTGGCACTGGTATTTCCGGCCCTACCGAGTCTCGGCGGCATCGCCATCGCGGCGCTGCTCGCGGTGCTGTGCGCGTTTTTCTACCGCCCGATCGAAAAGATGCGGCCTTCGCTTGCCCCTTGACACGGCCATGTCAACGTTGTCAGGAACGCGCCGTCGATAATGGGGATGCCGGTGGCCGCCTGAGCGCCGGCGATGGGAGCGGACATGATCTCGAAAACGGTGCTGGCGGGCCTTGCCTGCGCGACTGCGGCTGCCCTTCCCGCGCAAACCCGCCCCTCCACACCCGTAGCCCCCGTCCCGACGATCCACCCGGACATCTGGCCGAGCGCGACGTGGCCAGTGGCCGCCAAGCCGGCGGACGAGGCGCGCATCGCCGCCTTGCTCAAACGGATGACGCTGGAGGAGAAGGTCGGGCAGATCCTGCAGGCCAACATCACCAACATCACGCCCGACGAAGTGCGGCAATATCATATCGGCTCGGTGCTCAACGGCGGGAACGCCGGACCCGGCGGTGACGATTTCGCGCCGGCGCCAAAGTGGCTCGAACTGGCCGACCAACTCTGGGCGGCCTCGGTCGACACCTCAAAGGGCGGCGTCGGCATCCCGATGCTGTGGGGCACCGACGCGGTGCACGGCCACAGCAACATCGTCGGCGCGACGCTGTTCCCGCAGAACATCGGACTCGGCGCGACGCGTGATCCTGGGCTGATCGAGCGGATCGGCGCCGCCACCGCCGCCGAAATCCGCACCACCGGGCAGGAATGGACCTTCGCGCCGACCATCACCGTGCCGCAGGATTATCGCTGGGGCCGCGCCTACGAGGGCTATTCGTCCGATCCCGATCTGGTCGCGAGCTATGTCCAGCACATGATCCTGGGGTTGCAGGGGCCGCCCGACGGCAGCCGCATCCTTGCCGGGCCGCATGTGCTGGCGAGCACCAAGCATTTCATCGGCGATGGCGGCACCTTCGAAGGCCACGACCAGGGCGACGCCAAGATCAGCGAGACGGTGCTGCGCGACATTCATGGCAAGCCCTATGTTCCGGCGGTCGAAGCCGGCGTCGGCACCGTCATGACGAGCTTCTCGAGCTGGCAGGGCCGCAAGATCGCCGGTGAGAAAGGGTTGGTCACCGGCGTCCTCAAGGACCGCATGCATTTCGGCGGGTTCGTCGTCACCGACTGGAACGCCCACGGCCAGATCGCCGGTTGCACCAACGAAAGCTGCCCGCAGGCGATCAACGCCGGCATCGACATGTATATGGCGCCCGATAGCTGGAAGGCGCTGTATGGATCGCTGATCGCGCAGGTGAAGGACGGGACGGTGCCGATGGCGCGGCTCGACGACGCGGTGGCGCGAGTGCTGCGGGTCAAGCTGCGGCTCGGGCTGTTCGAGATGGGCAAGCCCTCGTCGCGCCCGCTGGCGGGCGACTGGCGCCTGCTGGGCGCCCCAGCGCATCGCGCGATCGCACGCGAGGCGGTCGCCAAGTCGCTGGTGCTGCTCAAGAACACCGGCGTCCTGCCGCTGCGCGCCTCCGCCAGCATCCTGGTCGCGGGAGACGGCGCCGACGATGTCGGCCGGCAATCGGGCGGCTGGACGCTGAGCTGGCAAGGCACGGGGCTGGACGCCAGCATGTTCCCCGGCGCGACCAGCCTGTGGGGCGGCATAAAGGCGGCCGTCGGCGCGGCGGGCGGCCATGCCGAATATGCGCCCGACGGGCGTTTCACGAAGCGTCCCGACGCTGCGATCGTGGTGTTCGGCGAGACGCCCTATGCCGAATTCCAGGGCGATCTGCGCACGCTGCAATTGCGCCCCGAATTGCGCAAGCCGGTGGAGACGATGCGACGGCTGAAGGCCGCGGGCATCCCCGTCGTCGCGGTGATGCTGACCGGGCGCCCCCTGTTCGTCAGCCCCGAATTGAACGCGGCAGACGCCTTCGTGGTGGCGTGGCTGCCGGGCACCGAGGGTGAAGGTGTCGCCGACCGGCTGTTCGGGGCGGGTGGCACGCCGTTCACCGGCAAGCTGCCCGCCGCCTGGCCGCTTACCGCCAAGCCCGGCGGGCCGGTACTCTATCCGTTCGGCTACGGCCTGAGCGGGCGCGAGCCCAAGGTGGCGTGGAAGCCTTTGTCGGAAGACCCCGGCATCGTCGATGACGGTGACACCGGCGTGTATATGGGCGCCGGCGTGGCGACGCCCGGCTGGTCGCTTCAAGTCAGCGACGGCGTGGTCGGCGTGACGCGGATCACGACGGTGCCCGCCCAGGCGCTCGGCGGTCGCATCAAGATCACCGCGATCGACCATGAGGTGCAGGAAGGCGCGCGGCACTTCGCGCTCGCGGGCGGCGGGCCGCAGGTGATCGACCTCCACACCCAGACGCCGGTCGATCTCACCCGCGAGACCAACGGCGACGTGCTGCTGCTGGCGACGATGCGGTTCGACACCGCACCACCCGCCGATCTGACGATCGGCGTCGTCTGCGGCCCGACCTGCACCGCTTCGGTGCCGATCGCGCCGGCCAAGCTGCGTGTCGGCGCATGGCGGACGATCGGCATTCCGCTCAAATGCTTCGCCAGGACCGCTGACATGGCACGGATCGAGACGCCCTTCCAGTTGCGCACCGCGCAACCGTTCGAGACAAGCATCGCGCGCGTCGCAGTCGGCACCGTCGCCGACGACGTGGTGGCGTGCCCGCGCTGACGCGGGTTTGATCCAGATCGCAACAATCCACTGGCCGCACCGTTACGGATGGGCGACAGGGGTCGATTGACGATCAGGAGAGAGATGCGTGAGCGTGGCATTCCGGCGCGAAAGCGACGAGGAGCATAAGGAACCGCGGTTCGAACTGCCGATCCCGCCCGGCCCCAATTTCGTCACCCCGCGCGGGCTGACGCAGATCGCCGCGCGGATCGAGGATTTGCGCGCCGCCGTCGCCGCCGCCACCGACGAAGATGCGCGCGCGCTCGCCGAGCGTGACCTGCGCTATTGGTCGACGCGCGAAACCACCGCCGAACTCGCCCCGCCCGCCAGCGGCGAAGCCGTCGCGATCGGCACGCGCGTGACGTTCAGACTGAACGGGGCGGAACGCGAGATCGAGATCGTCGGCTTCGACGAGAGCGATCCGGCGGCCGGCCGCATCGCGTTCTCCGCTCCGCTCGCCCGCGCGATGATCGGCGCGGAGAAGGGCGAGACGGTGGAGTTCGGCGGGAAGGCGGACGCGATCGAGATTGTGGCGATCACCAGCGTGTGAGTTCGTCCCGTGGGTCTGGGCCGTAGCGGTTCGCCCCCTTCGTGCCTGGTCGACACAAGAAGAACAGCAGGATCAACGGCCCAAGATAGGGAATGAGACCAAGAAGGAGGAACCAGCCCGACATCGCCTGATCGTGAAAACGTCGGACTTGCATCGCGACAAGCGGTATGAGCGTGCCAATAACGAAGGCCACGAGGAGCGCCATCAGCATTTGAAAGGCGAGAACCGGCGTGCCCGTCCCCGCTCCCCATTCGAAACCAACGATCACGGCGAACAGCACATACACCGCTGCCACGACCATCAACTGGCCAAGCTGAAAGCTCCATATTTCCGCCGCGCGCGATCGGCCGGCGAAGTCTGCATAATGTCTGAGCGCGCGCAGGATCAGAGCCATTGCCTGTCCTTCAATTGCTCGGCGCCCGCCGCCGGTAGCTGAGCGCCTCGGCGACGTGCAGCCGCCCTACTCCCGCGCTTCCGGCCAGATCGGCGATGGTGCGCGCGACGCGTAGGACGCGGGTGTAGCCGCGCGCGGACAGCCGCATCGCTTCGGAGGCTTGCGCGAGCAGCGTGCGTCCGGCGTCGTCGGGTGTGGCGACGGCGTCGAGCAGCACGCCATCGACTTCGGCGTTGGTGCGGATCGCGTGATCGGCGTAGCGCTCCGTTTGCACGGCGCGCGCCGCCGCGACGCGCGCGCGCACCTCGGCCGAGCCTTCAGCGGGGGGTGGTAGGACGAGATCGGCGGCGGAGAGCGCCTGTACCTCGACATGCAGATCGATCCGGTCGAGCAGCGGCCCGGACACCTTGGCCTGATAGTCCGCCGCGCATTTCGGCGCGCGCGCGCAGGCGAGCGCCGCGTCGCCGAGATGGCCGCACCGGCACGGGTTCATCGCCGCGACCAGTTGCACCCGCGCCGGGAAGGTGACGTGCGCGTTGGCACGCGCGACGCTGACCGTGCCGGTTTCGAGCGGCTGACGCAGCGAATCGAGCACCGCGCGCTGGAACTCGGGCAGTTCGTCTAGGAACAGCACGCCGAGATGCGCGAGGCTGACCTCGCCCGGCTTCACCTTCATCCCGCCGCCGGTAAGCGCCGCCATCGACGCGGAATGGTGGGGCGCGCGGTATGGCCGGGTTCGCGTCAGCCGCCCGCCGGCGAGCGTACCCGCGACGCTCGCCACCATCGACACCTCCAGCGCCTCGGCGGCGTCGAGCGGCGGCAGGATGCCGGGCAGACACGACGCCATCAGCGACTTGCCCGCGCCAGGCGGCCCGACCATCAGCAGATTGTGCCCGCCCGCCGCCGCGATTTCGAGCGCGCGCTTGGCGGTCTCCTGCCCCTTCACCTGGCGCAGATCGGGTCCGTGGACCGCGTCGATCGCTTCGCCCGGCGCGGGCGCGGCGATCAGCCCGTGGCCCTTGAAGTGGTTGACGAGCGCAAGGATGTCGGGCGCGGCGAGCACCCCGACAGAACCCGCCCAGGCCGCTTCGGCGCCCTGCGACGCCGGGCAGATCAGTCCCTTCCCCTCCGCCGCGGCGTGCAGCGCGGCGAGCAGCACGCCGGGCGACGGCGCGATCCGCGCGTCGAGCCCGAGTTCGCCGACCACGACGAAATCGCCGAGCTGCTCGGCATCGATCACCCCCATCGCGGCGAGCAGCGCGAGCGCGATCGGCAGATCGAAATGCGAGCCTTCCTTGGGCAGATCGGCGGGGGACATGTTGACGACGATGCGCTTGGGCGGCAGCGCCAGCCCGATCGAGGCGATCGCGCCGCGCACGCGCTCGCGGCTTTCCGCCACCGCTTTATCAGCGAGGCCGACGACATTAAACGCGGGCAGGCCGGGGATGAGCTGCACCTGCACCTCGACCGCGCGCGCCTCGAGCCCGAGATACGCCACCGTCGATACGCTCGCGACCATCTGTTAACCCCCCGGTTGGGCAAAGGCTTAGCGGCGGCGTGCTGTTTGGGAAAGCCCGCGTGAGGCCTGTCGCCAAGGTGTCTTGTATTTACAACACACCGCCGCCATCTTCGCGGCAGATGCTGCGCCTTCCGCCATCCCCGCGATTGACTTCGCACCGTCATCCGCTTAAGGGCACGCGCTACGAGGCCGTCCCTGTGGCGGCCCTTTTCTATTCAGACGATCAGGGAATGACTCATGAAGCGGACCTTTCAGCCGAGCAATCTGGTGCGGGCGCGTCGTCACGGCTTCCGCGCGCGGATGGAGACTCCGGGCGGTCGCAACGTGATTCGCGCGCGCCGGGCGCGCGGTCGCAAGAAGCTGTCGGCGTAATTCACGTTCTGGCGCGCCGCGCGCATTTCCTCGCGGCGAACGCCGGCAAACGCGCGCCGATGCCGGGCTTCGTGCTGCTGGTTCGGCCGCGCGATGATGGCGATCCGGCGATGCGGATCGGCTATACCGTTACCAAGAAGATCGGCAACGCGGTGGTGCGCAACCGGATGAAACGCCGGCTGCGCGCCCTCGCGCGTGATGTGCTGCCCGAATCGGGCGTGCGCGGCGCCGATCACGTGCTGATCGGCCGCGCCGGCGGCGTGGAGCGCGATTTCGCGCAGCTCCGCGGCGAACTGGCCAAGGCGCTGGCGAAGGTGGCGCGGTGAGACCTGCTCTCCGCCGTTCTCCCGCGAAAGCGGGAGCCCAGAGCCGCACCCGCGGCGTTTGCTGCCCTGAACTCCCGCCTCCGCGGGAGAACAGTTCAGGCGAAGATCGATGCTGACCCGCCTCCTCATCCTGCTGGTGCGCGCGTGGCAGATCGGGCCATCGGTCGTGCTGCCCTCCTCCTGTCGCTACCAGCCCTCCTGTTCCGCCTATGCAATCACTGCGCTTCGCCGCTATGGCGCGGTGAAGGGCGGCTGGCTGGCGGCGAAGCGGATCGGGCGGTGCCATCCTTTCGGCGGCTACGGCCCCGATCCGGTGCCATAAGCGCCACGAAACTACGAACGGGATTTCCAGGTGAAAGACGAAGGCAGAAATTTCCTCCTGTTCGCGGTGTTCGCGGCGCTGATCCTGTTCGGCTGGCAGTTCTTCGCCTCCAAATACCTGCCTGCGGCCAACCCGCCCGCAACCAAGATCGAAGCCGGCAAGACCGTCGCGGTCGCCTCCTCGACCGGCCCGGCCGGACCCGGCGCCGCCTCGCCCGAGAAGGTTCGCGATCGCGCGCAGGTGCTGCGCGAAGCCCCGCGCGTCCGCATCGAAACGCGCAGCCTGCAAGGCTCGATCAACCTCAAGGGCGGCCGCATCGACGATCTGGTGCTGAGCAAGTACAAGGAAACCGTCGCCAAGGATTCGCCGTCGATCCGGCTGTTCTCGCCGTCGGGCACCGAACACGCCTATTTCGCCGGTTTCGGCTGGTCCGGTGACGGCGTGACGACGCCGGGCGCCGACACGGTGTTCACCGCCAGCGCGCCGGTGCTCACCCCCGCGCAGCCGGTCACGCTTGCGTGGACCAATCCGCAGGGCCAGCGCTTCTCGATCCGCATCGCGGTCGACGATCGGTACATGTTCACCGTTCGGCAGACCGTCACCAACCCAACGGGCGCGCCGATCACCGTGCGGCCCTACGGCCTCGTCAGCCGCGCGGGCGTCTCGCCCGATCCCGATACCTGGACCGATCACGTCGGCCCGATCGGCGTGTTCGATCACGGCGCGACCTATGACATCACCTTCGCCAATCTGCAGGGCAAGGAAGCCAGCTTCATCGGCAAGAACCTGCTCGGCAACATCGGCAAGCCCGGCGACAATTATTTCGATTCGACCGGCGGCTGGTTCGGCTTCGGCGACAAATATTGGCTGGCCGCGCTGATCCCCGATTCGGGCGCGCAGATGCACGGCGGCTTCCGCGCGGCGGTCGGCGACAATTTCCAGGCCGACTTCGCGCTCCAGCCCAAGGTCGTGCCGGCCGGCAAGGCGCTGGTGACCACCGCCAAGCTGTTCGCGGGTGCCAAGGAGACCAACACGCTCGACGGCTATGAGGACAAGCTCAACGTCCGCCACTTCGGCAAGGCGATCGACTGGGGCTGGTTCGAGGTCGTCGAGAAGCCGATCTTCAAATATCTCGACTTCCTGTTCCGCGTGATCGGCAATTTCGGCGTGGCGATCATCGCGCTGACGTTGACGATCCGCGGCCTGCTGTTCCCGATCGCGCAGCGCCAGTTCGCCTCGATGGCGAAGATGCGCGCGATCCAGCCCAAGATGAAGGCGCTTCAGGAACGCTACAAGGACGACAAGGTCCGCGCGCAGCAGGAGGTGATGGCGCTCTACAAGTCGGAAGGCGTCAACCCGCTCGCGGGCTGTTTGCCGACCTTCCTCCAGATCCCGATCCTCTACGCGCTCTACAAGGTGCTGCTGCTGACGATCGAAATGCGCCACCAGCCGTTCGTGCTGTGGATTCGCGATCTGTCCGCGCCGGACCCCGCGACGATCCTCAACGCGTTCGGCTATCTGCCGTGGCATCTGCCCCCGATGCTCGCGATCGGCATCGTGCCGGTGCTGCTCGGCATCTCGATGTACTTCCAGTTCAAGCTCAACCCGGCGCCGATGGACGAGGCGCAGAAGCAGGTCTTCGCGATCATGCCGTGGGTGCTGATGTTCGTGATGGCACCGTTCGCGGTCGGCTTGCAAATCTACTGGATCACCTCGAACACGCTGACCATCCTCCAGCAGCGGCTGCTGTACGCGCGGCACCCCGAATTGAAGGTCGCGGCGGCGAAATGAGCGAGGACGCCGCCTTCGGCCCCGAAGCGATCGAGGCCGCGCGAAAGGTTTTCGCCGGCCCGGTCAGCTTCCTGAAATCGGCGCCCGCGCTGGATTTCATCCCCGACGCGATCGCGCCGGAGGTGGCGTTCGCGGGGCGTTCGAACGTCGGCAAATCGTCCCTGCTCAACGCGCTCGCCGGGCGCAACGCGCTGGCGCGCACCTCGAACACGCCGGGGCGGACGCAGGAGCTCAACTTCTTCGACGTGGGCGACCCGGTCGCGTTCCGGCTGGTCGACATGCCCGGCTACGGCTTCGCCAAGGCGCCCAAGGACGTCGTCAAGAAATGGCGGTTCCTGGTCAACGATTTCCTGCGCGGGCGCGACGTGCTCAAGCGCGCGCTGGTGCTGATCGACGCGCGCCACGGCATCAAGGAGGTCGATCGCGAGATCCTCGACATGCTCGACAAGGCGGCGGTGAGCTACCGGCTCGTCATGACCAAGATCGACAAGATCAAGCCGACCGAACTCGCCGAGGTGATGGCCGCGACCGCGGCCGAAGCCCGCAAGCGCCCGGCCGCGCACCCCGAAATCCTGCCGACCTCGTCCGAGACCGGCCTCGGCATCCCCGAATTGCGCGCGGCGGTGATCGAGGCGATCGGCTAAAGACACGCTATTGATCCTCCCCCGCCAGGGGGAGGTGGCGCCGAAGGCGACGGAGGGGGAGGACGCGAACTGCCGCGAGCTTCCCGCATCCTCCCCCTCCGTCACGCTATGCGTGACACCTCGCCCTGGCGGGGGAGGATTGGAAGGCGATCGGCTAGACCCCGCCGCCGCCGCCCGCTAAGCCGACCGCATGAAGCTCATCATCGGCAACAAAGCCTATTCCTCGTGGAGCCTGCGCGGCTGGCTCGCCGCCCGGCAATCCGGCCTCGTGTTCGAGGAGGTCGTCGTGCCGCTCTACGATGCCGAATGGGACAAGCGCCGCGAGGGGGACGAGTTCGCGCCGTCCTCGGGCAAGGTGCCGATCCTATGGGATGGCGACGCGGTGGTTTGAGACAGTCTCGCCATCATCGAATATCTCGCCGAGCAGACCAGCCGCGACCTGTTCTGGCCGGCCGATCCCGCCGCGCGCGCGATGGCGCGATCGATGTCGGCGGAGATGCATTCGAGCTTCACGGCGCTGCGCAAGAAGCACAGCATGAACATCCGCCAGGTCTTCCCGCCCAAGCGGCCCGACGACGATGTGCTCGCCGATCTCGCGCGGATCATGGAACTATGGGCGCAGGCGCGCGCGCGCTTCGGCGGCGACGGCCAGTTCCTGTTCGGCGCGTTCGGCGCGGCCGACATCATGTACGCGCCGGTGGTGACGCGGATCGTCACCTACAGCCTGCCGATCGCGCGCTTCGCGGCGAGCTATATGGACGCGATCATCAACCATCCCTTCATGCAGGACTGGATCGCCGCCGCGCAGGAAGAGGAATGGGTGATCGAAAAGTTCGAACAGCCGGTGGGCTAGCCCACGCCGTTCGTCCCGAGCGAAGTCGAGGGATTGGACCGGAGCGCAAGTGCCTCGACTTCGCTCGGCACGAACGTTTGGGGCTGGGGATTATCGTGCCCGCACCGACGGATATTCCGCCCCGTCCTTGGTCGTGTACCGCCCGTCGGCGGTGAACAGCATATCGATGTCCGAGTAGCCGCCGCCGAGATGCGGCCCCGCGCCGATCGCGATGAACACGCAATCGGCGTCGCTGCGGTTGACGAGCACATGCCCGTTGCGCTCGCCGCCGGGAAACGCCGCGCAGTCGCCGGCGCGCATCGGATATTCGCCGGTCTCGTCGATCAGCACCGCCTCGCCGGACAGCATCACGACGAACTCGTCTTCCCCGTCATGCCAGTGGCGCTGCGAGGATTGCGCGCCGGGCTTCAGCACGACGTGGCTCGCGCCCATGTGCGTGAGGCCACCGGCCGGCGCGAGCCGCCGATACCAGCGGCCGGCGACGACATCGGCGAACTGCGGCGGGTAACCGGTTCTGTTGGTCTGCGGGATTGTATCGAGATCGAGCTTGGGCAATGTCCGCTCCCCATGACTGACATGCCCCATCTGCCCGATCCGATCGCGCTCACCAAGACCCTGCTCGCCTGCGAGAGCGTCACCCCCGCGCGCGGCGCGGCGTTCGACGTGATCGAGGCCGCACTGCTGCCGCTCGGCTTCACGGTGGCGCGGTTCGTCGAGGGCGACGCACCGGACGGGCCGGTCGAGAATCTGCTCGCCACGCGCGCCGGCACCGGCCCGCATTTCGCGTTCGCCGGGCACCTCGACGTGGTACCGCCCGGCGCCGGCTGGACCGGCGACGCGTTCGTGCCGGAGGAGCGTGGTGGTTTGCTCTACGGGCGCGGCGCGGTCGACATGAAGGGCGCGATCGCCGCGTTCATCGCCGCCATCCCGGTGGCGCCGGACATCCCGCTCACGCTCATCCTCACCGGCGACGAGGAAGGCCCCGCCACCTATGGCACGCAGGCGCTGATGGCGCGGATGGCGGAGCGCGGCATCAAGCCCGATCTGTGCCTCGTCGGCGAGCCGACCTCGGCGGCGCGGCTCGGCGACACGATCAAGATCGGGCGGCGCGGCTCGGTCAATCTGTGGATCGACGTGCCCGGCCGGCAAGGCCATGTTGCCTATCCGCACCTCGCCGACAATCCGGTTCCCAAGCTGGTCGCGATCCTCGCCGAGATCGACGGCATCGTGCTCGATGAGGGCAACGCCTGGTTCCAGCCCTCGAACATCGAGCCGACCGATATTACCGTCGGCAACCCCGCGGCCAACATCATCCCCGGCCATGCCTCGGCGCGGCTGTCGATCCGCTTCAACGACGGCCATCGCGGCGCCGAACTCGTCGAGCGGCTGCGTGCCATCGTCACCCGCCACGCGCCCGAGGCGACGCTCACCGCACGGATTTCGGGCGAGGCGTTCCTGACGCAGCCGGGCGCGTTCTCGACGCTGATCGGGGACGCTATCGAGGGGCGACTGGGCTTGCGGCCCGAACTGTCCACGACGGGCGGCACCTCGGACGCGCGCTTCCTGTCGGCGCTGTGTCCGGTCGTCGAGTTCGGGCTGTGCAATGCGACGATGCACAAGCTCGACGAGGCGGTCGCGGTGGACGACCTCGTCGCGCTGGCGGGGGTTTATGGGGATATCATCGCGCGGGTCGGGGCGATGACGATCTAAACTCCGTTCGTCCTGAGCTTGCGGTGGGGCTGCCCGCCTACCCCAACGTCCGCTTGAACAGCGCCAGCATCTCGCGCCAGCCACGCTCGGCTGCCGCCTCGTTGTAAACGGGGAAATCCGGCTTCATCCAGCCGTGGTGCGCGCCGGGGTAGATCTCGGCCTTGTAGGTCACACCGGCATCGTCGAACGCCTTGGTTAGCCGCTCGGCCATTTCGGGCGGGTAGCTATTGTCCTCGTCGGCGCCCGCCACATAGACTTCGGCCGTGATCTTGGGCGCGAGCCGATGCGGACTGGTCTCGGCATCGGTGGCGAGGCTGCCGCCGTGGAAGCTGACCGCCGCCGCGACCCGGTCGGGGAAGGTGCCGGCCGCGGTGATCGCCATGCCGCCGCCCATGCAGAAGCCGACCGTGCCGATCTTCGTGCCCGCGACGTCCGTGCGCGTATCGAGATAGGCCAGGAACGCCTCGGTGTCGGCCGCGGCCTTGTCGTTGCCGGTGGTCGCCATCAGCGGGCCGATGATCTCGCGGAAGCCCTTGGCAAAGACCTCCTCGGGGTCGAACGGATCGTAGGGGCCGTAGCGATAGAGCAGATCGGGCACGAGCACGACATAGCCGTTAGCGGCGAGCCGCCGCGCCATTTCGACGACCGTAGGGCGCATCCCCAACGCGTCCATGTAGAAGATCACCGCCGGCCATGTGCCCTCACCCGCAGGCGTCAGCACGTGCGCCGGACAGGTACCGTCACGCGTCTGGATCGTGATCTGTTCGTCGCTCATCGAGATACCTCTCACCCAAATCGAATCGTTCCATCGCGCATCTGCCGGATTCCGGCGGGTGCCACCAGCATCCGCGCGATGAGATCAGCATATCACGCCAGCGTTTCGACCGGCGCGTCGGCGAAATCCTCCGCCAGTACCGTCTCGATCTGGCGCGCGATGCCGCGCGTCAGCGCGGCCGGCACGACCACCTCGAAGCCGCGATCGACCAGCCCCGCTACCGCCCAGCGTACGCAATAATCGGCGGCGACGCCGATCACCGTGACACGCCGCACGCCCGCATCCTTGAGCCGATCAAAGAAGCTGTCGCGCGGCACCGGCGGCATCGCGTCGCCGCGCGCATCCTCGATCAGCAAGCCGTCCTCGGCCCACATATCGAACACCCCCTTCTCGATCCGCCACGCCGGGATCGCGCGATCGACCAGCGCGGAATCGAGCATGTTGACCCAACCCGGCGTGCCCTTGATGCAATGCGCGGGGAATTCGCGCGCCTCTTCGGAGGCCGCGTAGATATCGGGCACGTGCGTGTCGAAGGTGAACAACACCCCGGCGTTGCGTTCGGATTCCAGCCCGGACAGCCACGCGCGCATCGGCGCGACCAGGGCGTCGGCGCCTGCGACGCTCAGCGCGCCATCGGTGGCCATGAAATCATACTGCGTATCAACGACGATCACGAAATCCTGCATCGGTCGATCTCCTTATGGGCATTGACATATATTTTTCTCGGTAATAAGTAAAGCGCATATTGCATATTAGGTGCCGCGTGACCGACGAAGCTCGTGACTATGATCCCAACGCCTATCAGCGGCCTTCGGTCGCGGTCGATCTGGTGCTGCTCGGGATTCACGACGGGCGGCTGGCGGTGCTGCTGGTGAAGCGTGATGCGCCGCCCTTCGCTGGCCGCCATGCGCTGCCCGGCGGGTTCGTCGGCATCGACGAGACGCTCGACGCCGCCGCCGCGCGTGTTCTGCGCGACAAGGCGGGGATCGTCACAGCGCATCTCGAACAACTCTACACGTTCGGCGCGGTCGCGCGCGATCCACGCATGCGGATCATCTCGGTCGCCTATCTCGCGTTGCTTGACGAAACCGCCTTCGCCGCCGCCCTCGATGCCATGCCGGGGCTGATCGCCGCGACGATCACCGTGCCGTGGGCGGGGGAAGCCGGCGGCGCGGTCGACATCGCCACGTCGAAGGGGCCGGTCCAGCTCGCCTTCGACCATGCCGACATCGTCGCGCTCGCGGTGCTGCGGTTGCGCGGCAAGCTCGATTATTCCGATGTCGGCTTCGCGTTTCTGCCCGAGCGCTTCACGCTGCGGCAGTTGCAGGACGTGCACGAAGCGGTTCTCGGCGTCGCGCTCAACAAGCCCGCCTTCCGCCGCCGCATGCTCGATCGCGGCTGGCTCACCGCCACCGGCGAGCGCGAGGGCGGCACCTCGTTCCGCCCCGCCGAACTCTATCGATTTCGCAGACCATAAGGAGAGTAACATGGCCACGATCCGCAACCTCCTGTTCTTCGCGCAGCTTCGCAGCGAGGCGAGCAGCCACATCATCCGCTATCGCAACGGCAAGGTCCGCCAGAGCGGGCGCGGTCTGGTCTTCTGGTTCCGCCCGGAAACCGCGAGCATCGCCGAAGTGCCGATGGACGACCGCGAGATGACCCTGTTCGTGCAGGGCCGCAGCCAGGACTTCCAGACGGTCTCGGTTCAGGGCACGGTCGGCTGGCACGTCGTCGATCCGGCATTGCTCGCCGACCGCGTCGATTTCACGATCAGCCCGTACAGCGGCAAGCCGCAAGGCGAGCCCGTGCCGAGCATCGAGGCGCGGATCACCGGCATCGCCAACCAGGCGGTGCTGCAATATCTCGGCACCGCGCCGGTGCGCGCCTTGCTCGACGCCGGGCCGGGGCCGCTGCGTGCGCAACTCGAGGCGGCGCTCGCCGCCGATCCGGCGCTGGCGGAGATCGGCGTCGCGGCGGTGTCGGTGCGGCTCACCAATCTCGCGCCGTCGAGTGAGCTCGAACGCGCGCTCCAGACCCCGACGTTCGAGGCGCTCCAGCAGAAGGCCGACGAGGCGACGTTCGAACGCCGCGCGCTCGCGGTCGAGAAGGAACGAGCGATCGCAGAGAACGAGCTGGCGACGCGGATCGAGCTGGCCCGGCGCGAGAAGTTGCTGATCGCGGAGGAGGCCGACAACGCCCGCAACCGCGCCGCCGGCAAGGCGGACGCGCAACAGGTGGAAGCCAAGGCCGAGGCCGACCGCATCCGCGTCGTCGAAGGCGCCAAGGCCGAGGCGGAACAGGCGCATATCGCGGTCTATCGCGATCTGCCGCCGGCGGTGCTGTTCGGCCTCGCCGCGCAGCAATTGGCGGGCAAGCTCGACACGATCGAGCATGTCAACATCACCCCCGATCTGCTCGCGACGGTGATGGGCGAATTCCGCAAGAGCCCGGTGGTGGTCGCGGATTGAGCCTTCAACACCGTTCGTCCTGAGTGCTGCTGAGTAGCCCGAAGGGCGTATCGAAGCAGCGTATCGAAGGACAGGCCCCGCGCGGGACGGTGCTTCGATACGTGCCTTCGATACGGCTCTTCGAGCCTACTCAGGCGCTACTCAGCACGAACGGTTTTTCAGGAGTACCCAGTGTCCAGCATTCCACCCCGCGCGGTGTTCGTCATCCGCGAGACCGACCTCGAACGGCTCATCGCGCGCCATGCGACACGCGATCAGGCGCGGTTCTTTCTCGAAACGCGCGGGCAGCGGATCGAGACGGTCGAGCAGCATCATCATCAGTTCCACGCCGCGCTGGCGGCGGCGCGCGCCGCGGTGCCGGCCGAGTGGCGGCAGGCGCTGGTACGCCGCGCCGAACTCGACCGCTTCCTGTTCGCGCGCGAGGATATCGTCATCGCGGTCGGGCAAGACGGCCTTGTCGCCAACGTCGCCAAATACGTCGCCGAGCAGCCCGTGATCGGGGTCAATCCCGCGCCCGATCTGTATGATGGCGTGCTCGCGCGGGTGCGGGTCGAGCGGCTGGCGCGATTGCTGCCGGGCGCGATACGATCCGATGCGCCGGTCGAGCGGCGCACGATGGTACAGGCGACGCTCGATGGCGGGGACGCGCTGGTCGCGCTCAACGAGATCTTCGTCGGGCACCGTAGCCACCAGTCGGCGCGGTACCGGATCGAGCTGACCGGCGACGGCGAGGAACATTCGTCGTCGGGGCTGATCGTCGCCTCGGGCACCGGCGCGACCGGCTGGGCGCGCTCGATCGCCGAGGCGACGCACCTGCCGCTGCCGCTCGGCACCGAGGAACGCGCGGCCGGCTATTGGGTGCGCGAGCCGTTCCCGAGCGTCGCGACCGGAACACGGATGCGCGCCGGCAAACTCACCGCCGATCCGCTGGTCGTCACCTCGCGGATGAACGACGGCGGCGTGATCTTCGCCGACGGAATCGAACAGGATTTCCTCGCGTTCGACTGGGGTCGGCGCGCGACGATCGCGCCCGCGCCCAATTCCCTTCATCTCGTGATCGGATAAGGATCGCACCCATGGCCGTTACCGACATCGCAACCCGCACCTACAACCACAATTTCCGGCTCGATCCGATCGTCCGGAGCCTGCTCGACACCGATTTCTACAAGCTGCTGATGTTGCAGATGATCCGCCACATCCACCCGGACGTGACCGCGACCTTCTCGGTCATCAACCGCAGCAAGAGCGTGCGGCTGGCCGAGATCATCGACGAGAGCGAGCTTCGCGCGCAGCTCGATCATGCCCGCACCGTGCGGTTCAGCCGCAAGGAGCTGATCTGGCTCGCCGGCAACAGCTTCTACGGCAAGCGCCAGATGTTCGCGCCCGATTTCATCGCCTGGCTCGCCGACTTCCAACTGCCCGAGTACGAATTGCGCAAGGTCGATGGCCAGTATGAGCTACGGTTCGATGGGCCGTGGACCGGCACGACGATGTGGGAGATCCCGGCGCTCGCGATCCTCAACGAGCTGAAATCGCGCGCGGCGACACGCGACATGGGCAAGTTCGCGCTCGACGTGCTGTACGCGCGCGCCAAGGCGCGGCTGTGGGAGAAGGTCGAGCGGCTGCGCGACCTGCCCGACCTCGTGCTGAGCGATTTCGGCACGCGACGGCGGCATGGTTTCCTGTGGCAGCGCTGGTGCGTCGAGGCGCTCAAGGAAGGGCTCGGCAGCCGCTTCATCGGCACCTCGAACGTGCTGCTGGCGATGGATGCCGATCTCGAGGCGATCGGCACCAACGCGCACGAACTGCCGATGGTCGAGGCGGCGCTGTCGAACAGCGATGCCGAACTCGCCGGCGCGCCGTACCGCGTGCTCGAACAATGGCGCGCGCATTATGGCGGCAATCTGTTGATCGCCTTGCCCGACGCGTTCGGCACCACCGCCTTCCTCAAACAGGCACCGGCGTGGCTCGCCGACTGGACCGGCTTCCGCCCCGACAGCGCGCCGCCGATCGAAGGCGGCGAGCAGATCATCCGCTGGTGGCAGGACCAGGGCGTCGATCCGGCGAGCAAGCTGCTGATCTTCTCGGACGGCATGGACATCGACACGATCGAGCAGACCTACCGCCATTTCCGCGGCCGCGTGCGAATGAGCTACGGCTGGGGCACCAACCTCACCAACGATTTCCGCGGCTGCGATCCCCGCGGCGGCCATGCGCTTGAGCCGATTTCGCTGGTCTGCAAGGTGACGCGCGCCAACGGCCGGCCGGCGGTGAAACTGTCCGACAATCCGGCCAAGGCGACCGGCGAACCGGACGAGATCGCGCGCTATCTGCGCGTGTTCGGCGGCGATGGACGGGCTGAGAGCGTGGTGAGCGTGTAAGAGGCGCTCGGTACGCTCAGGTTCAAAGGTGACGACTTTGATCCATACGCTGATGCAGGACGCGGATGATCGCGATCCCATAACGCGTCTGCTTGAAGTAGATCACATGCTGAGCCACGACCCGTCTGCGGAAACCCGGCCGGATTGCCGCACAGTCCTGCGACCTCTCAGGAGCGTTGGCTAGACTGGCGCACGCCGCTTCCAGCAGATCGGTGTAGTGGAGCGCTTGGGCCAAGCTCCATTGCTTGACCGTATACTCAAAAATGTCGTCTATATCCCTTTGAGCCTTTGGAGTGAGCCGAAACTCAGCCATGCTGCGCGGCTTTTCGTGTCTTAAAGGCCATGAAGTCGAAACGCTCCGGCTCTCCGCTCTGTTCGCCCTCGATAAGAGCCTGACGGATCGTCTCGATCTCCAAACCGCGTGCCTGCTCGCGCCGAATGAGATCGCGAATCGCTTCGCTGTCATTGGTGTAATGACCGGCAGCGATCTGAGACGCGATCCAGGCGTCTTGCTGCTCGGTAAGGGTGATGGTCTTGCGAACCGTTGCCATAGCCGGCTCCTCGACATTCATACTATTGGTGCAGTTTAGCGCCGCCGATACTCGAGCGCAAGACGCGGTGCCTACCTCACCGCACCCCCGCCTCAAACACGGTCAGCGCTCGCTCGACCTGCTCTTCCTTCGAAGCCTTGGGGTTCGCCGCAAGATACGCCTCGCACGCCGGCCCCGCCACCGCGCACACCGCCACCTTCGCCCTACCCGCGCGCCCGCGCCACAGGCTCGCGCCGGGCAGGAAGCTGTGGTGAATGCTGTCACGCACGATCTGCTTGAGGTCGGCATAGCGCAGCCCCTGCTCGATCACGGCGCGGACATATTCGTTGGTCATGTCGCTGCGCGAGACGCCCTCGTCGTCGGTCGAGAGCGTCACCGGCACGCCCGCCTCGCGGTACAGCGACAGCGGATGCGCCTTGCCCTTCACGCCGAGGATCACCGCGTTGCTGGTCAGGTTGATCTCGACGTCGATCTGCTTCGCCGCCATTTCCCTCAGCAACCCGGCGGCATCGTCCTCGTAGGAGATGTCGATGCCGTGGCCGATCCGCCGCGCGCCCGCCACCTCGACCGCCTCGCGGATATGGAAGGCGAGGTCGCGCGGCGGCACCAGCCCGAGCGTCAGTTCGCCCGCGTGGAGCGACAGCGCGACTTTGGGGTGGCGGGCCTTGAGATAGGCGATCATCCGCATGTGCAGATCATAATCGCGCACCGCGATCGGATCATGCTCGGGCGCGGCGATGTTGACCCCGACGAAGCGCGGGTCGGCCTCGGCCAGCGCGAAGCCGAGCGCGAGTTGCGCGAACGTGCCCGCCGGCGCGATCGTGCGGATCGCGGTGTAGAGATAGCGCATCTCGACCGCGCAGGCAGGCTTGGGCTTGGGCGTGCCACAGCCGTCGATCTGCGCCGACTCGGCTTCGAAGCGATCATATTCGGCGCGCGCGCGTGCCACCGCATCGGGCAGCAGCGGCGCGAGCTTCGCGGAGAGCGCGGCGAAGTCGGTCGGGTCGGTGTCCTTTACCGCCTCGATCAGCGCGCGGGCCTGGTGCGATCCGCTGCCGAGTTCGACATAGGAGACACGGTCCGCCGCCGCCTGCTCGCGAGTCAGCGCGAGTTCCTTGGCCTCGTTGCCGCGTGACGCGGTGCCGAACGCATCGAAGGTGGCGAAGAACCGGTCATAGCCCGACACGGTCGGCGCGTTGACGCCGGTCTCGAACCCACGCGTCGAGAGCGCGTCGAGCATCCGGCTATACAGCGCATAATTCTGCTCGAGCCCCGCCGCCGGCACACGGTTCGCGCGGTCGCACGGCGGCGGCACGATGCTGGCGGTGTCGGTGGCGATGCACAGTCCGCCCGCCGCTGCCCAGCGCAGCCAGTCCTCGGCGTAGATCGAGCCGCCCCCATGATTGTGGAGATCGCCGCCCTTGGGCATGGTCTGGAGGAATACGCGCAACCGTGGCGGGCTGTCGGCGATCGCGTCGAGCCGCGCGGCGGTGCGCGCTTCGCTGGATAACGATTTCGTCTCGCGGGCGCCGGCGGCGCCGCTCGCCAGTAACAGCGCGATGATGAGTGCGGCCGAACGCATGCTTCCCCCCGGATGTCCCCGGGGCGGCGCTAGGCGATTGACGGTGTCTCGCCAATTGCAATGAAAAGCACGATCCGTTGCGGAAATGCGCGCGCAGGGTGCACGAATTTTTCGAACCCATCGTGCCGTTAACGGCGATGGACGCTCGCACGCACGCGCTTACTAGCTCCGCAATCGCCAAAAACCGGGTTGCGCCTTGAAAGTTCCCTGTCTTCGAAAGCGTGCGTGGTGACGCTGGCACGACCCTCGCTCGGTGGTGCGCTGTTGCTGCTCGGCACCGCGGTCGCCGCGCTCGCGATCGCGACGCATTCGGACGGCGTGCGCGCGCAGGCGGTGCAACCCGCGGTCGCGCATGTCGAGGACGGCCCGCCCGAGCTGCTCGAACACTATTGCGCGCGCTGCCACAATGACGATGACAAGGTCGCGAACCTCTCGATCGCCGACCTGCGCGACAATGATCTGCTGATCGGCAAACACGCCGACGAATGGGAGAAGATCCTCCGCCGCGCCAGCCTCGACGAGATGCCGCCGCGCAACAAGCCGCAGCCCGATCCGGCGATGCGCGCGGCGTTCATTCAGTGGCTCAAGGGGTCGCTCGACGCTTATGCCGCCGCGCATCCCGATCCCGGCCGCGCGACGATCCGGCGGCTCAACCGGGTCGAATATGCCAATGCCGTGCGCGATCTGCTCGCGCTCGATGTGGATGTCAGCCGCGATCTGCCGCAGGACAATTCGGGCTACGGCTTCGACAATATCGCCGACGTGCTGACGGTTTCGCCGACGCTGATGGACCGCTATGTCAACGTCGCGAGCAAGGTCGCGCGGATGGCGACGGGGATGAGTTCGCCGCGCACGTTCGTCACCAGCTACGAGCTGCCCAAGGACGGCTCGGTGCTCAATTCGGGCCGTCCGGCGTATAACGAACGCGCCAGCGATGCGCTGCCACTCGGCTCGCGCGGCGGCGCTGCGTTTCCTTATTACGCGCGCCACGCCGGCGTCTATGAGGTGAGCGGCTGGCTCAACTCCAACACCAACAACGAAAGCGACCGGCTCAAAGAGGACAAGGTCAGCGTGCGGGTGCCACTGAAGGCGGGCGCGCATACTATCGGCATGACCTTCCACCGCACGCTCGCGCCGGACGAGAGCGTGCAGACGCTGCGCAACGATCTCGACAAGGTGCCGCTGCCGGTCGATGCGCCCAAGCCGCTGCCGCTCGACGTGCTGGTCGATGGCGTGCGTGTGAAGCAGGTGACCGTACCGTCGTACCGGCTGTCGCCGCGCTATTCGCAGCAGAATTTCCCGCGTGACGTGCTCCAGATCGACGTCGCCGGGCCGTATGACGCCAGCGCCAAGGACGACACGCCGAGCCGCAAGCGCATCTTCCTGTGCCGTCCGCGCGCCGCCGCGGCGGAGACAGCCTGCGCGCGGAAGATCATCACCGCGCTCGCGCACCGCGCCTATCGCCGCCCGGTTAGCGAGGCCGATGTCGCGCCGCTGATGAAGCTCTATGCGAGCGAGCGCGCCGCGTCCGACTTCGATCACGGCATCGCGGCGGCGGTCGAGGGTGTGCTGGTCGCGCCGCAATTCCTGTTCCTCGTCGAGAGCGATCCCGCCGGCAGCGCGCCGGGCAGCGTCCACCGCGTCAGCGATCTCGACCTCGCCTCGCGGCTGTCGTTCTTCCTGTGGAGCAGCATCCCCGACGACACGCTGTTGAAGGTGGCCGAGCAAGGCCAGTTAAACACGCCCGGCGCGATCGAGGCGCAGGTGACGCGGATGCTCGCCGACCCGCGCGCTGATGCGCTGACCAAGAATTTCGCCGGCCAGTGGCTGTATCTGCGCAACCTCGATCAGCAGCGGCCCGACATCAGCGTCTATCCCGCGTTCGACGCGCGGCTGCGCGCAGCGATGGCGCGCGAGACCGAGATGTTCTTCGGCTATGTGCTGCACAACAACCGCAGCCTGCTCGATTTCATCGCGGCGGATTACACCTTCCTCAACCAGCGGCTCGCCGCGCATTACGGGATCGCCGGGGTGAGCGGCACCGCGTTCCGCAAGGTGGCGCTCGATCCGGCATGGCATCGCGGCGGGCTGCTCGGGCAGGCGAGCATCCTCACCGTCACCTCCTATGGTAACCACACCTCGGTGGTGAAGCGCGGCAAATGGGTGCTGGAAAACATCCTCGCGGCCGCGCCGCCGCCGCCACCGCCCGACGTGCCCGCGCTTCAGGAAACGCACGACGGCCGCAAGCTGACCGCGCGCGAGCAATTGGAGATGCACCGCGCCAACCCGGCCTGCGCATCGTGCCACGTCAAGATGGACCCGATCGGCTTCGCGCTGGAGAATTTCGACGCGGTCGGCGGCTGGCGCAAGCAGGACGCCGGGCAGATCATCGACGCGGCGGCGGTGCTGCCCGACGGCACCAAGTTCGCGGGGTTCGACGGGCTTCAGAAAATCCTGCTCGCCCGCAAGGACGAGTTCGCCGGCGCGTTCACGCGCCGCCTGCTCACCTATGCGCTCGCACGCGGGCTGATCGCGCAGGACATGCCGACCGTGCGCCGGATCGCAGCGAGCGCGGCGGGCGACGATTACCGCATCCAGACGATCATCAAGGGCATCGCGACGAGTGCGCCGTTCACGCTCAGAAAGACCCCGGCGAAATGACGCGCGCCGCTTCCCCGACCACCCGTTCCCCCGCGAAAGCGGGGGTCCAGAGCCAAGCAGCGTCGCGCCCGCGGCTCTGGACTCCCGCTTTCGCGGGGGAACGTTCACAAAGGATTGTCCCATGATCCTCCCGCGCCCCGCGATCAGCCGCCGCACGATGCTGCGCGGCGCCGGCACGATGCTCGCGCTGCCGTTCCTCGAAGCGATGATGCCGAGCGCGCACGCCGCCGATCTCGCATCGCGGCCCAAGCGCTTGCAGGTGTTCTATTCGCCCAACGGCATGATGATGGACGCCTTCCGCCCGACCACCCAGGGCAAGGGCTTCGCGCTGCCATCGACGCTGGAGCCGCTCGCGCCGCACCGCGCGCAGATCAGCGTGTTCAGCGGGCTCGGCCATCCGCAGGCGGCGGCGATGGGTGATATCGCCGCCGGGCATGGCCGCTCCTGCCCCGCCTTCCTTACCGGCACGCATGTCAAACAGACCGAGGGCACCGACATCCGCTGCGCGGTGTCGATCGATCAGGTCTATGCGCAGCATCTCGGCGACGCGACGATGCTCAGTTCGCTCGAACTCGGCATCGATCCGGCCAGCCTGCTCGGCAGTTGCGACATCGGCTATAGCTGCGCCTACACCAACGGCATTTCGTGGATGAACCCGAACGTGCCGCTGCCCGTCACCGCCAACCCCCGCGACGTGTTCGAGCGGCTGTTCGGCGACGGCGACGCGCTCGACGCGCAAAGCCGACTCGCGCAGGCGCGCCGCCAGACCAGCATCCTCGATTTCGTCCGCGACGATACGCAGCGGCTGTCGGGGCGGCTCGGCGTGGAGGATCGCCGCAAGCTCGACGAATATCTCGAAGCGACCCGCGATATCGAGAAGCGCATCCAGCGCGCCGCCGTTTCCGGCGGGCAGCAGACCGACATGGAGCGGCCGGCGGGCATTCCCGAGTCTTTCGACGAGCATGTCCGCATGATGATCGACTTGCAGGTGCTGGCGATGCAGGCCGACATCACCCGCGTCGGCAGCTTCATGATCGGGCGCGAGCTGAGCAACCGCACCTATCCCGAGATCGGCGTACCCGATTCGCACCACATGCTCAGCCACCACGGCAACAGCCCCGAGAAGATGGCGAAGCTGGCCAAGATCAACCGGCACCACATGGAATATTTCGCCTATTATCTCGACCGTATGAAGGCGGTTAAGGACGGCGAGGGCACGTTGCTCGACCGCACGATGGTGATCCGCGGCTCTGCATTTGGGGACTCGAACCAGCACGACCACATGGACCTGCCGGTGATCGTCGCGGGTGGGCTGGTGCCGGGCGACCGCAGCATCGCGGTCCCCAAGGGCACGACCATGTCGAACCTGCTGCTTGCCGCGCTCAATGTGCTCGACGTGCCGACCAAATCCTTCGGAGACAGCACCGCGCCGCTCGCGGAGCTGGTGCATGCCTGATCGCGCGCGGATCGCGGTAGCGCTGGCCGCAGCGCTCGCACTGGCGAGCGGCACCGCGGAGGCACGCAAGCCTGCCGACGCGAGCGCGCTGGTCCGCGCGATCACCGCAGACGATCTCGCGGCGACGCAAGCCGCACTCGCGGCGAAGGCCGATCCCAACGCCCGATCGGATTACGGCGCGACGCCGCTCGCGCTCGCGGTCAACACGCAAGATCCCGAACTGGTCGCGACGATGCTTGCCGCGCATGCCAAGCCGAACACCGCCGACGCGGACGGCGTCACGCCGCTCGCGCTCGCCTGCGAACTCGGCAACGCCGCGATCGTCTCGCACCTGCTTGACGCGCATGCCGATGTCCGCGCCGCCGCGCCCGATGGCACCACGCCGCTAGCGATCTGCGCGCGGTTCGGGCCGGCGGAGGCGGTAACACGGATCCTTGCTGAGGGCGCCGGCCACGAGACGCCCGACGCGCGCGGCCAGACCCCGTTGATGTGGGCGGCCTCGGCCGGCCGCACCGAGGCGATCGCTGCACTGCTCAAGGCCGGCGCGGACGTGAACCGGGTTTCGAAGGGCGGGTTTACCCCGCTGTTCTTCGCGATCAAAAGCAACGGGCCGGCCGCGACCGCCGCGCTGCTCGCCGCGGGCGCGAAGGCCGACTTTCGCGGCCCGGAGAACACCAGCGCGCTGCAACTCGCACTGTACCAGCACAATTATTCAGCCGCCGCATTGCTCGTGCCCTATGGCTTCGATCTCGCCGCGCGCGATCGCGAGGGCAAGACCCCGCTCGATGCCGCCGCTGAAGGCGGTGATGCTACTCTGGTCAAGCTGCTGCTCGCGCGCGGCGCCGACGCCAATGCGCTGAGCGGCCCGTCCACGATCAAATGGGTGACAGAAGCCAATTTCGGCGTCGCGCCGCCGCCCGTACCACCGACCCCGCCGCTGCTGTGGGCGGCGCAGGGCGGCCATGCCGAGGCGATGGCGGCGCTGCTCGCGGGCGGCGCCGACCCGCATTTCGTAGCAGCCGATGGCACTAACGTCGTGCTCGCGGCCGCGAGGGGCGGCAGTGACGCGGCGCTCCAAGTCGCTTTGCAGGCCGCGCCCGATGTCAATGTCGCCAATGCGAACGGATTCACCGCGCTCCACATCCTGGTCAGCGGCCGCCCCTTCCCCGAGCTCGCGGCGATGCTGCGCACGCTCGCCGCGTATCACGCGCGGACCGATCTCAAGAGCAAATACGGCACCGCCGCCGAGATCGCGGACAAGGGGCTGAGCGGCGTGAAGACGATTTTCCGCGAAACCTTCGCCGATGGGACTGGCGCTATGCCGCCAAATCGGGGAGGACAGCACGTGGCCGCGCGGCCATGATCCACGTTACTTCAGGGCGAGACCGTTGATGATCGTACCAGCTTTCAAAACCCTCCGCGTTGCGGCGCTCGCCGCGATCCTGTCTGCGCCGGTGATGGCGGCGGCGCCTGCGCCGCAGGACGTCGTCAACGCGCGTGTCGCCGGCTTCAAGAAGATGGGCGGCGCGATGAAGGCGATCGGCGATCAGGTGAAGAGCGGTACGCCCGACAAGGCTGCCACGCTCGCCGCCGCGCAGACGCTCGCCACCACCGCCAAGGGCCAGGGCAAGCTGTTCCCCGCCGGCACCGGCCCCAGCGCTGGCGTCAAGACCGATGCTCTGCCCGCCATCTGGACCAACCGCGCCACGTTCGACGCGGCGATGGCCAAGCTCGTCGGCGAATCGAACAAGCTGGTGGCGGTCGCCGGAAGCGGTGACGCTGCCGCGATCGGCGCGCAGATGAAGGCGGTCGGCGCGGCCTGCGGCGCCTGCCATCGCCAGTTCCGCTCGGACGATTGATCGCGCGGCATGACGCCTGACACCAGCACCGCGCGCGTGTGGGATCTGCCGGTTCGGCTGTTCCACTGGCTGCTCGTCGCGCTGCTCGGCTTCTCGTGGTGGAGCGGCGAGCATCATGACATGGATTGGCATCGGCTCTCGGGCTACACGATCCTCGCGCTGCTGGTGTTCCGCATCTATTGGGGTTTCGCCGGCAGCCGCAACGCGCGCTTCAGTCAGTTCGTGCGCGGCCCACGCGCTGCTCTTGCCTATCTGCGCACGCTCGGCAAACGCCCCTATCAGGCGGCCGACGGGCATAATCCAGTCGGCGGGTGGAGCGTCATCGCGATGCTCGCCATGCTGGTGGTGATGGTGACGGCCGGGCTGTTCGCGGTCGACGTCGACGGGCTCGAATCGGGGCCGCTCGCAGATTACGTCAGCTTCGACACCGGTCGCGCCGCAGCGGAGGTACATCATCTCGTCTTCAACGTGCTGCTCGCGCTGGTCGTGCTGCATGTGCTGGCGGTGCTGTTCTATCTGATCGGGCTGCGCCACAACCTCGTCGCGCCGATGATCCACGGCCGCCGCAAGACCGGCGCGACCGCTGTTGCGGCGCGGCTCGGCGCGTCGCCGTGGAAGGCGGCGATCGGCGTGGCGATCGCGGTCGGCTTCGCCTATGCCGTGTCGAAGGGCTTCCGCTTCTAGGCGCACGGCATGGCGGGGGATGCTGTCACGCTGCACGGCGCGTTGCCGTTGTACGAGCGTATCGCGATCCTCGATGCGCGACGCCACGGGGACCGGGCGTTGCTGCCGGGCGAAGCCCGCTACCGCTTCGCTGGCGCCGCGCCGCTGATCGCAGTGACCACCGACGAATTCGAACGCGCCGCGCTCGACTACCCGATCCTGTTCTTCGCGGCCGAGCGCGAGGCAGTGGTCGTCACCGGGCTGAGCGCTGACCGCAACCTGTTCGTCGCCCCGGACGGACGCTATGCGCCCGGCGCTTATGTGCCGGCCTATCTGCGCCGTCACCCGTTCACGCTCGCGCGCCGCGAGCACGCAGATACCAACGTGATCTGCATCGACGAAGCCTCGGATCGCATCGTCCCGGTCGGCACGCCGGGCGCTACGGCCTTGTTCGAGCGCGGGCGACCCACCGCGCTGGTCCAGGAGGCGATCGGCATGTGCAACGCGGTCGATGCCGCAGAAGGCCGCACCCGCGCCTTCGTCGCGATGCTTGACGAGCTCGGGCTGCTGGAACCGCGCCGCGCCTATCACACGCCGCCCGGCGGCGAGCGGACGTTGGTGGTCGAATATGATGCCGTCTCGCGCGCCAAGCTCGACGCGCTGGCGCCAGCCGCCTTCATGAAGTTGCGCGACCAAGGCGCGCTCGCCTGGATATATGCGCATATGCTCTCGGCCGGGAACTGGGACGTGCTGCCGCTATGGGCGGCCGGCTGACGCGCCTTCCCCGGTTCGTCCTGAACGCAGCCGAAAGCCATGCCCCGCTGCCGTGCTTGTCGCAAGCGCTTCGACTTCGTTCAGCGCGAAGGGTTGGAAGCGGTTCGAGCAGTTCCAGCGGTTCGAGCAGTTCGCGTGGACCTTACCCCGTCGGCCACCCACCCCGTTCGTCCTGAGCGCAGTCGAAGGACGTACCACGCACGCCGCTTGACGCACGCGCGTCGATTTCGTCCAGCGTGGATGGGCAGACACCCGATCAGCCGGTGTACGCCTTGACCAACCGGTACAGGAACACGCGCCCGTCCATCAACGACCTGACGCGGATGCGCTCGTTGAGGCCATGCACCCCCTGCCCGTCCGGGTCCGAGAACAGCCCCGACACACCGTAGGTCGGAATGCCCGCCGCGTTGGTGAAGCGGCCGTCGGTGGCGCCGGTCGACAGACGCGGGATCACCGGGACGCCCGGCCACATCTCCTTGGTCAGCGCTTCGATTGGCGCCATGATCTGCGGGGTCAGCGGCGGCGCTGACGATTTCGGTTGGGGCGGATCGGCGAGCGCGACGCTCACCTTGGGGTTGGCCGCCACTTTCGTCAGCGTGGCGACGATCGCGTCGACGCTCTCGCCCGGAATGATCCGGCAATTGACGTTGGCGCTCACCGCCTGCGGCTGCGCGTTGGCGGCGTGCCCGCCCGAGATCAGCGTCGGGATGCAGGTGGTGCGGAGCGTCGCGTTCCAGCTCGGGTTTTCGGCGGACACCGCCGCATAGTCGGCGGGGGTCGCCGTGCCCGCGCCGATCGCCGCCATCGCGGCGCGCGTCTTGGGATAGAGCGCCGCCGACGCGCCGAAATACGCCTTGGCGGCAGGCGTCAGATCGACCGGGAAGTCATAAGCGTTGATCCGCGCCAGCGCCTCGGCCATCCAGCCGATCGCGTTGACGTGCGGCGCCTGGCGCGAGCTGTGCCCGCCGGGCGCGGTCGCGGTCAGCGTGAAATCCTGATAGACTTTTTCGCCCGCCTGAACGCCCTGGCTGACCGGCTTGCCCGTCTCGTCGAGCGACCCGCCACCGCCCTCGTTGAGCGCCCAGCCCGCCTGCAGCGTCTCGGGCCGGGTCTTGAGCAGCCATTCGACGCCGTTGAGCGCCTTCTCGGTCTCCTCGCCACAGGTCAGCGCGAGCTTGATCGTGCGCTTGGGTTTGTAGCCTTCCTGCCGGAAGCGGATCATCGCATCGGTGAACGCCGCCGCCATCGCCTTGTCGTCCGAGGTGCCGCGCCCGTAGAAATAGCCGTTCTCCTCGACCAGCGTGAACGGATCGCGGGTCCAGTCGCCGCGCTTGGCGGCAACCACGTCGATATGCGCGAGCAGCAGCAGCGCCGGCAGCTTGGCGTCGCTGCCGCGCAGGATCGCGGCGAGATTGCCCTCCTTGGGGTGCGCGGGATCGACGAGCACCTGCACGTCGGCGGCCGGATAGCCGGCCGCGGTGAGACGCGCGCCCATCCGCTCGGCGGCGAGCGTGCAACTGCCGTCGGGCCAGCTCGAATCGGTTTCGACCAGTTGCTTGTAGAGCGCGCGGAACGCCGACTCACCGCCGCGCGGATCGGCCGGGGCGGCGTGAAGCGGCGCGGCGCTGGCCAACACGGCCGCAAGCGCGACGAAACTGGAGCGACGAGCGGCCTTCATGACGATCCCCCTGTGACCCGAACCGGCCCAGCTTGGCCGAGCACGATCGCTTCGACAAGCCGCTTCGTTTTGCTACTGCCTCGCAATGGCTTTGTCGCTATGCAGGCGCCATGCTGGTCCACATCCCCGCCCTGTTCGCGCCCGACGAGGTTCGCGAGGCACGCGCGCTGCTCGAAGCCGCCGATTGGCACGACGGCCGGGCCACCGCCGGCCACCGCGCCGCGCTGGTCAAGCGCAACCTGCAACTGCCGCTCGACCATGATGTCGCCCGCCAGCTCGGCGCGCGCATCCTCGATCGGCTCGGGACCACGCCGCTGTTCATCGCCGCCACGCTGCCGCTGCGCGTACTGCCGCCGCGCTTCAACCGGTACGAAGGCGGGGGCGACTATGGCGCGCATGTCGATAGCGCGATCTTCCCGCTCCCCGGCACGGCCGAGCGGGTCCGCAGCGACGTGTCGAGCACGCTCTTCTTCAGCGATCCGCAGGACTATGACGGCGGCGAACTCGTCATATCCGACACGTTCGGCGAGCGCCGCGTCAAGCTCGCCGCCGGGGACATGATCGCCTATCCCGGCACCAGCCTCCACCACGTCACCCCTGTGACGCGCGGCACACGCTATGCCGCGTTCTTCTGGACGCAGAGCCTGGTCCGCGCAGACGAGCGGCGCCGACTGCTGTTCGATCTCGACACCGCGATCCAGGCGCTCGGTAGCGATCATCCCGATCATGCGTCGCTCGACACGTTGACCGGGGTCTATCACAATTTGATGCGACAATGGTCGGAGACGTGAGTCCGCTGCCGCCGCTGACGGTGATCCCGCCCGATCTCCAGACGCTCGCCGATTACGAGCGCCGCGCCGAGCACCACGTGCCCGCCGCGACCTGGGCGCACATCCAGGCGGGCAGCGCCCAGACGCTGGCGCGCAACCGCGCCGCGTTCGAGCGCCTCGCCCTGCTGCCACGCATGCTGAGCGATCTGCGCGGCGGGCATACGCGGCTGACGCTGTTCGGGCTTGAGCATCAGGCGCCGATCCTGTTCGCGCCGGTCGCCTATCACCGTCTCGTCCACCCCGAGGGCGAACTCGCCTGCGTGCGCGCGAGCGTCGCCATGGGTGTCGGCATGGTCGCCAGCACCTTGTCGAGCGTGCCGCTCGAGGCGATCGCCGAGACCGCGCGCGACGCGGCGCGCGCGCTCGGCGTCGCGCCGCCGCCGCTCTGGTTCCAGCTTTATCTTCAGGAGGATCGCGCGGTCTCCGCCGAGTTGGTCGCGCGTGCGCAGGCTGCCGGATATGAGGCGATCGTGCTCACGGTCGATGCGTCGGTGAAGACCTCGGGCTTCGCGCTGCCGCCCGGCGTCACCGCAGCCAACCTGCAGGTCGGCGCCGATCGGCGTCAGACCAGCGTGCCCGGTTCGCGCATCCTGTTCGGCACGCCGCTCGCCGATGGCGCGCCGACGTGGGCCGATGTCGCGTGGCTGCGCGCGCAAACACGGCTGCCGGTGATCCTCAAGGGTCTGCTCGCCGCCGACGACGCGCGGATCGCGGTATCGCATGGCGCCGATGCGATCATCGTTTCGAACCACGGCGGGCGCACGCTCGACGGTGCGCCGTCGGCGCTCGACGTACTGCCGGCGATGCTCGCGGCCGCCGGCGCGGTGCCGCTGCTGATCGACGGCGGCGTCCGCACCGGGCCCGATATCGTCAAGGCGCTCGCGCTCGGGGCGACGGCGGTGCTGGTCGGCCGGCCGCAACTGCACGGCCTCGCCGTCGCGGGCATGGCGGGCGCGGCGCACGTCGCCCATATTCTGCGCGCGGAGTTGGAACTGGCGATGGCGCAGCTCGGCTGCCCGACGCTGGACCGCATCGGCCCCGCCTGCCTGCTCCCCCGGTCTTCATAACGGTTCCGTCATATCTGTTGCGCCGCAGCAACAGCTTGCGACTTTCCGCACCGGGGGCGGATCGTCCTCGCCGGATGATGGTTAGGCACCCGCTGAATACAAAACACCAAAGGAACTTAGTATGCGTAAAGCCCTCCTCTCCGCCGTCGCCTTCGGCCTCGTCGCGTTTGGTGCGAACGCCGCGTCCGCGCAGGACACGACCGTGGCGGACACCAGCGTCGCCGACAGCAACCCCACGTTCCGGGGCATCCGCATCGAAGGCGATATCGGCGGTGACCGCTTCCAGTCGCAGGGCCGCCACCGTGACAAGTTCGGTTACGGCGCAACCGTCGGCTTCGACGGCGTGATCGCCGACCGGATCGTCGTCGGCCCGGAAGCATCGTACTGGCGCGCCAACGACTGGAGCGAGAATTGCTCGCGCGGCGGCGGCAACAGCCAGATCTGCCAGAAGTCGTTCGAGGAATATGGCGCGGCCGTGCGCGCGGGCTATCTCGTCACCCCGAACTTCCTCGTCTATGGCAAGGGCGGCTATGTGAACAACCAGCAGCGCAAGCGCATCGACGCGCCGACCGGCCAGAACATCGTGTATGATCGCTTCAGCACCGACGGCTATCAGGTCGGCGGCGGCGTCGAATATTCGGTCGGCCGCGACGTGATGCGGATGCCGCTCTTCGTCGGCGCGCAGTACGTTTATTCGCAGTATAACGACCACACCTCGCGTCAGCGCGTGATGGGCACCATCGGCTTCCACTTCAAGTAAGCGACGCTTCTTTCGGAAGTTCGGAAAAGGGCGGCTCGCGAGGGCCGCCCTTTTTTGCGTCTCGGCTCTGGGAGGGCCGCGCCCGCGCGTGGCGGCGCACACGCCTGCCGGACATACGGAAGCGCGCGGCGGAACAACGATATTACAAGTGAGAGACGGTAAGAGAGCGCCAGTAGGGGGCGGGCTTCTCGAGCCGGTATCGACACCCCGAGATGAAGGGGTGGTGGACAGGGCTGCTGCTAGAATATTCATGGTAACGTCCCTGATTTACGCCGTTTCTGATGCTTTTCATTTTTCAAATGCCCCCAGCGATGCCCCCGGCTGCGAAGGGGTTGCGGGCTTAGGCAGCGTTGCCGAGGCGACTCTCGACCCACGCCTCAACGTCGGCCTGCCACCAGCCGATCGCCCGCTTGGTAAGCTGGAACTGACGCGGGAAATCCGCCCGATCTATGAGTCGGTAGATCGTGGCGCGGCTCAGGCCCGTAATTGCAACGACATCGTTGATCCGCAGGAAGCGCCCGCGCTCGAGGACTGAGCCCCTGCTCTTTCGCTGCGCCGTGGTCAGCGAATGCAAAGCGTTGACCGGCTTGGCCTCTCCGCGCTCATCTTCTCCCCCGGCACCGTCGTGCTTTTGCGTATAGTCCATCACGAGATCGTCCCGAGCAGCCGCACGGCGCGACCGATGTCGTCATTTCGCACCACACTGTCCTTTGCCGCCGCCGACATGCCGATACGCGACCGCAGTTTGCCCGGGAGCTTGTCCCAATGGCGGCGACAGAACGGCGTGTTGCGATCGACCAAGGCAGAGCAACTTGGCGCGGCGCAGCACCTTGCGTGCCCGGTCATGCGCCCTGCCCCACGTCCAGCGCGGCACCGACGGGGATCGCATCCGTTCGGTCCCCGGATGGCAGTAGGCGCAATTGGACACCTTCGCCCGGATGCGCGCGATCAAGCGCACGGCATTCCGGACATGCGCAGGGCTCATGCCGCCCGCCTGGCGGATCGGCGTTGATGCCGGCTACCCGCGCCATCAACGAGGCTCCGCCCGGCGCGCAGGATCGCGAGCCCGCCCAGCCCGCCATGCCTCGAACGCGGCCGCATGTTCGGGACACAGATCCTTGTTTGCCGCCGGCGAGGTGCTGCAGGTCCGACAGATCGGCGCGTCGCACGTCCCGCTTCGCCTGGTCGGCACCTTCCAGTCGCACAATCGGTTCGCCACGCGGCCGCACGCGCATCGCTGCCGGCGGCGCGACGAGCAGACGATGGCCCGGCCGCCACCTGGCAGGGTGATGTGCTCGCAGGGCATCAGCGGACGATCTCGTATTCGCGAATGTCCGCGGGGATGCCCCTGATCGTCCAGTTGCAGCCGTGCTTACCGTCGGCTGGCCACTGACGGCGGTTGCCGTTGGCGAGCAGCACCTCGACGCGCTTGCCTGCGGCCTCGGCCGGGCAGAAGCCAGGGTTCGGGGACATCAGTGTAGCGCCCGATCGAAGGGCAGTGCTGGCTGATGCGCCGTCGCGGGTTCGGAGATCCGCGCGTCAAGAACTTCAACCTTACCGCGATCATGCGAGAGTTGCTCGACCGCGAGCCGCTTCGCCTCCTCGGCATCGCGCGCGAGCACGATGACGGTTAAGCTTTCTTCGTGCGTGATCTCATAGTCGATCGAGACACGGACCTCGCGCGGCTCGGCGTCCGGGTCGAAGCGGCACCAGTCAGGGTCGAGCCAGCGGCGCACGGCTTCGCGACTCGCCGGGAACGGCATCGCGGCGATCTCTTGGATGGTGGGCCGCATCACGCCATGCCCAGCGCGTGCATGTAGAGCTCGAGCGTCGCCTCCGCTTCGTCGCGGTGGTGCTTCTCCATCTTGCGCAGGCGGACGATCTGCCGGATTGTCTTGACGTCAAACCCGGTCGATTTCGCCTCGCCGTAGACATCGGCGATATCGTCCGCGATGCCCTTTTTCTCTTCCTCAAGGCGCTCGATGCGCTCGATCAGCAGACGAAGCTGGTCGGCGGAAATCGGCTCGCTCACAGCCCAAACAGCGCACGCAGCGCCTCCTCCAGATTGCCCGATGCTGCGACCAGCAGGAAGCCGATCCCCATGCCGCCAGAGAACAGCAGCGTCGCGCGCGTGACGGGATCGAGCGGGCGCCGCCCGCCTGGGCAGTCGGGGCAACGGCAATCCTGCCGGTGGATGAAAGGCGCCGGTACAGGCCGGTCGAGCGTGGCAGGGTCAGGCTTCATCGGGAAATCTCCCTCATGATGACGACGAACGCGGTGACGGCGACCAACAGGGCGACCGCGAGGGTCACCAGCGCCGGGGCGGGAAGACGGCAAAGGGCGAAGGCGACGGCGACGCCGGCTGCGACGATCGCGAAGTCGATCGCGATGCGCGCGCGGCGTACCGCGCGGGATGAAGTGGGCGGTAGATCGTTCACGCGGCCGCGCTCGCGAGCGATGGGCTAGCGCAGGCCGAGCACAGATCGGCGGCAACCCAACTGCACGGACCGAAGGTGGTCCGCCCCACGCACGGATCGAACTCGCTGCAGGCGCAGATTCGGCACAGGCGCGGTGCTGGCAGATCCGCGCCGAGGCTGATCCGCTCGAGCGTGGCCAGCACCTCGAGGTCGAACGCATAGACGTTGTTGAACACGACGATCGTCGCGAAGCTCGCCGGCGCCGCATCCGCCTCGATCAGCTCGATCAGTTCGACACGGGCGTGCTCAGCCAGCCTCGGCGCCGTGGCGATCCGCGCGGCGACGTCGGCAACCGACATCTGGGCTGCGCAACGGCGCATCTTCAGATACGCGCCGGGTGTGAGCGGGCGCATCAATGCGGGCGCGCGAGGGTCATGTCGGCAGGGCATGCGGCGGGGTTCCAGGCAGCAGTTTCCCGCCCCGGCGATCGACAGAGATCATCGGGCGGCTTGAATTCCGAAATGGCGGGACAGCGCCCGCTTACGGTGGCTGCGGGTGACGTTTCTGGAGGGCGACGCGAACGGCCTGGACCGCCTGCGACTGCGCGGCGATGGACTCTTCCGTTTCGCGCAGCGCGGCGCGAAGATCGTGGTCGGTTGCGTCCGGTTGCGAGGCGATGAACAGCGCGAGATGCGCCTCGCCATCCTCCTTGAGCACGCCCTTTGTGGCGCGGCCGATCGCCACAGCATCCGCGTAAATCTCGGCACGCGCCTGCGCGATGAGCGCGCCATAGGCGGCGAACAGTGGCGTCGTGCCGTCGAAGGCGAGATGCTCGACATCGAGCTTGTGCATGTCGTGGACGGTGAGGCGTTGAGGCCGATCGGGATCGCTCGCCTCGCGCAAATATGCCTCGGCGCGCCCGGTGATCAGCGCGCAACGGGCCGGCGTCAAATCACCCAGGACGCGCAGCAGTGCGTCTTCGAAAATCGGGCGCGCCTTGGTCATACCAGACGCGCCAATAGGGACGACGCCGACGGACATGGGTCAGGTCCGCCGGCGCCGCTCGCCGCCCGAATGGCGGCCGAGCTCATGATACGAAAACGAGGTGTCGATCCGCAGCGACGAACAATCCGGCGCGGGGTACCCGAGATTGGCGGCACCGACCGGGGAGGAGGTCGATCGATGCCGCCGGTACGCGGGTACGGCAGACACCCAAGGAGCTCCCGCTGAGTCGGGCACGATTTCGCGCGCTCCGCCTTGCTGGGGCATCGGCCGGTCTGCAAGCCGCCGAAGAGGGAAAGGATTGGTGATGACGAAGGTATGCGGCCTTCAGGGGCCGGGCTGGACGCCCGACCCCATCCAGCTATCGTGTGATTGTCGAGACCAACACGAAGAGGTGAAACTGTGTCCGAAAAACCGTTTGGCTGGCGTCCGTTCACGGAAGAGCGACGCCGAGAGCTGGCGAACGAAGGATTCTCGGCAGAAGCCATCGCCACCATGGAAGAGAGCAGCGTATATTCACCGGTGGAGAACGCCGTGTGGGCGCTGGAACTCGGCGTGGCTATACTGCATGCTGCCGGTAAGCGCTTCGGCCCCGACTTCGCGCTCGATGTCAAAGAAACGCTCGAGCGCCGCGCAGAAAGATTGCGATCGAGCGAGCACGTGGAGGATAAGGTGGAGGCGCCCATCCTCGACACTTTCATCGAGAGCATGGATTGGCAGGCAGTCATCACCCGAGCTTCCGACCCGAATTGGGGGACAAAGCGCGAGTAACCGCTACAACCTGGTTGCCGAAGCGGCACACGGCCGATTCGATTTCCTCGCGCGCGATATCGCGGATGCGTTCGTCCGCGCCCTCTCGTCCGAATTTGAGGCCATCGCCTACGCCGGCCTTCATAAGCAGCGACCCGACTGGACCTGCGCTCGACGATATCTCGGCGAGCGCGTTCATGATGCTCACGAATCGAGCGCTCCCTTCGGCAGCTTTTTGAGCCAGCGCGTCGGCGATCATTTCGCCGACGCGCGCTTCCTGCTCAGGCGTGAACGGCTCGCTCACAGTACCGGCTCCATTGCGCCGAAGTCCGTCGGCGTCGGGCCGAAAACGGCACCTTCGGGGGAGCAGCTTGCGGCTGCTCCCCGCCCGGCTACAGTCAGGGTGTTCAAAGCACTGACCGAAGGGAAACCCACATGCACGTTACGACAGGCGACGCCGGCGCGCTTATTGCTGCTACGCTTACTCAGGCCGAATTGGCGTATCGCGGCAGCGTGGAAAGCAGTTCGCCGGCGCAGACGTTGGCCAGAAGAATGGGCGCGCGGGCCACAGTCGTCGCCACGTATGAATATTATCATACGCTCGTCACCACCGGTCAGCCGCCCGTTACCGAAGAATAGCTCGAGCTTAGTCACGAGCCGGGCTGCCAAGAACGAAATCCGCGAAGAGCTTGGCTGTTGGCAGCACATCGCCCGCGGGAAGATTTGTTTGCGCGGCAATCTTCAAACAGTGAAGCCGGATCGAGCGCGGGTCGAGCGCCGCCTCGATCGCGGCCTGCTCGATCTGGAGCTGCTGGTGCGGCGTGCGAGGTACGTCTTCGCTCATCGTGCCGGCTCCATGTCGCCTAAATCGTGACCGGGCGAGCGGCGGACCTCCGCGGCCGACACCTGGGGGTAGAGATCGGGGCGAAGTTCGTGGCGCGAGATGCCGGTTCTGGCCTCGACGTTGAGGACGTGTTCCGCAGGCAGGGGTTTGTCGTTCGACAACCAATCGTACACGGTTTGCTGCGCGCGGCCGATCAAACGGGCAAAGGCGCTTTGCGACCCCGCGATGCGAACAGCGCGTGCCAACGCCGAATCGGATTTGTGTTCTACCGCCATAACGGTAGGCCTACCGCTTCATCGGTATGTGAGTCAACCGCATCTGCGGAATATCCTTCTACCGATCAGCCGGTAGATTGCGCGGCATGAGTTTGGGAGCCAGGATTGAAGAGCGTATCAACGCGCTAGGCATCTCGCAGGCCGAACTGGCGCGGCGCGCGAAACTGCCGCAGACGACCGTCAACAGCTTGATTCGAGGAGGCCGAAGATCGTCGCCGCATCTCGTCGTCCTCGCTCGCGAGCTTGGCACGACGGCAGCGTACCTCGCCGGCGAATCGGACGATCCGAAGGCCGAGACTTGTCACCCGCGCCAGATCAGTTCGAACGCTCGTGAGTTGCTGGATTGCTTCGACACTCTTAGCGAAGACGAGCAGAGAGCCCTGTTGCAAGTCGCTCGATCGATGTCAGGCCGTGGATGATCTTGCACTGTCGGCGACCGATTTCCGCATTTTGTCAGTGCCTTAGATGAGCTTCGGGGGATATTGTTAACGAGCCGTCCACCATCTTCGGTTCGCACGCCATCGCCGGCGTGCGCGCAAACCGGGAGTGGGGCGAACAATGGAACTCGGGGAGACTATCCTTGCACCGGAGGAAATCGAAATGCTCCGGCAGTTTCGAGGATTATCCGCAACCGATCGAATAGCGATCGCGCATGTCATCGCAACGATGGCTCGGCGGTCGAGGCGCATGGCCAACCCGGTGAAAGGTGGGGCAGCGGCAAGGGAGCAGGCGTAATGGGTAGGATCGCTGATGTGTAATCGCGCGCGCACCAGCGCCGAGCCGGAGACGCTCTTCTCCCGCTTCGGCGCGGACTGGGCGGCCGAACGGCCGATGGACAATCGCTTCAACCCGGTCGAGCTCGTGCCGCGCGGTCGCGCCTACGTGATTCGCGAGGACGCCGGCCGGCGCGGCCTCGACATCATGGCCTGGGACGTGCTCGGCGGCGGCGGCAAGTTCCCAATGACGAACGTGCGTCAACTCGGTCTGCCGCAGTGGCGGCGGCTCGCGGAGCGACCCGAGAACCGCTGCCTCGTGCCGCTCACCGAGTTTTGCGAGTGGACGCCGGACGCAGTTGATCTGGGCGACGGCCGCAAGCCGGTCAAAGGCGAAATGTGGTTCGCGGTGCCCGAGCAGCCGATCTTCGCCGTCGCCGGCTTCTGGCAGCGCACCGCCAAGGGCAATGGCTTCACGATGGTGACCTGCGACCCGAACGCCCTTGTCGCCCCGATCCACCCCAAAGCGATGATCACGATCCTGCGTGAAGAGGATCACGAGCTTTGGCTGCGCGGCAGCTATGACGAGGTGGTGGCGCTCCAGCGCCCCTACCCCGCCGACCGGATGACGGTACGCGGCCCGGTCTTCCCAACCAGGACGGGTTAGGCGTTACGAGGTGACGGCTGCCGCCCAATTGCGAACATAGGGTCTGGACGAAACCTTCACCGGGCGGCTTAAGCGCGTTCCGAATAAGCGCGCCTTTAGGCGCGCGAAGAATCTTCGGAGGTAGGCATCGCTGTCGGCAGTCGTGTAGCCGAGGTCCGGGCTATGCCTATTTCAATCTCCTGCAACTTACCAAACGCGGCTCCGCCGGGTTCAAACATTTCCTTCAAATAGCGGGCGGGCACTACACCCATAATCCCGCTATTTGCCTGCACCTTATAGCCGCTCGGCAACTCAGTACCGGATGCGTCACAGACAGTTTCCCACGTGGGAACCGAACACCAATTCACACCAAGGAGCCACGGTCCTGTAGGATAGTGTCCAACGCCAAGGATTGACCCATCCGGCCCGGTCTTAGAGCCAGCAGCCCATGGTCGGTAATAAGCCGCGTTGAGGTAAACGAACACTGGAGAGCCAGAGAACCCACCAATCGAACGAATCTCAACTAAATAGCTATCGATCGACTGACCGCTCTGCACGATTGGCTCTGTGTCAATTTGGGCGATTTGCCCGAACCGCGTCGTGGGTGTATTCTTCTGCTTGCCATCGTGGCCGATAAACCGGCCTATCGTGAAGCAAGGGTCTCCCGGACCAATCTCCAGGGCCTTCTCCCAATCCTCCGTAAGAAGCCATTCGCTGGCCAAGTAACTAAACTTGTGGATGTCTTGGAATAGCGCCAACGGCCGAACGGCCAAGTCGGTCCGAGGGTGATAAATCCATTCTCGATCGTCGGTATCGATGCATGTGATGCCACCGGCTTTGAGATTGAGCCGAATTGTCCAATTGTTGCTCTCGATGACATGCTTATTTGTCACGGCCCATAGGGTATGTCCGCTCCCCAAATGCGGGGGTAAGTCATGACCATACAAGAAGCCGCAGCCTCCTGCGGACTCCCCGGCACTTGCAGCAACCTCATCTCGATAAAGGTAGATTGGCACCCCAAGCAGGCTGTCACGAATCCTAAAGGTCATCTTGTCCCTACGTCGAGCAGCCAGGTGGCGCCCCACGCGATATGAAGGCGCGACCAATGGCCTAAGAAGGGCTACCACTTAACCCTCCCGGACGCCATTGGGGTACGGGATGCATAATAATGCCTTTTCTAAGGGGCGGCTCCCGCCCAAAGTCGGTCATTGCCGTCATCTCCGACCATCCCGATAGCGGACATGCAACAGTCGGTGTAAGACCTCTGCATGGTCCGGCTCCGCTTCTATTCGTTAATCATGTCGCTGCCGCTCTTGCTGGTGTCGACCGGTGTAATTTGGTTTCTCGCGGCTGATGGCGGAAAGGAAATGATCGGCTGGTATATCGGCGCAGCAGGCGTCGGATTGCAGCTCCTATTCGGCTTACGATCGCCTGTCCGAAATGTGGTAAGTCTCCGTACGCCTTGGGACCAAGCTGGGGGCCTTTTGGATGGGCATATACACCCGTACCAGAAGCGATCTGTTCGAAGTGCGGCTTCGACTTACGCGCAGGGGATGCGACGACCGCTATTAGCTGATTATGACGACAAGCGGCCTGTCCGCTTCCCACCAGGCTGAGACATTCGGGTGTACGGCCCAGCGCCCAAGAGGGGTAACGCGGGGGTACGATAACGGTCTTCTAGCGCGGAGCACGGCCAAAATCCGGGTTCTTCGTGAACGCGCGGCGGAGGGCATCTCCGCCGCTTTAGGAGGGCGTTTGGGCAAGACATGCCGTCGCGATGCCCGATCAAAAGGCGAAAAGTCGCGAGTAAGGCCTCAAGTATCTCGATGGAGTTCAGGGTGACGGAGGCGCGGGTGGCGGAGGTGCGGGTGGCGGAGGTGCGGGTGGCGGAGGTGCGGGTGGCGGAGGTGCGGGTGGCGGAGGCGCTTTCGCAGCCGGCGAAAACTTATTCGGATCCAAAAGATAGCGGGCGCGCTCGACTTTATAGTAAGATTTCTTCTTCAACAGTTTCTTATAATATTGCTCATGGGCCACCAGAGTAATTATAAGTAGTATAATTATAAATATTACGAGAGTCGTAATAAAATAACTCGCATATTCATCTAAGGCGCGAGATAGAGAGCTTCTAAATTGATATTCCTCGTTGGCTGGCCAACTATATGTTATTCTGAATGCGCCTTCGGATGAATATGTTCTGAAAACGCTAGGAAACGTAAATGATGCAAAAGGCCCCCACATCATTACAACGATTTTATCTCCGGGCCTCATGTCCGGAAGTATAATTCGCTTAACATTATGAAAGCTTTTGTCATGTCCGTCTATTTTAGTTACTAGAACATCCTCAAAAAACCACGGAGAGAGCAATCGTACATTTACATCACTTATAAGCTTATTGCTTTCATTTGTAACTAGTAGCCTAGCTACTCCGAAGTTTCCATCATCGTCTAAGCTTTTCCATATACCAACTTGCTTAAGTGAATCTGGTTTATTTGAAAGTCTGTTCGGCTTTTCATACCATGGCGAGAGTTGCACTTCCGCCCGCAGTTTGTCTCGACTTGCCCAATCATCTATTGGACCTTTCAAAAGCGCAGCGACCCACGTGGTGAGCGCAAGCACTATCAGAGTGGTGAGAATACCACCGACCCACTTACCCATCGCGTCAACCTTTACCCCCTTTGCGCAGCAATGAGCTTATGAACGCTCGCGGAACTGCCGTCTAGGAACTGGTCCGCGCGGGATTAGCTGGATCGTAGCCGGGCTCTTGCGCGAAGCAGGGCGCTGATATGAGGAATATCCTGCAGACGTGGCGGAGGGGTTCTCCGCCGCGCAGACAGATTGCCAAGCGGTGGGAAGTAGGAGAAAAGAGACTTGTGAATTCACCTGAGGATTACCCTGGCGGCTCGCGGAAGAGGGTCAGCCGCGCCGGTGAGGCGATCAGGGATGGCCGAGCGACTCCCGACGATTTGGCCGTTCTAGACCGCTGGAGAGCGGCTCACCGTCACGTCTTGAATAGCTTCCAGGCACTTTTGCGAAATCGCACTCGGCACCGCGATATCATCGTTGCTCAGCGGCACAAGCGGCGACAGACTATCATGGGAAAGCTGCGGCGCCATCCTGACATGAAGCTTCATCGTATGGATGATGTGGCAGGCTGCCGGCTTATCTTTCAAGATTACGAAGCACTAACCGCTTTTCGCTCTGAATTCCAAAGAGCGAAGTTTAAACATGAACTGCGCAACGATTCAGGTAAGTATGACTATATAATCAACCCTAAGGCTGACGGCTACAGGGGAATACATGACGTCTACAAATATGACGTCAACAGTCATCATGGAGCGACTTACAAGGGGCTGCAAATTGAATTGCAGTACCGGACTATTTATCAGCATGCGTGGGCGACCTGCGTCGAAGTTGTCGGGCTTATCACAAAGAGCAATCCCAAGTTCAAGCAAGGGGATAAGCGGTACGAGCAGGTCATGGTATATGCCAGCGAGATGATCTCTCGCGTTTGGGAGAGTCAGCGAGGACCAGTGCCTGATATGGGCGATGTTGAACTCGCGATCGCGTTTGATGAGCTAGATTCGCAGCTTGGCCTAATGGATATGCTGCGCGAGCTGGACGCAAGCGACGCTTTGAAGGGAGGTAGGAACCACAACATCATTCTTATATTTTCCGAAGATGCGCCTATGGAGATCAAGACTTTTCGAGACGCCACGCAGGCCTTGTTGACGCTCTTCGATCTAGAGGAAGAAAATGCCGGAAACTCCAAGGACATCGTTTTGGTGCGCGGCAATAGGCAAGACGTGAGAACTGCTTTCCGTAACTACTTTTCGGATGCAAGTGATTTCATTTACTACATCGAAGAAGCTCGTTCTCTGCTATACGGTTCACCTGCCGTTGCTGATGACCTATATCGCGCTGCGGCCGCGATCTCGTTTGGGCCAGAGCCAGACTGAAAAGCGGCATTAAGACTGCCCTGATCCCTTTTTCCTACCGCTTTCCTATCGTTCCCTATTCGTTCTACATCGCCCAGATGGGCATGAACCGCAAGTTCGAATCGCTGTGGGACGTCACCCGCTGGGATGCAAATTTGCACGTCCAATGCACGTTTCATTGCGGCAACGAGAGCGTCGTCGACGCGAAGCGCATGGCGCGATGGTACCGCATCCACTGCTGGACGATGGGCATGGGGCAGGTCGGCCAGCACCTTCGCTGCTCACGCTGCTTGGGTCGGCCGACCCACATCCGCGTCACCTATAACCCGCCAACCGGGCCGCGCTGGGGGCCACAAACCGAGGAAGAATGGGTAAAGACCGTGCGGCGGCTCAGAGGATGAACCGTGCCGATGTAGCGGCGAGCCGAAAGCAATGTTATGTTTCCGACATGAAGGGGGCAGCACCAGCACCGCTCCGCAGAGTGGAAGCGCTGGCATACATCGTCGAGCGGATCTCACGATCCGGTACCGCTCCGTCGTATGACGAGATCGCTCGTTCAATGCGTCCTAGTGTCCATAGATCGCGCGCAAGGCATTTCGTCGACCAGCTTGTGCGTGAAGGATACCTGGAGCGCCCGCCAGCTTCGCGCAGGGGCATTGCGATCCGTGACCTAGTGCGGTGCCGGCATGCGATCGAACAGGCGCTCGGCATGCTTGGCTACGCGCACGCCTCCCCGCTCGGCCAACTCGTGCAGCCCCCCTCTACATTTGGTCACCTCCGGTCGATTCCTCCGTTCGAGTACATCCCCGACGTAGATTGAGCCGGGGGTTCCATGATCAACGTTGCAAGCGCGAGGGCCGCTCTGGACGCCATCGAGGGCGAGAAGGTGGAGCTCACGAAGGCGCAGTACAGCGAAATACTGACCGAGGTCGCCCGCGGGAACGCCGCGCGGATCTCGCTCACCAATGTCCGCTCGATCCTCGGCGCCAGCGCGCTTGCGGCCGGGATCAACTGATGAGCGGCGCTCAGCATCCGGCCGCGATCGAGGTTGGCGGCCTGCCCTATCTGCGCGACGCCAAGGGCGCGCTCGTGCCGATCGCCGCGATCAAGCCGGCCGATCTGCTCATGGACGAGCTGGTACGCAGGCTTCTGGGCGACGCCGTCGATCTCTCCACGTTGCTCAGCGGCTTCAAGCGGCAAGTCTTCGACCAGGTTGGCGCGCACCAGGCGCTGATCGCGCAGGAGTTCGGCGCGAAGATCGGCGGGACCAAGGGCAACATCACGCTGACGACGTTCGACGGAACCATGCGTGTGCTCGTCAACGTCGCCGATCAGATCGAGTTCGGCCCCGAGATCCAGGCGGCGAAAGCGCTGATCGACGAGTGCCTGAGCGAATGGGCCGCCACCGGTGGCGTCGAGCTGCGCGCGTTGGTCAACCGCGTCTTCCAGGTCGATCAGCAGGGCACGATCAACCGGGCTGAAGTGTTCATGCTGCTGCGCGTGCAGATTGAGGATCCACGCTGGCAGCGCGCGATGGATGCGATCCGCGACAGCATGCGGGTCATCGGCTCGAAAACCTACGTGCGGTTCCAGCAGCGCGACGCCGGCGACGCGCCCTGGCGATCGGTGACGCTGGACATGGCCTCGGCATGAAGCCTTGGATCATCCTTCGGACGAGCACCGGCAACACGCTGCCGCTTTCACGGTCGCTCAACGAAGCGGGTTACGAGGCATGGACGCCCGAGCGCACGCTGCGCCGCTACGTTCGGGCGAACACGCCGTCTGGCAAGCGCGCGATCGAGAGCCAGATCCCGATCCTGCCGACCTTCGTGTTCGCCCAGGAGCAATTCCTCGCGGACCTAGTCACCATCGCCAATTCCGACCGGACCGCGCACCCGACGTTTTCCGTCTTCAATGTCGACGGCCGCGTCCCGCAAATCCACGAAGCGGAGATCGCCGGCCTGCGGAGAGAGGAAGCCGAAGCGGCCGCGACGATCAAGGCTATGCACGAGGCGGAAAGCCGGGCCGCGGCCGAGAAGATCCGCATCGCCGCGATAAAATCCGCGAGCGCTCGCCGGCGGGCCGAGCAGGAGCTCGAGCGCGATCGGCGCGCAGCGTTGCGCCGGTCACCGATCGCGCTTCAGGATGGCGCTGAAGTCGAGGTCGCCGATATGCCGGCGCTGGTCGGCATTCGCGGCGTGTTCGAACGTGCAGACGGTCCGTATGCACACGTGCGCTTCGGCACACGTTCATGGAAAATTGAGGGTTGGCGCGTATGCCCTGCCCCGCTAAACGACAACGCAGCTCTTCGGAGCACCGCCGCCTAAGCGGCTTCCGGGAAAGACGAACTGGGGCATCGACCCTTGCGCGCCCGCTCTAACTTCCACGCGATGCGTCGCGGCGGAAGTCGTAAGCATATCCAGTCTCGGAGGTGGCGATGGCCGCACCAACAGCCCGCTCGCCAGGCGATCGCCTGCGCGATGTCGCCGATCGTCTGTATGCGCTGGCCGAGCGCTGGGACACGCCGACCCGCACCCTGGCGGCACGGCAGGCCTTACACGACGACACTGAGAACGCCGCCGGCGACGTACGTGCGGTCGTTCGCGGGAACCCAGGCCGTCCGGTCAATCCCCCGCTCGAGATCAGCGCAGACGGGCGGCGCTGCGGCTGGTGAGCGCCGCACCGGCCAAGGTTAAACGTCTTCGCGGCCGAGCCGGCCAGGCGCAGCGCCTACGCCGGCTGAAGCGTACCAATGGCCTTTGCGAGATGTGCCTGGCCGCCGGTCGAACGGCCATTGCTATGGTGGTCGACCACATCAAGCCGTTGGCGTTGGGCGGCAGCGACGAGGATCGTAATACCCGAAATCTGTGCGATCCCCACCACCTCGAGGTGACGGCCGAGCAGTTCGGGCACGCGGTTGCGCGAGGCGCTCGAGGCGTTGGCCGCGACGGCCGCCCCGTCGGACGCGACCACGAATGGAACCGATCCGGTCATATCACCCCCTCGCCTGCTGCGGGTCGCCGACCGACCCCCCGGGGGGGTCGAAAGTCCGAGGGCTGACCGGCTGGACACCGCATCGACCCTCCGTACGCACCGCGAGGTGTTTCAAAGTAAAAAGTTCGGGCCGGAAAGGCGGGGCGCGATGACGAAACGAAAGGCGGACGCGATCGTCGCGGAGCCGAAGTGGGCGACGCTGCTGCCCGACCCGGCCGAACGGAAGGTCGCTGCCGACCACTGGCGCCGAATCGCGGCCGAGATGAAGGAGCGCGAGATCCTCTCGGCGTCGAACGGTCACGCTCTGCAGCGCCTGGTGAACGCATATCTCGTCTATGACCGCTGCTCGCAGGCGCTCGGCGAGAACGGCATCATCGACGAGCCCAATCCCGAAAACCCCAAGGCGATCGCCCGCCTCTCGATCCACTACAAGGCGATGTGCGAGGCCGAGAAGACGGCCGAGCGCCTCGAGGCGCATCTGGGTCTTACCCCCGGTCGCCGCGGCCGCGTAGCGAAGGTCGCAAAGAAACGGGAGCGGACCGCCGGCGCCGACGCGTTCCTTGGCCCGGCGGCCTAGGAGCGGGTCGGACGATCCGACAACCGCTTGGGCGAAGGCGGCGGTCCGTGGCGACTTCGTCGTCGGTGAACTGGTCCGCTATGCGGCCGAACGCCACCTGCGAGATCTCCGCGATGCCGAGCGGCGCGGGTATTTCTGGCGGCCCGAGCTCGCGCAGCGGGCGCTCGATTTTTTCCCGTCGCTGTTCACCATCACCGATGGGCCCGCGGCCGGAAAGCCCTTCAACCTCCTGCCGTACCAAGTGTTCGTCGTTGGCTCGCTGATGGGCTGGGTGAACGCGAGCGGGCGGTGGCGCTTCCGCCTCGCGTATGTCGAGACCGGAAAAGGTCAGGCCAAGTCGCCGATGATGGCGGGTCTCGGCCTCTACGCGATGGGCTGGTGTGGTTTCCCCCGCAGCCAGGTCTATTCGATCGCGGCGAACAAGCAGACGTCGATGGTGCTGTTCAAGGACGCCGTGGCGATGTGCCGCGCGCCGGTGCCCGGGTACGACGAACACGAATCGGTCGAGGCGCTCGGCCATGTCACCCTGCGCGGCAAGGGCGACAACGTCTGGAAGATCGAGCATCCGGCCTCGCGATCGTTCTTCCTGCCGCTCGCCGACGGCACCCAGCAATCGGGTCCGCGCCCGCGCATGGTGCTCGGCGACGAGATCCACGAATTCACGACCGGCGCGCAGATCGAGATCTGGCGCCGCGCGATCACCAAGGTCGCCGGCAGCGCGATGATGGTGCTGGGCACCAACACGCCGGCGACCGCACAGATCGTCGGCACGGCCTATTCGGAGACGGCCCAGGCGATCGCCCAGGGCAAGAAGAACGACGATACGCAGTTCGCGTTCGTCGCCCGGGTCGACAAAGCCGATCGCGAGACGGTGTTCACCAACGAAGCGTGCTGGGGCAAATCGCTTCCCGCCATCGGCATAACCTACCCGGTCCAGAATATCCGCGAGGAAGTCGCGACCGCGCAGACGCAGCTTTCGACGGCCGCGTCGGTCAAGCGGCTGTATTTCGGGATCCCGACCGGCGCGGCCGACTTCTGGCTCGACGAGGCGAAGTGGGCCGCGGTGCTCGCCGACGTCGGTGACGAGATCATGGCGGCGCTGAAGGGGTGCCCCTGCTGGCTCAGCCTCGATCTGTCGAAGAAGAACGATCTCACCGCCCTCACGATAACGTGGCGGGATGGCGCCGGCATCCTCTGGCAGAAGACCTGGTACTGGACGACCAAGGACGGGCTCCCGGATCGCGCGAAAGCCGACAACGCGCCGTATGAGGAATGGGTCGAGGCAGGGTTCCTGACCGCAGTGCCCGGCGCCACGATCGACAAGACGTTCGTGGCGGCTCAGGTCGCCAAGCTCTGCGCCGAGCAGGACGTGCAGGAGCTCGTGTTCGATCCGGCGCAGTTCGCCGATTTCGAAACCGCATGCGAGGAAATCGGCTTCGAGGCGTGGACCTACGAGGGGCCGGATAAGCCCGCCGGGCGCGGCCTGAAGATGGTCAAGCACGCGCAGGGTCCGAAGGTCATGTTCGAGGGCAAGCAATATTGCATGCCGCGCTCGATCGAGCGGTTCGAGGATCGCATCCTCAAGGAGACGATCGTGATCGACAACTCGCCCGTCACCTACATGTGCGCGTCCAACGCGGCGCTCACCTCGGACGGCCAGAACAACCGCGCGTTTGACAAGAAGCGCTCGCGCGGCCGCATCGACGGGATCATCACCTCGGCGATGGGCGCCGGCGCGGCCGATGGCGCCGAGCTCGCCGCCGACACCTACGAAGGATCGTTCGTCGTCGACCTCGATGCCGAAGACGAGGACGAGGACGACGCATGACGCTTGCCGGCTACACCCTGTCGGCGCGCGCCGCGGCGGCCGAAGCCGCGCGATCGGCGCGATCGGCGCCGGCGGCGGCGGCGGCGGCGGCGCCCGTGCAGAACGCGGCGACGGACGCGATCGCGATCGTCGCCGGCGAGGGCAACGTGTTCGAATGGTACGGCAGCGGGCAACAGGCCGCCGGCGTCAACGTCACCCCGGAAACCGCGATGCGCTCCTCGGCGGTGTGGCGGTGCGTCACGCTGATCAGCGGCACCATGATGTCCGCGCCGCTCGGCGTGTACGAACATTTGCCGGATGGCGGCCGGCGCTACCTGCCGGATCATCCGTTCAACCGTTTCCTCCAGGTCGAGCCCAACGAGGAGATGAGCGGGCCGGAGTTCATCGAGCTCCAGGCGATGGCGATGCTGCTGCGGGGCAATGGCTACGGCCTGATGCGCCAGGCGCGCAATGGCACGATCACCTCGATCGACTATTACCACCCGGCCCGGGTGCTGCCGTTCCGCTCGACCGACAACAGCGTCTGGTACCGCTTCACCAACATCGACGGCACGACCGAGACGCACCACGGTTCCTACGTGATTCACCTGCGCGGGCCTGGCCGCGACGCCGGCGGCATCCGCGCGCTGTCGGCGATCTCGCACCACGCGCAGTCGATCGGCATCAACCTCGCGACGCGCGAATATACCTCCGGGCAGTTCGAGCGCGGGCTGCTGACCAACGACTATTTCCAGTTCCCCGAAGGCAAGACGATCTCGAAAGAGCAGCGTGCCGCCTTCAAGGAGTATCTGCGCAAGCGCGCGCTCGGCGTCGCCAACGCCCATAACCCGCTGCTGATCGAGAACGGCGGCGAGTGGAAGCGCGTCTCGGTCACCGCCAAGGACGCGCAGTTGCTTGAGCTCCTGCAATATTCGGTGGTCGATGTCGCGCGGATCTTCGGCACGCCGCCCCACATGATCGGCGAGACCTCGGCCGCGACCAGTTGGGGCACCGGCATCGAGCAGATGACGGTCGGGTTCAAGCTCTACACGGTGATGCCGCACATGCGCCGCTTTGCGAAAGAGCTTACGCGCAAGCTGTTCCCGGTGATCGGCGCGAAGGTGCCGAAGCTGTTCATCGACTTCGACGCAGAGGCCCTCCAGGTCGGCGACAGCAAGGCGCAGGGCGAATATTTCAGTCGCGCCCTCGGCGGCAACCAGCTCCCCGGCTGGATGAGCCAGAACGAGGTGCGGCGCATGAAGAACCTCGCGCCGCTGGCCGATCCCAACGCCGACAAGGTCTATTTTCCCGTCGCGACCGCGCCAGCCCCGATCGGGCACAATGGCGGCCCGACGCTGGACGAACCCAACGGAGACGCCGAAGATGCACCGCAAGCTGCTTAATCTCGCCCAGGACAACCGCGGGAAGGGCTCCGGCCTGCGCTCGGAGGCGACCGGCGCGGACACCACGACGGTCTATGTGTACGACGTGATCGACGGCTTCTGGGGCGTTTCGGCGGCCGACTTCGCGCGCGAGCTCGCCGCGATCACCACCCCCAAGGTCAAGCTGCGCATCAACTCGCCGGGCGGCGATGTGTTCGAGGCGCGCGCGATGATGACGGCGATCGCCGAGCACCCCGCCACCTTCACCGCGCAGATCGACGGCCTCGCCGCCTCCGCCGCGACCGCGCTGACGATCGCCTGCGACACCGTTGAGATCGCCGAGGGCGGTTTCTACATGATCCACCAGGCGTGGACCTTCGCGATGGGCAACGCCGACGACCTGACCGCGACGGCCGCCCTGCTCACCAAGATCGACGATGTGCTGATCGCCGGCTACGCGAAGAAGACCGGCAAGCCCGACGCGGAGATCTCCGCGCTGATGAAGGCCGAGACCTGGTTCAGCGCGCAGGAGGCGGTCGACAACGGCTTCGCCGACGCGATCGCGGCCGCGCCCGATAAGGCTGCGAAGGCGCAGGCCCGCGCCTTCAACCTCGCCGCCTTCGCCAACGCGCCGAAGGCGCTCACCGAGAAGCAGATCGAGATCGACGAGACGGTGCGCGTGCGCATGCTCGCCCGCCTCAATCTCTACGAGCGAACGGCCGCTTAACGCCGATCCACCCTGGCGCCGGTCCCCCGGCACCCCCTGAAGCCTCGCCTGATCCGGCGGGGCTTTTTCTTTGGAGAAGACCCATGATCAACATCAAGGCGCTTCGGGACCAGCGCGCCGCCAAGGCGAAGGAAGCCCGCAACCTGCTCGACACCAACACCGGCGACAAGTGGTCGAAGGACGTCGAGAAGCAGGTCGACGATATCTACGCCGAGATCGACCGCATCGATGCCCAGATCACCCGCGCCGAGCGTCAGGCCGAGATCGACGGCGAGATCGCGGCCGACGAGGGCTCGCGTGAGGCCGGCGAGCGTGCGCTCAACAACCTTTCGCCCGACGAGCGCGAGGCCGCGCAACGCTACAGCGCCGCCTTCCGCAACTTCCTGATCCGTGGCGAGCGCGGGCTTACCCAGGAAGAGGCGCAGACGCTGCGCACCGGCCGTCCGCAGAACGCACAGTCGGTCGGCAGCGGCGCCAGTGGCGGCTATCTCGTGCCGCAGGGCTTCGGCGGCGAACTGCTCGAGGCGCTGAAGGCGTTCGGCGGCATGCGTCGCGTCGCCACCACGATCCAGACCGCGTCGGGCGCGACGCTTCCCTGGCCGACGGTGGACGAGACCGGGCAGATGGGCGAGATCGTGGCCGAGAACACCGCGGCGAGCGCGCAGGACGCCAGCTTCGGAACGACCAACATCGGCTCGTACAAGTGGTCGTCGAAGGTGTTCACGCTGCCTTTCGAGCTCCTCCAGGATCAAGGGCCGGGCATGGACGTCGAGGCGTTCGTGCGCCGCGCGGCCAGCACTCGCATCGGTCGTGCGCAGAATGCCAAGTACACCAACGGCACCGGCACCAACGAGCCGACCGGCATTGTGACCTCGGCGCCGGTGGGCCGCGCCGCGCCGAATGGGCAGACCACGACCGTCACCTATGACGACATGGTCTATATGGAGCATTCGATCGATCCGGCGTATCGCGAGATGCCCGGCGTGGGCTGGATGTTCCACGACACCACGCTGCGCAGCCTCAAGCTGTTGAAGGACGCGCAGGGGCATCCCCTGTGGCTCCCGGGCTTGTCGGCGAAGGATCCCGACACCTTCCTGCGCTACCGCTACACGATCAATCAGGACATGCCGCAGCAGGCCGCGAGCGCGAAGTCGATCCTGTTCGGCGACATGTCCGAGTTCCTGATCCGCGACGTGATGGAGGTGACGCTGTTCCGCTTCGACGACAGCGCGTTCACCATCAAGGGTCAGGTCGGCTTCCTCGCCTGGGCGCGCGGTGACGGCAAGCTGGTCAGCGGCGGCACGCCGGTGAAGGCGTTCCAGCAGTCGGCGACCTGATCGCGCGCGGCGCCGGGCGAACGCTCGGCGCCGCTTCGCCGTCCACCCCAACCGAAGGAGAGCGAAATGGCTCGCACCCCCACGCCGACGGCCAACGCCCCGGCAAATGCACCCGCCCCGATCGATGCAGCCGCAGCAGCGCCAGCTCCCGACACCACCGACACGACCGATTTCGCCCCGCCCGTCGGGGACGATCATGAGCGCCATGAGGCACGCGTGCTCAACGCCTTCAACGGCTACGAGCCGAACGATATCGCCCTGCTGACCGAGGATGAGCTCGCCAGCCGTGACGGCATCGACGTGGACAGCCACCCGGCCGCGATCGAATACGCGACGAGCCTCATCGCGTGAGCGAACCCGTCGCGCTCGAGGACATCAAGACGCACCTGCGCCTCGATCCCGGCGCGACGGACGACGACGTGTACCTCAACAGTTTGATCATTGCGGCCCGTCGCATGGTCGAACGGGAGACGCAGCGAACGATCGTCGGCCCCGCGCCGACGATCGTCGATGACGATCTCGAGGTCGCCAAGCACGCGATCCGGCTGCTCGTCGGCAACTGGTACGCGAACCGTGAGCCGGTGATCGACGGCAAGATCGTGGAACTGCCGCATTCGCTGCGCTGGATATTCGACGGGCTTCTCGCCTGGTACGACGGAGGCGAAGACTGATGCCGCTCGCCGCCGGTCGCCTGAAGCACAGGATCGAGCTTCAGGAGCAAAACCGCGTCAGCAACGGCCGTGGAGGCTTCACCACCCCGCCGGGCGAGGAACCCTGGCGCACGATCGCCACGCGCGTACCGGCAGAGGTGATCGCCCTCCGAGGTGACGAGGCGGTACGCCATTCGATCGAACGATCCGTGCAGCTTTGGCGCGTCACGATCCGGCCGCGCGCCGGCGTCACGCCGACACACCGCCTGATCTGGAACGGCATCGCCATGAATATCAAGTCCGCCGCGCTCAACGTCGCCGGCGACGAGCTCGTGATGACATCCGAGAGCGGGGCGAACGGGCAATGAGCTCCAAAGTCAAAGGGCGGCGCCAGTTCCGGCGAATCGTGCAGCAGATGCCCGATGCGGCGCGCGAAGAGGTCATCGAGGCGTTTGGCCGGGCCGGCCTGCGCGCCCAAGCCGCGATGCGCGCGCGCGCGAAGCACAAGACCGGCACGCTTCAGCAAGGCGTCAAATACAAGGTGCTGCCGAAGACGCTGCGCCTTCAGGTTGGCCTGCTGGGCACCAAACGCGGCCGCTCCAAGCTGTTCTACGGCTTCGTGCTCGACAAGGGCCGTAAGGCGCAGACCGTGACAATCTCGCGCGGGAAGCGGACCGGGAAGACGATGAAGGTCCGCCAAATCGTCGGCGATCACTTCGTCAGCGGCAGATATCCTGATCTGCGCGACTCGGTCATCCGCGAGGTGAAGCCGCTCTTCAACCGTATTCTCGCGCGCATCGGCGGCGGTGGGAATGACTAGCGCCACCGCGGCGACCGAGATCCTCGCCTATGAGCAGTTGAGCGCCGGCATCGCCAGCGCCGCGGTTTACCAGGACGTGCCCGACGACGCGCCACTGCCGCTAGTCATCATCGGCGACCTGGAGAGCGTTCCTTTCGCCGGCTCGGACGATCCCGATCGCCGCATCACCCTGACGCTGGTGGTGCTCACCGAAGGCGACGAGCGCGCGCCCTGCACCGATCTGCAAGAGCAGATCGAGGCGATCCTGCCCGGCCGTTCCTTCACGGTCGGCGAGTGGAACCTGCACGTGTCGCTTGAGAGCAGCGACGCCGCCCTTTCCGACGATGGCTCCGGCTACGTCGGCACCACGATCCTGACGATCCTCGCCTTCCGCGAGGACTGATCACCACCCCTTCAATCCACCCCGCCCCGCCTCGCCAGCGGGGCTTTTTCGTATGGGAGAAGCACGATGGCGAAGAAGCTCGGCAACGATTACCTGCTCTGGATCAAGGGCGACCAGGACTTCGCGCTGGTGAAGGGCCAGCAGACGATCTCGATCAGCCGCGACGCGGCGAGCGTCGATACGTCGACCAAGGATGACGCGGGCTATGGCACCTCCGCGCCGGGCCTCAAGACGCTGAAGATCAGCCTCGACATCATCCCCAACCTGCCCGACGCGAACGGCTACACCGCGCTCGAGACGAACTGCAACACGGTCCCGGCCGCGCCGTTCGAGATCCAGATTCGCAAGGGCGGTGCCGCCGGCACCGCGGCGGATGCTGTGTTCGACGGCTCGGTCTACGGCAACATCAGCTCGACCGAGTTCGGCCAGAACGACGCGGTGAAAGCCAAGGCCGAGTTCACGGCCGCCGCCGCGCCCACCAAGGACGTGCTGGGCTAAGTCATGGACGAGGCGAACGCCGTACGCGGCGAAGTCGACCTGGTGCTCGAGGGGCAGAGGTTCGTCCTCCGCCCCTCCTACACCGCGATCGTCGCGATGGAGAAGAAGACGGGCCTGCCGCTGATCCAGCTTGCCCAGTTGGCCGAGCAGTGCTGCCTTTCGCAGGATGCGCAGGCGATCGTCGTCACCGAGCTGGTGCGTGCCTGGGGGCGCGCGCTCATCATCGACGAATATGCAACCGGCGCGGACAAGGCGATCGCCACCTCGGCGAAGGGCGCGAACGCCGACACGATCGCCGAGTTGCTCTATCCGGTTGGTGTCATGGCGGTGCAGCCGCGCCTCGCCATCGTCCTCGGCCTCGCCCTCACCGGAGGGTGCCTGCCATCGGGGGAACTGAAGGCGACGGGGATGATGACGACCGAGATCCCCGTCGCCGACTAGCTGGGATCGCGAAAGCCATTGGCTTTTCGACCGACGAATTCTGGTCGTCCACGCCGCATGAGTTCTGGGCCGCTTTCGAGGTCTGGAAGGCGATGAACACGCCAACGGAGGAGTAGCCGATGGCCGCTGCGGCTGACGTCAAGCAGCTGCTCCTCCAGGTTGACGCCTCGGTAGAGCTCCTGCGCCGAAATCTGAACGCGGGACAGGCGCGTGTCGATCAGTTCGCGACAGAGACGCAACGGCGTCTCGACGCGACCGATCGTCGGTTCGGCGAGCTCGGCCGGCCGCTCAGCAACATCAACGCCTCGGTCGCCTCCGCGCGCCGCGAGATCGCGACGCTCGGCTCATCCGTCGAAAGCGCCCACGGCCGGATCACGAGCGCGGCCGGCGGCATCAAGGCGGCTTTGCTCGCGTCCGCATCGGGTATCGCGGCCGCGTTCTCCGCCGATCGCGTGAAGGATTATGCGGACGGATACACGCGCTACACGAACCAGTTGAAGCTCGCCGGCCTCGAAGGCGCGCAGCTTTCGAAGGTTCAGAACGACCTGTACGACGTTGCGCAGCGCTACGGCGTCGAGCTTGAGAGCGTCGGCACGCTGTTCGGCCGACTCAGCCAGGGTGCGAAGGAGCTCGGGGCCACTCAATCGGACCTGATCCGCTTCACCAATGGCGTTGGAGCGGCACTGAAGATCCAGGGCGGTGACGCGGCTTCAAGTTCTGGCGCACTCCTGCAGCTCACACAGGCGCTTGGCGGCACCTACGTGCGCGCGGAAGAATTCAACAGCATCAACGAGGGCGCACGCCCGATCCTGCAGGCCGTCGCGAACGGCATCGACAAGTACAAAGGCTCGGTCTCCGCGCTCCGTGCCGATGTGATCGCAGGCACGCTCACGTCGAAGGACTTCTTTGAGGGCTTCCTGCGGGGATCGGCCGCGCTCGAGGCGCAGGCGGCAAAGGCCAACCTGACGATCGGCGCATCGTTCACGATCCTCAACAACGCGCTGGGCAAGTATATCGGCGAAACCGACGCCGGCGTCGGCGCAAGCGCCCGCGTCTCCGAGGCGATCGTCGGCATCGCCAACAATCTCGACCTGATCGCCCCCGCCCTGGCGGCGGTCGGCGCCGGCTTCGCGGCCCGCTTCGTGATCGGACCGGTCGCCGCGATGGCGGGGGAGATCGCGCTGATCACCCGCGCGCTGGACGCAGAAAAGCTGGTGCTGATCGGCAGCAAGGTCGCCGCGGCGCAAAAGGCTGCCGCCGTCGCGGCCGGTGCCGAAACGGAGGTCGCCGCGATCGAGGCAACGATCGCCGCGCGCAAGGCGGATCAAGCAGCGCTCGCGCAAAGCCTTGCGCTGATCCAGGCACAGCGCGCCGACGCACTCCAGGCGCAACGGGCGATCGCCGAGAACAATCGGATCGGCCTCGGCACGGTAGGCGTCACGCGCAGCCTACCCGACGCTGCTCGCGCGAATCAGGATTTGAAGGCCTTGATCGTCACACGGCGGGCGCTTGGCGCCACCACCGCGGAACTGACGACGCTTGAAACAGCACTCGCGGCCGCGCAGACCCGATCGGCAGCAGCGACGACGGCGGCGAGCGCGGCGGCGGCGGAAGCCACGATCGTCTCGCGCGCGGCAGTGGCCGCGTCGAAGCTGTTCGCCGGCGCGCTCACCTTGATCGGCGGTTCCGTCGCTGGTGGCGCAGCAGTGCTGGTGATCGGCGCGCTGATCGCCGCCGTGATCGCGATGCGCGCAGCGGCCGCGAAAACCGCCGAGGATCTCGCGGCCTTCGCCCAGCACGAACGCGAGGCGGCCGACACGTCGAAGCTGCTCGCCGCCTATGCGCTCAGCGCGAGCTCTCAGGTGGCGAAGGTCGGCACCTCGGCGGCCGGCGCGACCGGCCAAGTGCGATCGTTCGCCGGTGCCGTCGGCGACGCCGCAGCGAAGCTGGAAAATCTCGCCCGCGCGCGTCGCCATGAGCTATCGGTTCGTGCTGCCACTGACCAGATTAACGCCAAGACGGACGAGGCGGCCGCTCGACAGCGGCTTCTCGCAGCATCTGGCGCGTTCAATCCGGACGGGGTCGCCGATCAGAGCGCGGTCGCCGCTGCGAAACGCCAGATTCAAGCGGCGCAGGAGCGTGGGCGCCAGGCGCAAGCCAACATCAACACGATCATCCACACGCCGCTCACGACATACGTCACCGAGACGGACCGCCCGGGCGGGCGCGATGTTGCGGGAGATCGCGCCCGTATCGCGCGCGATCTCTCGATTGCGCGCCAGGGTGGCAACCGCGATCAGGTTCGCGATCTTCAAGCTCAGCAGTTCGAGGTCAACCAGTACGACAAGTATCGGAAGTCCGGTCTTTCGGTCGAAGCGGCGAACGCCCAGGCGAGCAAGGATGCCAGCGACTTTCGCTCGGCCGGCGACGCCAAGGCGGCCAAGGCGGACAGCGCGAAGGCCGCGCGCGAGGGCGCGACGGCCCAAAGGCGTGAAGCCGCGGCAGCGAAGGACGCGGCGGCCGATGCCCGCGCCTACACCTCCGCCGAGCGTCAGGCGAACAACGATATCGCCGCGGCGCGCGCGGAACTGTCCGGCTCGGCCGAGGAGCGCGCGGCGCTCGAGAAGGCGCGGATCGAGACCGATCGGCAGAGCCGAAATGCCGAAATCGCAGACCAGGCGAAACAGGGCCGGTACGGCGACGGGACAACCGGCCAGGCGCGTGCGCTCGAGCTCCAGCGCCTCAACAACGAACGGGCAGCGCTTGACACACAGGTGGTCGACGCGCGCGAGAAACAGCGCGCGGCGGACGAGGCTCTGTCGATCGCACAAGCCGGCCGCCAGAACGAGCAGGATCTGCTTCAGGCGCAGTCGAACCTCGCGACCACGGCCTCCGAGCGCCGCAAGATCGAGCTTCGCCTGCTCGATCTCCAGTATCAGGAAGAACTGGCCCGCCTCGACGGCGTGATCGCATCGCGCGATAGCAGCGAGGCCGAAAAGGAGATCGCCAAGCAGCGCAAGGCTGCGCTGGGGCAGATCCATGCGCTTCAGGTGAAGGGCGTCGAGCAGCAAAATGCCGGCCCGACCGCGGAATATGAGCAGCGGATCCGCAAGGCGACCGGCGACATCCACGATGCGCTCGATGGCGTGCGCGCCGATGGCCTGCAGGAGCTCGAGGACGGGCTCGTCGGTATCGTATCGGGCACCGAGAGCGTCAGTTCGGCCTTCAAGCGGATGGCGTCGTCGATCATCGCCGACCTGGCGCGGATCGCGATCGAGCGCGCGATCGTCTCGGCGATCGGCGGCAGCTTCTTCGGGATCAAGCTCGCCGCCGCCGGCGGGAAGGTCGAAGGCAAAGCGACCGGCGGCCGCATCTCCGGCCCGGGCACCGGCACCTCGGATAGCATCCCGGCGCTGATCGACGGCCGCAAGCCGTTGATGGTGTCGAACGGCGAATCGATCATCACGGCCGCCGCGACCGCGCGGTACTGGCCGATCATCGACGCCATGAACCGGGGGCGTCTGCCGCGATACGCCACCGGCGGCGTTCTCGGAACGCCCAGGCTGCCCAGCACAATCGCCCCGTCACTCGACACGATGAGCGGCACCGGCTCGCGCCTCCAACGCCTCGCCGTCGATGTCCACGCGAAGATCGAAGCCTCGGAGGATTTCAACGTGAAGATGCAGGGGGTGGCGGTGCGCACTGTGGGCGCCGCTGCAGAACCGATCATGAAGGGCGCAAAGGCGGAAACCATCCGCACGCTGCGCCGCCCGTCGCTGCCGGGAGGCTGGGGCTGATGCTGATCGCCTTCCCTGCCGCCCCGGTGCCGCAGAAGATCAAGTGGGAGATCGAGCAACCCGGGCAGGTCAACCGCGGTGAATTCACCGGGCGCCGGCGCGTGACGCTGCTCTCGGCCGCGCCGCGCATGCACGCGACGGTGACGATGCCCCCGATCCTCGGTGAAGATCGCGTGCTCGACTGGCGGGCCTTCGTTTTCGAATGTGACGGCGTCGCCAACAAGTTTCGGCTGATCGCATGCGAGCGCGACCAGGTTGCCGAGGCGGCGGTGGTCGTCGATGGCGCCGGCCAGTTCGGCCAGACGCTGAAGACGCGTGGTTGGAGCACCCCCGGCCTGCGATTGAAGCGCGGCCACTTCATCACCGTCGGCGAGCAGCTGCTCGTCGTGCGCGCGCCGGTCATCGTCGACGGCAGCGGTCGCGCGACCATCAGCGTCAAGCCGCACATCCGCGTGCAGCCGGGCGACGGCGACGCGATCGAGGTGCGCCGGCCCTACGCGGTCATGTCGATGAGCGATCCCAAAGCGGGCTGGGAAGCCGGCGTCGGCCAGAACTACGCCGTGACGTTCGACTGCGAGGAGGCGTTCTAAGATGGACAGCCGCCCGGATACAGCCGCGAACGCCGCCCTGTCGGCCGACGTGCGGATGCCCGCCACCTTCTGCCTGCTCGATCTCGCCAGCGGCCCGATACGGGTGACGAACGCGCCGTACAGCTTCACCTTCTCCGGTACCGGGGACGAGGATCTCGACGGCTTCACCTTTCAGGCGGTGGATCCGCGCTTCGTGTCGGTCGGAACGGTCAAGGCGCAGGAGGGCGGCAGCGACACGCTGGTGCTGACGCTTTCCGGCCTCGCCGGCGTCGACGATGAATTGATGACCGAGCTTGGCGACCGGGCGAACTACGCGGGGCGCGACTGCCGCCTGTGGCGCGCGATGCTCGATCCGCAGGAGCTGCGCCGCATCGGCGCGATCTGGTCGTACTTCACCGGCTATATGTCGGTGCCGAAGATCGTCGGCGACCGGGCCAGCCAGACGATCCAGTTGAGCGTCGAGACCTACCTCGCCTTCTTCGGCCAGGCGTCGAACCGCACCTATCTCGACCAGCTCAGCTATGACCCCGGTGACCGATCGGCCGAACTGGCCATCGCGGTCGCCAACGGCGCCAACGCCCGCACCTGAGGACGCACATGTATCGCAAGCCCGATTGGGATGCGCGGCTTGCCGCGTATCTCGAACCCCTTCGTCTGCGCCCGTTCGCTTGGGGGAGCCATGACTGCTGCACCTTCGCGGCCGGCGCGGTCGAGGCGATGACGGGTGTCGATCCCATGCCTGAGTTCCGGGGCCGCTATTCGACGGCGATCGGCTCGGCGCGCGCGATCACGCGCTTCGGCAAAGGCACGGTGGCGGCGACGCTCGACAGCAAGTTCGAGCCTGTCGCGGCCGCGCTGGCGCACCGGGGCGACATCGTGATGACCGAGGGGCTGCTCGGCATCTGCTGGGGCGCCGCACTGTTCGCGGTGGGGAGCGAGGGCGAGCGCGAGGGACTGGTGATGATCGATCGTCGCCGGTGGGTCGATGCACGCGCGTGGCGCGTCCAGTACGGGTTCTGACGGGTGGCGAAGGCTCTCAAGATCGTCGGCCTGGTGGTCGGCGCGGCGGTGATCGCGGTGGCGACGGCCGGCACCGGAATCGCACTCGCAGGTGGCTTGTCGCTTGGCACATCGCTGGGGATTGGCGGTGCGGTTGTAGGGGCGACGTTCGGCGTCAGCGCCGGCACGTTGCTGCTCGGCGCGGCCGCGCTCTCGACGATCGGCAGCGCGCTCTCCAATCCGCAGATCCCGGCGTCGCAGACCAACCGCTTGACCGCGTCGATCGACCCGCGCGCGTTCCGCAAGACCGTGCTCGGCCAGACCGCGATGGCGACCGACATCCGCTACGAGGAATGGTCGGGCAAGGATCAGGAATATTGCGATTGGATCGTCGCGCTCGCGAGCCATGCGATCGATAGCGTTGAAGAGATCTGGCTTGAGCAGGAGATGGCCTGGTCGGCGACGACGGGCGTCGTCGCCAAATACGCCGGCTATTTCTCCGTTCCGAACATCGTTCTCGAAGGCTCGCCTGCAAATGCGTTCACCTTCGGCAGCGGCAAGTGGAACCAGTCCGCCCGACTGACGGGCTGCGCGTATCTGCGCCTGCGCTTCAAGGTGACGGGCAACAGCAAGAAAGCGGAAAGCCCGTTCGCCAGTTCCATCCCGTCGCGGATCACGATCATCGGGCGCGGCGCCAAGCTGTACGATCCGCGCCGCGATTCGACCGTGCCGGGCGGCTCGGGGCCGATGCGCTGGAACGATCAATCGACGTGGCGCTACACGACGGACGACGGCGCCGTGATCGGCGAGAACCTCGCGCTCCAGATCCTCCGCGTGGTGCTTGGCTGGCGCATCCGCAATCCGGTGACCGGCGAAATGCGGCTCGCGACGGGATCGGGCGTGCCCGGCCGGCGGCTCGATCTCGTCTCGTTTCAGGTGGCGGCGAACCTGTGCGACGAGCTGGTCAACCGCTCGGCCGGTGGCACCGAGCCGCGCTATCATGGCGCGGGGGTGATCTCCGAGGGCGACGATCCCAAGCAAACGCTCGACATGCTGTGCGCGGCGTGCTGTGGCCGCTTCCGCGATACCGGGGGCAAGCTCGCGCTGGTGATCGCGCATAACGATCTCGCGGTGGCGGCGGCGGACGATGGTCTGAACGACGACGACGTGATCGGCGCGTTCACCTGGGATCCGGACCCGGCGCTTGAGGGCACGCCCAATGTCGGGCGCGGCCGGTACGTCGATGCCACCTCGGCGTCGCTCTACCAGCTCATCGACTATCCAGAAGTCCGGATCGCCAGCCTCGACGGGCAGGACCGGATCATGACGCTCGATCTCGGCGTCGTCGAAAGCGTCAGTCAGGCGCAGCGGATCGTCAAGCAGGTGCTGGAGCGCCGGCAGTATCAGCGCAGCTTCTCTGCCCCATTCGACATCCGCGCGTGGAAGTACCCCGTCGGCGCTGTCGTGCCGTTCACCTTCGCGCCGCTCGGTTTCACCCGCGCGCTGTTCCGGGTGGCATCGCAAGAGCTGGGGCAGGATGGCGTCTGCAACATGACGCTCTCGGTCGAGCATCAGGTGATCTATTCGTGGGATGCGAGCGATGCGCCGCCCGTCCTCGCGGCCGAACCGATCGTCTATGACAAGGGCAACAATCCGCTGATCCTCGGGATCAACGAAGCGGCGACGATGGCCACCGCTGTCGTGCTTCCCGGTGCGTCGATCGGCGGCACGATCGCGCCCGATGGCACCGTGGTCGGCGGAACGCCGGCATCGACCTTTGTCGATGCCATAGCAGAACTGACAAGCACGCCCGACCCCGACAAACAGATCGAGGGTGCGAAGGGTCTGGTCGATCGCATGCGCGAGACGGCACTGACGCAGATCAAGAACCAATTGCTCGCATTCGCCCGGAAGACGCGCACGGATTCGGCGACCCATCTCGACGGCATCCCGATGGGTGCGCGCGTTCGAACCGAGATCACGGAACGGATCGAGCAAGGTCTCGCGCTCGCGCAGCAGATCGTTGAAGTCGAAGCCGCGATCACCGGGCCAGACGGCCCGATCGCGGCAGCGGTGACGCAGCTCACGCAGGCGATTGCCGATGGCGACCATGCGCAGGCGCTGTCGTTGCAGGCGCTCGACGCGGCGATCACCGGCCCCGATGGTCCGATCGCGGCTGCCGTCACGCAATTGACGCAGGCGGTAGCGGACGCGAACAGCGCCCGCGCCGAGGCGTTCGATCAGCTTCAGGCGGCGATCACGGCCAATGGCGACGCGCTGGACGCGGCGTTCACCCAGCTCAATCAGGCGGTGGTGACGGAGCATGATGCACGGGTCCAGGCGGACACCGATCTGAAGGCCGAGATCACCGGCCCGAGCGGGCCGATCGCGGCGGCAGTCTCGCAGCTCAACCTTGCACTCGCTACCCAGCAGAGCGCGACCGCGCAGATGATCGCCGATCTTCAAGCGTCCATCACCGGGCCTCAAGGTGCGCTAACCGCGCAAGTCGCGAGACTGGATCAGGCGATCGTGGACGAATCTGGCGTCCGCGCGAGCTCGATCACCACGCTTAAATCCGCGGTCGATGGGCAGACCGCCTCCATCGATGTGCTGTTCCAGACCATCAACGGCAATCAGGCCATTGCCCAGATCGCAGTAACCGTCGACCAGAACGGCACGCCCGTCATGACCGGCCTGAAAATCAATGGGCAGGAGCACCTGTTCGCGATTGCGGCGGATCGCTTCGTGGTCGGCAACAGCCTGATCTTCGAGGTCGATAGTACGACTGGCACCGTTTACATGAATAACGTCGTTGTCGGCCGGCTGAAGGCGCAGAGCGTCACCACCGACGCGCTGGTCGATAACTCGGTCACCGGTTTCACCTCAATCAGCGGGTTGACCGGGCAACTCGACAGCACACTCACGTCGACGATCAGCGACGCGTTCTACGTCCCCTCGCACTACGGCAAGGTGATGCGGCTCGATGTAAATTTTAACATCGCGCTGATCCCCGGCCAAAACCCGAGCTTCTTCATGCAGCTTTATCGGGATGGTGGACCGATCACTCGGGCTTTTCAGCTAAATTCGACATCCGCCACCAACGGTGGATTTCCGGCCTTCTTCACGATCATCGATACTCCGTCTCCCGGCATACACAGCTACCAACTGTTCTTCAGCCGCTACAATCCGATCTCGGGCGGCGGCGCGGCGGCGGCCGGCATTCGGTACAGCTACGGGGCAATCTACGCGCAGGAGTTCTACAAATGATGTTTCGGTTCGCCGCCGTGCGCCCGGATGGGTCGATCGCGCGCATCGTCACCGCGTCGATCGAAGCAGTCATAGACCTGAACATACCTGCGGGCACGACAAAGATCGCTGCACCGGAAGATGTGCTCTTTGGCACCCACACCTATGACTTTTCAGCAAGCGTATTCCGTCGCGTGGATGGTGGCGACGAGGGGCAGGCATGAGTACACCCGACGATCAACTCTCCCAGATCAGCGCGCAGCTTCAGGCGTTCCTCGCAACGCTGGACAACGCAACGAATTGGCAGATCCTGTTCCTGGCCGGTTCGGCGAACGATCCTGACAGCTTCGACAAGGACGGCGGCAAAACCGGGGCGCTTGGCTATTATCCCATCGTCAATGTTTCTGGACAGACGGTGTTCATGCCGTGCCTGAAGCGCTTCATGGAGATCGCGCTTGGCGGCGCGAACGCCGAGACGCTCGCCGAGGTGCTCGGCACCGCAAACAGCACGCTGGCTGTGGTCTATACGGCGATCGACAACGCCACCTCGGCGGCGGCGAGCGCCGATGCCAAGGCTGCAACTGCGCAGGAACAGGCCGACCTCGCGCAAGCAGCAGCTACATTGGTAAACGCGGCTGTCGATGCTGCCACGGCGGCACGCAGCCTTTCGGGCGCTGGCGCGCCCGCCGCTGATCTCGGCGCGATCGGCAATACCTATATCGATACGCAAAGCCGTATCCTCTACGGCCCGAAGACGGCGGACGGCTGGGGCAGCGGAAGCCCCCTCAAAGGCGATCCCGGCGCCAACGTCATGGCGATCGGGCCGTGGGTCACCTTCACCGGCCTCTTGATCCCGATCGGGACCGATTATGTCCGAACGAGCGGCCACACCTTTCCCGGCGTCGGTGCGGGATTTTACAAGCTCTCGTCCAAACAAGACGCTGCGGAGACCCCGTGGCGGAAGCGGTCTGCCAACGGGCGGTTGTTCGAACTGGTCTGCGACGTGGGCGGCGCGCAGCCGCAGCAGTTCGGCTCGCTGGGCGATTACAACCCGGAGAAACCCGAAAGCGGGACTGACGACACCCAAGGCGTGCTGGACTGCATCAACTTCTGCATGAGCCGTGGCAATTTCACGGCTTACCCGATGCGGCTGACCGCCTTCTACGTCGTCACCGTCAACAATTTCCTTGGCCAATGGACTACGAACGCGGCGACGATCCGAGGGTGGAGAATCGCCAGCGAGGCGGGCTTTGCCTATGGCTTCGTCTTTCGTCCGACTGCGGTCGGCGGCATCACAGACTTCTACGTCCACGACGGCTATAGCGGCGCCGGTCAAGCGTCTCAGGCGCGCAAGCTGCTGTTCTGGGAGATCAGCGACGTTCGCTTCATCATGGACGCGCGCAACCTGACCACCGAGCGCATCCACGGCCTGCGCCAATCCGGCTGGGGCTCAGACGGCAACCCGCAGCAGGCATGGACCAACCGCAACGTCTGGTATTCGTATAGCGGCGCAACGCTCGCCAATAACGGCGATGTCTTCACCGTCATCGGCACCAGCAATGGATCGGAAAACTCGTTCTATTCGTGTCGCGCGCAGAACCAGCGCAAGGTTCTCGCCTGCTCGAACGCTCAGGCGGTCAATCACACGTTTACCGACTGCCATTGGGAGCTTGGCACCGGCAACGTGTACGATTTCGTTCGCGGTGGAGCGCTGACCCATGTCGGCGGCTCAATCATCATCGACAACTTCAACAACGTCACCATGTGGTCGCCTGGCCTTCCCGTCACCGCCGGCAAGGCGGTGCATTATGACGGCGTGCGATACACGGCCGATGCCGATGGAACATTGGGGGGCGCGGGCAACGCAAGCTTCACGGGCGCGATCGTGGGCTTCGTCCTCACGGTATCGGACATCACCAGCGGCGCGATCGTCTTGGGACAGGAGCTTGTCGGGAACGGCATCCCTGCCGGAACCGGAGCAAAGCCCCCGACCCGCGTCGTCGCGTTTATCACCGGCACCGGCGGAACGGGGACGTATCTCGTATCCGAAACCGCAAACGCGGCCTCGACCGGCATCACCGGCTACACTCCGCCCACGCACACGGCCGGATCGGTCGGCGGGCTGACTTTTGTCGCCGACGAAAGCGCCTACCTGCTGAGTATCGGCGGCGACGGCACCGGGCAGATCAACGACTTCCTGATCGAAGGCGTGCGAATTGAGTTCCGCACCAACCGGGCGAAGGTGCTAAAAGCGATCGGCGCGAACATCGGCAGTCGCGTCAAGCTGCTGGGCGTCAACACCGCCTCTGTGGTTGGAGGGTATCGCACCACGTTCGCGCTCGGCGACAACGCGATCAAGGTGGATATCTCTGGTGGTGGCTGGAACCGGATCGGTACCTATGATGAGCCTCTGACGGTTTCCTTCAGCGCGGCTGCTGTTGCACCCGTCCTGTCGACTGGTGCGCCGATATTGTCGATCGGTGGCGGCGCTACCGTGTCGAAGGACATCCACGATCTCGTGAAGTGGGGCGCCAACTCAGCGGGTATCGTCAAGATCGACGATACCGTCGCCGCCAACGTGCTGTTCGGCCTGACGACCAACAGCGACAAATACGACGCACCGGACATGATGATTGCCGCAACGCTCCTCAATCCGGCGGGGTCTGGCACTGGCGCCAAGGGCGGCACTCCTCCGCGTCGGCGAATAACCGTTCGTTTCAACTTCTACTCGTTTCCAAGCTCTGGCGGTACCGCAAACCCGACTGGCAAGCGATCGAGGCTCAAGGTCGTACCGGGCGCTGTCATTGAAGGGATACACGCGGGCAAATCAGCCGGCGGCGGCAATGGCCAGCCGGTCACCTTCCAGTTGCAGAACGATGATACGGGGGCCGTCATTGCCACCCTGCCGGCGTTCCCGAGCATGTCCGCCGGCTTCGACGATCAGGTGACCGGTCTCAAGTATGCGGTGCCCCGCAACACACGGATGCTCAAGGTCGCCGATGTCGGGACAGGTGGTGATGCTGGCCTCGTCCCGCCGCTCACCGACCAGCGCTTTCTCGATGTGACGATGACGGTTCCTTGAACCGGTAAATAATTGCGAGAGCGACCGAGGGCTAGCTACGGCTTCACTTGCAAATTCTACATGATTACAGGTACGCCGAGCATATGTCCTGGAACATCCGTTCTATAAGCGATTAAATCTTTGAGGGATGAAAGCACTATGCGATCGCTTGATTTCTCTTTCCACCATATCTCAGTAGCGCCATACATTGCTTCATAAACCATGTGACAGGGTATCATCGCGATCGCGGGTTGATTTGAAGTTTCGATCGATGTCATAATTCCATTTATCTGAATACATTTGGCATCCAATATAAATGCTATTTTTCTGTGCCTACTCTTGGCATGCGCTACGGGATTTGCATTGTGAACCAAACCCCCACGGATAGCCCAAAGATCAGAAGGCTGCATCGGCATCAGGCTATCACGAACGTATTGTTCGCACCAAGCTTGATAACGCTCCATGATTTTACGATATCTTTCGTGGCCAGGCTCTTTTTCCATTGCAGAACATATATCTGGTATCGAAAATAAAACCGATATTGCGATGTATGCAAAGCCGTTCTCTAAGGCTCTGCAAATTTCATCAAAAATCCTTTCCAGCTTGTCCGGCATGCCTCTCCCTTTCGCAAGTATGTCATCTTAAATCGGCTGACGCCGCGCGTGGCGTACGAAAGATTGATGACTGGCAATCACAGCAGCGCCCGCGAGTCCGGGCAAGCGCGAACTCGACCCTCTTGAGGGCATGACGAGCATTGGCGGCTAGCGCTGTATATTCCGGCTGGCTTAAGATCGCGGCTCAGAATTTTTGTCTACCCCACACGGCCACCCCAGCCAGACACGCTTATGACTTCCGGGTCAGTGCAGGCTCAATACTTATCGTAAATCGCCGCATCGTCGGCCCCTCGCAGCACAACGAGCGCGAACAGCAACATCGGCGGGACGAAGACGATCGCAACGATCGTCCACAGCATACGCTCCGCGATAGCTGCAGCGGTTCCGTGTTCGCGAAGCGGCACGTTCGTCATGATGGTATCCCCCTTATCGTTTGTATCCGATTAGACGCTGCGCGGGCGCCAATCCGCAGTGCGTTCACCGAGGAAAGCTGCATGCGCGATCTCGATTACACCGGCTCGTCCGGTGGACTGTTGGCGCTTGCCTTCGGAGCGGGCTGGGCGGCGGCCACGACGATGTGGCTCGCCGTCGCCGGCATCGTCTGGCGGTTCTTCCTCGAGCCGCGGATCACCCAACTCCAAGCCGATCTGCAGGCGAACCGCGAACAGATCATGCGCCTAGAGACGGCGCTGCTGATCCACGGCTCGGCCGGCGTTCGCCGCGCAATCCGCGCGACCGAGACCGAACCCGCCGCCGATGAGGCGGCCACCTCGTAAGGAGATCAACAATGGCGGCGAACACAACGCCGGCGTTCGCACGCGCGATCGCCGGTGCTCTCAGTGCTGTCGCGGTCGCGACGCTCGCGATCGCGACACCCGCGCTCGAGCAGGACGAGGGCAAGGCGAATGTCGGCTACCTCGATATCGCGAAGATCCCGACCGAGTGTTTCGGCCATACCGGCCCGGAGGTCCGCGTCGGCGTGCGGCGCTCGGATGCCTATTGCCATGCCAAGCTCGCCGGCGATGCCGAGACGCACCTGCGCGGCGTGCTCGCCTGCACGCCGACGCTCGCCGACCGGCGCTACCAGCTCGCGGCCGCGACGCGGACCGCGTTCAACATCGGCGTCGCCGCCTTCTGCAAATCGACGATCGCGCGGAAGTTCAACGCGCGCGACTGGCGCGGCGGCTGCGACGCGATGCTCGCCTGGAACAAGGCGCGGGTGAACGGCCGGCTGGTCGTCGTCGCCGGTCTCGCCAAGCGGCGCGAGCGCGAGCGCGCGATGTGCCTGACCGGCATCTGAGGGGATCCACGATGCTCAAGATCGACCTGTCCCGTTGGCTCATCGATGACGCGAAGCGCTGGTGGAAGCTCGCCTCGGCGCGGCTGGCGCTCGCCGGCGGCATGATCGTCACCGCGATCGTCGCCAACCCGGGCGTCATCCAGCAGATGCTCGACGCCTTGCCGCCCGAGGTGCGGCCCGCAGTGCCGCCGATCGTCGGCGTGCTCGCGGCCGTACTGCCGATCGTCGTGCGCCTTTGGCGCCAGGCACCGGCGGAGGCCCGGTCGTGATCGCGACGCTCGCCTTGCGGCTGCTCGGCCGAGCCGCGCCGGCGTGGCTCAGCAAGCCGGTCGCGATCGTCCTCGATGTCGCGACCGCCGCGGTCGTGGTCGCCGGCGTCTACTGCTGGATCTACAGCCGCGGCGAAGCGGACGGGGCGGCCAAGATCGCCACGAAGGTCACTGCCGCGCACAGCGCCGCCGTCGCCGATGCCCGCCATGACGAGCGCGCCGCGCAGGCGGCGGCCGGCGCGATCGGCGCGGCCGCCGCACGCACCAACCAGGACGCGACCGCGTTCGCCCAATCCAAGATCGAGGATATGCACCATGCGATCGATGTTCTCCCGGACGCGCCTGCTGGCGCTGCTCCCGCTCGCGTTGACAGCCGCCGCCTGTCAGCATCCCTCGACGCCCTCATCGATCGCGCGAACCGAGCGGCCGACGCTGCCGACGCGCAGCGCTGAGCTTACCGCCACCGAACATCTGCGACCGATCGGCAAGCCGGAAACCGGGGTGCTGGTCCTGGTCGACAAGGGCTGGCTCGATACGGTGCTGACGCGCTTCGGCGAGGCGATCGCGGCGGTGACGCGCGCGAACGCCCGCGCCGGCGCGAACATGCAGCAGGATGCATGCACGCATGCAGTCTTCGAGACGGGCGTCGCGCCGGCGAACTGCCCGGCGCGCTGAAGCACTCTCGACGTGCGGGGACAGCGCTGGCATAGGTCAGTCGTTCGATCGGTCCTAGCCGGGAGGTCGAACCCGCGCGCGCGCGGTCAGTCAGGTCACCGGTTCGCCGGGTGGCCTGCGGAATAGAAGACCCTTCGGGGGAATACGTAGGGCGCAGTTGCCTGGCTCTGCGCGGCTAGCCGCCCGGTACCAGGCGGTATAGCCGCCGGGTACCGCCCAGCATTCCCCCGAAGGCCACCCTCCTGTTTTCGGTGCCGATGGCGCCCACAAGATCCGTGGCCTTCGCCACGGCCCCGCCGATCGCGCCGATCGGCGGTCGTTTCGCGCGCCTAGCCGACGTGCCTTTCCCCCCACAAAGGACATCATGACCGGCTCCATCGCTGTACGTACCCCCGCGCCGTATCTGGGCGGCAAGCGCAACCTGGCCCGACACCTGGTCGGCCTGATCGGCGAAACGCCGCACCGTACCTATGTCGAGCCGTTCGTCGGCATGGGCGGCATCTTCCTCAAGCGCCACCAGGCCGCACCCGTCGAGGTGATCAACGATCTCTCGCGCGACGTCGCGACGCTATTTCGGATCCTCCAGCGCCATTACGAGGCGTTCATCGACACGCTGAAGTGGCAGCTTACCAGCCGATCCGACTTCGAGCGGCTCATGGCGGTGAACCCGGACACCCTGACCGACCTGGAGCGCGCAGCGCGTTTCCTCTACCTTCAGAAGCTGGCGTTCGGCGGCAAGGTTACGGGGCGCAATTTCGGGGTGACGCGCTCGCCCGGCCGCTTCGACGTGACCAAGCTGCGCGAATATCTGCCCGAGATCCACGAACGGCTCGCCGGCGTGACGATCGAGTGCTTGCCCTACGCCGACGTCATCCGGCGCTACGATGCCGCCGACACGCTGTTCTACCTCGATCCGCCTTACTGGAACTGCGAGGCCGATTACGGCGACGGGTTCGAGCGCGCGGATTTCGAGCGCCTGGCCGACCAACTCGCCGGCATCGCCGGCAGGTTCATCCTGTCGCTCAACGACACACCCGGCGCGCGCGCCGTGTTCGCGCGCTTTAACCTGTCGGACATCGAGACGACCTATACGGTCGGCTCGGCAAGCGCCGGCCGCGGCTTGCGCGCCGGCGAACTCGTCGTCCGAAACTGAGAAGCGGTGGGGGTATCGGCTGGGGTATGGCCCCAGGCCGATACCGCTGGAACACCGCAGGAAAGCGTCACTTTCCGCGCGACGCGGCGGAGGGATTGTCCGCCGCGCCGCACGTACATAAAGCTGCTGGACCGGGATTTCCGATTAAGACAGGCGATCACCGGGTGCTTGGAGGGCTGTTGCTGAGCCTACGGTAAACTGCTTATCGAAGTGGCTTAGCATCGTCTCTATGATATGCCCGTGATAATAAGCGTATGCCACGGTAGTGATAGATTTGCTGTTCGGTTTGACGATATTAAACGTCAGACGATTCGCTGATATTGCTGGCAAAAAGAACGCCTCGTTTTCCCACTGGCTGGAAGTATGGGTGTAATATCCGCTTACCAGCTTCTTCCATGTAGTGATGCCACCTTTGGCGTTGCCGATTTTAATTGCCGAGTCGAAGTCAGCGAGAAGCTGCTTTGGTTGCGTGGTCTCGAAGTATGCAGACATGATGGTAGCTTTCGTTCGCGCTGAGAGCGCTGGTTAAGGAAACTGCTCACGTGGGAGCCACAGGCCGCGCTTTGAGAGCGCGGCCTGTTTGGAGAATCAGGTGAGAAACTGGGTGCTGTTAGGCAGCGTCAACCAGGATCCGAAACGCCTTCTTGCCATACCAGCTGGCATAGACGCGCTTCCCATCCCGGGTGATCCACTTGACGAACACCCACTTCTTACCCTCAGGGGCAGGAGTGGAGGTCACAATGTGTCTCCCGGCGGCCCGATGTTCTTGCGTCCTTAACCGAATGCGATTATCTCGCACCTTGTCACAGGGTCCGGTTAGGATCGCTCACCCATCTCAGGGGCCGCGTTCTGATCAGGGCTTAGAAAGGGGTTCGGCGCTTGCTGGACCCCTTTTTCTTGCCGATCGAAAGGATCGGACGATCTGGCAGAAATTTGTGTTGCAGCTTCCGTGCCCGGCAAGTCGCGGCGTCGAGACTCACGCCGAATTTCCGCATCGCTTCTCGTGCGGTCGCACAGCGGCGGAAGGAAGCTTCCGGCATCAAGAAGGCGGCGGCAAAAATATTTGCCTGGCGTTCCGGATCGTAGAGCGGCTCATACTGGTCGGAGAACGCACGGTAGGTCGGAAGTCCGCAATGGAGCATGAGGTGCCCGAATTCGTGAGCCGCAGTCATTCGTGCGTGCCCCTCTCCACGCTCAAGAGCGCTGTAAACGCTCGAGCTCAAATAGATGATCGGATCGCGCTCATCGGTCAGACCATACAACCCGCGCATGTCTCGATCGGATCGGACACGAAAGTCATAGCCGTCTATAACCTCATAGAGGGTCTCCTCGAGCAGAGGTTGCATAGAGACCCGGCCGCCGGGAGACAAACCGAGACCTGATCGGACAGAGAAAGCCGTCAGTTCTACTTCGCGCCGCGATCGCGGCGCGACTATTCGACCATTATCCACGACTTTCATCCTCCATGATGCGGCGTAATTGCTCTTTCTTTTCATGCGACAGGCGAGCAAAGCCACTCGCAAGCGTTGATGCCAGAACCCTGTCTTCGGCGCTGGCCCCACTCTTGAGCCGAATCGCATAGTCAGACATAGATAAAGCTGCGGCACGGCGGATACGATTGACGTCGTCTCCGATGAGACCAAGCTCATGTATTACCGTATCAACCAGTTCGTCTTGGACAGGCTTAGCACCGGTCTCGATCTGGCTTAAATACGGGACGCTTAACTTCAGCTTGCGGGCGAGATCGCCCAAGGTCATTTTCCGTTCCTTACGCTCCTGTCGCAGCATGTTTCCGAATTGGTTCACGGTGGCCTCCTCTAGCGAACCGACAAATCTATCCCGCTTCAACATATAACGCGCCGACGCGGGAATGTTTGCTAACCGGCAAATAGTTTGCCGCCCGGCAAAGTTCAAGCGTTATTTTGCCGTCCAGCAAAGTTTTTGTAGGCGGGCTGGGCTAGCGCTGAACGGCTTAGTGGCCGCCCTGCTCATGAGCCTCACTCCCTCCGCGAAACGCGCGACGACGCTGATCTAGGATCCTCACTATGCTGACCAACGCCGCGGTGAAAGCCGCGCGGCCGCGTTTGCGCGCCTATAAGATGTTCGACGAGCGCGGGCTGCACCTGCATGTCGCCCCGAGCGGCCGCGCGACGTGGCGGCTCAAGTACCGGCTTGCCGGCGCCGAGCAGCTGCTGACGATCGGCAGCTTCCCCGAGATCTCGTTAAACGTGGCCCGCGGCCACCTCGAGGTGGCGCGCGAGCAGATCGCGCGCGGTATCAAGCCGACGTCACCGGCGGCGGTGGCGGCGGCGCTAATGACGTTCGAGCAGGTCGCGCGTTCCTGGCACGCGCGTCGCCAGTCCGGCTGGACCGAAACGCACGCGGCCGACGTGCTCGCCAGCCTCGAGCGCGACGTGTTCGCGCCGATCGGCGCGTTCCCCTGTGATGAGATCAGCGCCTCCGACGTGCGCGAGCTCTTGGAAGTCGTCGAGGCGCGCGGCCGAATCGAGACGGCCCGCCGGCTGCGCCAGCGCATCGAGGCGATCTTCGCCTTCGCGATCTCGCACGACCAGGCCACCGCTAATCCGGCGAAGCCGGTCGCCGCGGCGCTCGCGGCCGCGCCACGCCGGCGGCGCCAGCCCGCGCTGCTGACGATCGCCGACGCGCGCGCGCTCCTCGATGCGTGCGACCGCGCGCCCGGCCGGCCGATCGTTCGCCTTGCCTCACGCTTCCTGGCCCTGACGGCCGTACGCCTGGACGCGCTGCGCGGCGCGCGCTGGTCCGAGATCGAGGATCTCGACGGGCTGGCGCCGCTCTGGCGCGTGCCGGCGGCGCGCATGAAACTCGCGCGCGCCAAGAAAGAGGACGCGGCGAATGATCACCTGGTGCCCCTTGCGCCGGCGGCGGTAGAGATCCTGCGCGCCGCGCGCGCGATCGCCGGCGGCGGCGAGCTCATCTTCCCTGGCGCGCGCGGCGACCTGCCGTTCGCCGAGGGCGCGATCGGCGACCTGTACGATCGCGCCGGCTACGCCCGGCGGCACGTCCCGCACGGCTGGCGCGCTACATTCAGCACAGTGATGAACGAAACGATGCCGGGCGAGCGCGACGTGATCGATCGCGCGCTCGGCCACACGCTCAAGCGTGACGATGGCCGCGAGGCGAAGGTGGAGGCCGCATACAACCGCAGCGATCAGTTGGAGCGTCGGCGGGTTGTCCTCGAGCGCTGGGCCGCGGATCTGACCATCGCGTGATCGACGGCGCGGCTGGGCGACCGGCCGAACCCGATTGGCACGGATCGTGATCCTCCCCCTCGCCGAGCCCGGGGCGGCGCAAGCCGCCGCGCTCCGACAGCCGGGTCTTGGCTGTCGGGTGCGTGGGGCGGGCCGATGCGGCCGGGGGAGCAGAGATTGGTGCATGGGATCGCCCCTGCGATCCCATTCCTTCAACGCATTGCGGAGCAATTCCTCATCATTACCCCTAGGCCGGGATAGCGGGTGAACTTGGTAAACTCCCGTGCTCGACAAGGTCGACGGCGTCGCCGAACGCTTCGAGCGCAGCGCGAAGCGGCGAGTATGACGGCTTTGGCGGTGCTGTCGGGCCAGTGGGCGGGGCACCGTTTCGCCGCTCGATGGCGCGCAGCTTGCGGTCGAACAGCTGGCGCAGTCGGATGCGCACCGCCTTCGGGAGGGCGCCTGGATCGAAATAATAGGCGTTGCTGGTCTGGACGCGCTGCGGCGCGAACTCGCCCTCCTTGTCGGTCTTCTTGCTTCGCCGGACCCAACGAAGGAAGCCATGCGCCTTCAGGCGGGCGAGCGCACGAACAACGGTGACGCGGCACAGGTTCGCCGCCTGGGCGATCGTGTCGATCATCGGGTAGAGCTCGCCCGTCTTGAAATCGATCGGCACACGCTTTCGCCCGCGCCGACCGAGCAGCACCTCGAGCACCACGATCCCGGTCCCACCTAGCGGGCGACCGCCGCCCTTTCGCCGTTCCAGATCGTCGAAGTCGCGTGCCACCTCCAGCATGCAGTCGATCCAACCGAGCGCGCCGTCGCGCGTGCCGTCGCCGATCGGCCGCCACGGCTTCGCGTCGGGCTCATTCTCGTCGACGCTGTGGCGGATTACGCGGCGATCAGGACCACGCTTTTTACCGGAAAGCTCAGCGGCTAGTTTTTTGGTCAGCAGGCGCGCCTGACGAGCCACGGATGCGCCGCTCATCGTGCCGCACCGGATTGGGTCGCTGCCTCGGCCCGTCGAGCAGCGACTCGGGCGGTGCAAGCCCCTCGGTCAGCATGTCCGCCCACTCCTGCGCGATCTCGCGGCGGCGGGGCATATATGCCGCGCGGTTGTACGTCGCCTCGACGCCCTGCTGAACGTGCGCGAGCATCAGGTCGATGATCGCGCGATCGCCGACGCGGTTTTTCGCCTCCGCCAGTTCGTTCATGATGGTCGAGAACGACGAGCGCCAGCCGTGCGGGACGTGCTTTCCCGACAAGCCCGCGTCGCGATACGCCTTGCTGATCGTCGAGTCGCTGATCGGCTTGCGCGCCAGGCGCACCGTGCGAAAGATCAGCGGTCCGTTGGAAAGCGTCATCGCGACTTTCAGCACGTCCACGGCCTGGCGCGACAGCGGCACGAGAAACTCCATCGCCGGATCGTCCTTGCGTTCCTGGATGAGCTTCATGCGCGCCGCCGGCACGCGCCAGAGCGGCTCCGCGCCGTCGAGATCCTCGAACTCCGAGCGAATCGCACCACGCACGATCTGCGAGCGCACCGAGGTCAGCGCCAACAGCCGCGAGGCCAGCTTGGTCAATGGGTGCCCCGGCTGGGCCTCGGTCAGTTCGAGCACCTCTCGCGCCGCCGCGATCGAGCGCACGGCGGGAAATTGGCGCTTGCGCACCTTGCCGAGCGCCTTGCCCGCGATCGCCGCTGGATCGCTGTCCGCAATGCCGCTGCCCACGGCCATCGCAAAGACCTCGGAGATCCGCTGGCGCACGCGATGCGCCGTCTCGACCGCGCCCCGCTGTTCGATCGGCCTCAGCACCTTGAGCACCAGCGGCGTCGTCACGTCGCGAATCGGTAGTTTGCCGATCTTCGGGAATACGTCCTTCTCGAGACTGTCTATCACGATCTTCGCGTAGCGCTTGGACCACGTCGGCGCCTGGCTCGCGTACCAGTCGCGCGCGACCGTCTCGAAGGTGCTGCCCGCCCTCGCCGCATGCTCGGCCGCCCGCTGCACCTTGTGAACCGCGGGATCGATCCCCTGCCGTAGCTGCCGCGCCGCGTCCTCGCGCAGTTCGCGCGCCTCGCTCAGCTTCACATCGGGGAACGTGCCGAAGACCAGCCGCTTTTCCTTGGCACCGATCCGATACTTCCAGCGCCACGATTTGACGCCGCTCGGCAGCACCTCCAGGTAGAGGCCCCTGCCGTCCGAAAGCTTGTAGGGCTTCTCGCGCGGCGCCGCCTTCTGGCACGCCAGCGCGGAGAGCTTGTCGGTTTTCTTCGCCGGTGCCGGCGGCGGTGCCCCCGTCAAGCGATGCCCCCAACGTTTTGAATCGCTGCCCCCAAAATGCCCCCACGAAGCGCGCGTTTGATGGCGACAGATTGAGACGGATTGAGACAACCGGCAACCCCCAAGCGCCGAGGAAACAACGGTTTTTGAGGGGTTGGGAGACACCCCGAGATGAAGGGTTGGTGGACAGGGCTGGACTGCACCTCAAGCCCCCAGAAATGGCGTGATATCTAGGCTAATAAGCTCGAAACCGCCCCCGCTATGTACCTTGGCTTGTACCGGATCAAGAGCCGTGCAATACGATGCGAACGCTGTGATCCGTGGGGGGCCACGGCGGTGTTTTATCGGAGGGGTACTTGAATGGTTACGAACGAGAGCTTTGCATTCCCCGCAATCGAACTAGCGGACGGGTTTGCGGAGCCGATGGGGGACGGCGTGTTCGTCGTGTTGCAGAAAGATGAGGGGGCCGTAGGGGCGCCCATGCAGAACGTGGTCTTGAGCCTCTGGGACCTTGAGACCCTTAAGGCCCACGACACTTCAATAGATACGATCGCGCTGGAAGATGGACAGGCCCACTGGATGGGCGATTACTTCCTGATCGAACAGGCGGACCGCAGCGTACAAGGTCATCCAGTTCAAGCGATAGCCTTAACCTTTGACGATGCGGAAGCCCTGCGGCTCGCGGCATAATTGGACTAGCTCTTTGACCCTCGGCTCCCTCATAGAGCCGGGGGTTTTTCATGCCCGTCCAAGGAGCCCACATGCGCCTTGTAGCCTCTCTAGCTGTCGCTGCGGCCGTTCTAGCGTCCTGTTCAAATTCTCCAGCCTATGACCCGGAGCGGTGCGCCGCAACCGATCCCACCGTAACGCACCTTTCAGCCGACGCTCAAATCTGCATCGAGAAATGGGGCAAGGCGTTATCCACCTCGCCGGACCCCGCCGGGGATGTTGCGGAGGCTGTCCACATGGCCTGCAACGATATCCTTTCGGACGGCATCGCAACGGACGACGAGGACGCCAACGAGACAGCGGCATCCGCACAGGCCGAGGGGACCGAAGCCCGGCGACTCGCCACGTTCTGGGTCGTCGAGGAACGTGCGGGCCATTGCAGCCTGAAAAAATGACCCGCTGCTCAGCACGTGCCGGATTTAACGGTTACAGGGCTAACCGGAGCTGATTAGGGTCCGGCGGCACCTCGGGGTTCTCCAGCCTCTCCGCAACCGCCGTAGCAAGCTCTGCAAGGGCGGCCTCTCGAAGCCTCTCGTTACCGAACGTCAATCCGACACGGGCCCAGCCGGGCGCGGTGGCGATGGCGTCCATAGCGGTGGACACGAGGGCGGAATTAGGGGCGACTCTGGACATCCCGATAATATAGAACAAATACGGAACAAAAGGGAAGACCGCCCGTCAGGCAGGAGCCCCCAGCCCCTCCGAGATGGGAAGGGCCGAGGGTCTCTAGATGCCTTACTGGCCGCTCAGATACTCAGGGAGCGGCAAGGGGCCGGGCTGCACAAGGTCGCCGTCATCGTTCCGGACAAGCGGGTCCGCATCCAGCGCCGCCGCGTGGAGCGCGATCAGCTTGGAGGGATTGATTGCCGCCCGATTGAGGACGTGAGCGAACCGGGCGTCACGCTGGGCCCTCTCGATGATGGACGACATCGCCTCTCCCATGCTGCGAGGATCAGACGAGGACATGATGTCCGCAACGTGGTCCTGCACGTCCTGCTTGAACCGCAGCGTTCCCTTGGGATTACCGTGGAACAGAACGTCCACCAGTGCCCCCGCAAGGTCCCCGCGCACCACACGGGCCACGGGGCCTAGCGAGGAGCCGGACAGCGATCGGTCGAGCGCTTGCCTTGAAGCCGTCTTTGAGTTCCCGAAGGTCTCCGCGAAGGACTTGTACGCTTGGTCCTCTCCTTCCAGCCGATCGTCCAGCCGGGAGATGACGCCGGGGTTGCCGGACATCGCCTCCAAGGCGTGTTGCTTCCCTAAGTCACCATAAGCTGCCGCTTGGCCTGCCCCGGAGAGCCCGAGGGACTGGCGGGTCCGCTGGGCCACGTTGGTGCCCGGCCGGAGCCCCGCTTGGGCCGCGTCGTCTGCCAAGGCCGTGCGGGCACCTGTCATCCACGCCTCTTGAGCGTGCGGAGGCATGTGGCGCATCTGTCCGGCAATCTCATGGCCCGAGAGGTTCGCCACGCCCTGGCCGGCCTCCAGAGCGTCCCTGATAGCCATCTCGTTCGCATAGTTCGCCGTGACGTCCCGATAGGGTTCGTTGTGTTCGGCGAGCTGGCCCCGAAGGTCTCGGGCGCGATTGTTGATGTGGACCGAGTTAGTGGTGTTCCTCGGGAACATGCCCGAGGTGTCCATTGCGCTCCTAGCGTTGTCCTGCATGGCCCTGATGACTTGGTCGAAGCCCTCGGTGGAAAGCGTCTCGCCTGCCATGACTGAGCCGTCGCCGTGTAGCCTGAAGCCCAAAGCGTGCGGGTCGCGCTGCGCGTTGAGGATATTGCGGACAGCCTGCGGAACTGCCTCTTTGAACGCCGGGGTCTGCATGATTGACGCCATACGATCGGTGATTTTCACCGGCTGCGCATAGGCCTCGCGATACCCCGGAGCCGAAGCCGCCGCCGCACGGGCGTTGATGCCTTCCACGGCCGCTACCGGGTCAACCGCCGGCCCTAGCTCGGCTTGGATATGATCCCGGACACGGCCTCCCATGCCGGCCTGTCGGGCCATGAGCATCTCACGGACCCTTGTGGTTGCCGGACCGGCTCCCTGGAGGGCCCAGCTTGTCACCCGGCGGCCCTTCTCCGAGACATCCATGGGCATCGCAGGGACTCCAAGAGCTTGCCTGCGGGCCACCTCCGCTTGAATGTTGGCGGGAGTTGCTGGGACGGAACCGGAGCCCATGCCGGTCGCTATGTTGCTCTGAGGCAGCTCCTTGGCGAGGATGCGTTCGGCCTGTGTCCGTGCCGCCTGCCCCGGCTGTTCCAAGGGCCGCCCGGTGAGGCGCTTGGGGATGTTCCCGAGGACCCTTGCAGCAGTGTCCAGCCCCGGAATGTTCCGCCGGGCCGCAGGGATGAAGGCCGCCGCAGAATGGAGCGCCGGGACGGCTCCACCGCCCAGCACGCCACCGAAGGCCCCGCCGAGAGCTGCGTTGCTCAAGCGTCCGTCCCCGGTGTCGTTGAGGGCCCCTGAGAGCGCCCCGTAGCCCGCGCCGTTCAAGGCCGCGTTGCCCATTCCCGCTAGGACCTTGGAACCCTGAAAGAGCTTGGCTTGCGGAAGTAACAAGCTCCCCGCCATGCCTACGCCCTTGGATGCTGCGCTGATGTTGGGATGTTCCGCCGCGAAGGTCTCCCCGAGGATGTCCCGGTCCTCCTCCCCCTCCGCGAAGGCCGCGCCGGGATCGAATTTCTCCTTGCCGACTGCCGCGTTCGCCGCGTTGCTTGCGGTGGACATGGCGCCCCAGAGGTTCCGAGAGGCGCCGGGCACCAAGCCGTCCACGGCCTGAGTTATGGTGGCGATGGAGTTGGTGAGCGCCCCGGGCGGTGGAGCCTCCGGAAGGCCCTCGTAGCGAACCCTATGGGCCACCTTGGAATGCTTGGTGTCGCGAGCGTCAATGAACGCGGCCACGTCTTCGTCACGGAGGGTCAAACCCCGCTGGCGCACGAAGCTCTTGAGGTCCGCTGCGGTGGACTTCGGGTTGGCCGCTAGGGCCGCGTAGGCCCTGTCGTCATCCTTGGACATGCGGGGGGCGTGGAGGTCTTCCGCCTTGACGTTCTCGGAGGCCAAGTAGGTCTCAATGTCCGCCTCAGGGGCCCCTTGGTCGATCATGGAGCCGACGTTGGCCCGGATACGGTTGATGTCTGCCATGTGCTTATTTCAATCCGTATCTGCGGCGCAGGGAGTCCGCCGAGGAGCCGCCGGGGCGTGGCGGGGCCTTGGGGAGCTGCGGGTTTTGGCGGGATGCGATCGGAACCCCGAGCTGCTGCGAGGCAGTCTTGCGTCCGCTGTCGATCAGCCGTTGCAGACCGTCCAACGCTTCATTGTTGTAACTGTCGAAGTGGTAGCGCCCCGGAAGCGTTGCGGTGGCAATCTTGGACTCGAAGTCCGACATGCTTCCCTCCCCGGCTACGCGGGTGGCAGGACGGGCCAAAGCGGTCAGATTGGCAACGGCCGCGTCATAGGCCTGATTGCCAGAGTCGAAGGGATTGTACTCGGCAAGGGCTCCAAGGCCCTGCTTTGACAGCGTAGTGTTCTGGAGGTGTCGGACCCGATCAACGGCGGGCTGTAGGCGGTCGATCACCGAGAATTGCGATCTGGCCTTGTCGCGGGCCGAGTTGGTCTCAAGGGCCCCGCCGGAGCCTTGCGGGGTTGCCGATTGGTCCGATGCGGCGCCACGTGCGAGGCCTTGGCGGCGGTAGCTATCCAGCTCGGCTTGATGTTCCGGCCGCAGCTTGTGTTGAGCCTCCCCGATCATGAGGAGGTTAATGCGTTCTTTGAGAGCGTCGCTCATGTTGTCTTCTTATTGTGCGAGATACGAAAGGTCGGAGTTGGCGGCCGAGATTTTGCCCTTGGGCTTGCCCGGTCCCTTGGCCTTGCTGATCGCAATTCGCTGGTCGGTCTGGTGGACCCTAGCGGCCGTGAGGCCCTCCATGACGCCATTGTGCCGTGCGGTTTCCCCGGCGCGTTGCCCTGCGAGGGCCAAGCCGTTCATTGCGGGAACCGTGCCGCCGAAGCGGGTGTACGCGGGACTGTAGGTCTCCGGGATGCCCTCATAGCCCATGCCGAGAAGCCGGGCGCGGCCCTCGGACCATGCTGCCGCTTGATCCTTGGGAGGCAAGGCGCCGACGACGGCCGCGAGGCGCCCTTGAGCGTCCAAGCTGTCCCTTGCGGGGACCGGCTTGATCTTCGCCTTAGCGGCGGCTTCCGCCTTCGCCCTCAGATAATCTTGGAAAGCCGGTACGGCCTCCACGGTCTGCTGTCCGGTCCTCGGGTCCGTGCTGATCCGGAAGGAGTCGTCCGGCCCCCCGAAAGTGGACTTGAGGGGCTGGCGGGCGTCGGCGTTGCCCGCATAGATTGCTTCAGCGGCCTTACCGAGCCCCTCCCCGAAGTTCTGTGAGCCGAAGAACCCCGCTGCTAGGGCGAGCATGGTCTGTTGATAGTGGTCCTTGTCGAAGGCTCCGGGGCGCCTTGGAGGGGCCTGTGGGAGCCGTGAGGCCGGATCGGTTGTGGGAGCGGTAGTGGTTGGCATGAAGCCCATAGAGACAGATGGCGGGGCCTGCGGGAGCTGGAGGGGTTGCGCCGGGGTGTCCTGAAACTTGCCCGCAGCACGGGCTGAGACCTGATCGTGGCCGAAGAGGCCGCCAAAGAGCGCCATTATGCCGCACTCCCTTGTTCGGCAGTCTGGGGACGCTGCCTGTTGTGGCGTTCGTATGCCGCCCGTTCGGCCTCCCATTGCGCTTCCAAACGCCGCGAGTGGGCGGCCATACGAGCATCAAGGCGAGCGTCGGAGTCTCGGAGGTCTTGGTATTCGGTGCGCCAGCCGCTGTACTTCATAGGACAGCACGGCAAATTGCCATCCTCATCGAAGGTCAGGCGCATGGCAGGATCATTGTCGGACGGATTGGGACACAGCCGGTAGGTGCGGATTCCGGGGTGATCGCGCGCACCATTCCGATTTGATGGCGCGCAGCATTCCGAGGTGATCGCGCGCAGCGTT